>JAMDCU010000011.1:24646-74280 GCA_023489485.1 Chloroflexota bacterium
GATCTCGGGAAAGCAATTCGCGCCGGATAAGGGTTCGTTGCATGAGTAAGATCGGCCCGTTGGATAGCGGCATCATCTCACCGCTATCCAACGCGCTCGGTGAGTCAGTTAGCGATTGTCCCAGGCAGGCATCGGGAAGATCGGGTCTTTTTGTGCGAACTGCTTGGGTAGCACTTGGACAATGTTGCCGTTCTGGACCTGCATCACGATGGCGCGGGCATTCACCGCTTCGCCGTTCGCATCAAACCTGATGGGGCCGTCATAAGGCAGAATGTGATTCGCAAAGTTGGTCTTGGCCAGCGCGTCGCGAATCGTCTTCGGGTCCGTCGAGGCCGCGCGTTCGATAGCATCGGCGAGCACCATCGTGGCTTCATACGCCATCACGCCGTGGGTCGGCATCTCGGAATTGAACTTGGCTTTGTAGCGATCGCGCACCTGCTGCGCCTTCGGGTTCGACGCATCCCAGTGATAGTTCGCATCAAAGAAATAGTTGGCCGTGTCCTTGACCGCATCAACGAACTGCGGGGTCGAGAATGCGCCGCTTGCAATACCAAAGATCGCTTTGACGTTCAGCTTGAGGTCTTTGGCGGTGCGTGCCATCAGGACACCATCATTCAGGTAGCCGGTGACGAGGACCGCGTCCGGTTTCAGCGCCTGCACCTTGGAGACCTCAGTCGTGAGATCGGTCAGGTTGTTGAGCGAGTACGAAATATCGCCGAGTACGGTGATGCCGTAATCGCCCGCCATTTTCTTGAAGATGTCCGCCTGACCCTGGCCAAAAATCGAGTCTTCGTGCAGCATGACGACGGTCTTGATGCCGAGCGCTTTCAGGCCGTCACCTGCGCCTTTGGCCATGGCGGTCTGATTGGGCTGAATGCGAAACGTGTATTTGAAGCCGCGTTCCATGATATTGTTCGATACGGCGACGTCAATCACAAAGGGGACCTGCTCGCGTTCGGCGACTTGGGTCGCGTTGAAGGTCGCCGCGCTTTGGTATGCGCCGATGAGTGCGACGTCGCCAGCGCGGATCAGGCGTTCTGCTTCCGACTGGGCAACTTCGGGCTTGCCTTGGCTATCGGCCTGTTCGACCACCAGTTTGGCGCCGCCGAGCGACTTGATGCCGCCAGCGCTGTTGATCTCGTCAACCGCGAGGTCGATGCTGTTCTTGAGGAAGGCACCGTCTTGCGCCAGCCCGCCGGTGAGCGGGTGAATCGAGCCGATCTTGACTTGCGTCACGGCACCCGACTTGGTGGCGACTGCGGTGGGCTGGGCCGAACTCGATGTGGATGGCGCCGAACTGGCGGACGGTGCGGTCGTGGCCGGGGGCGGAGGCGGCACGGGAGTTGGCGCGGGTGCACATGCTACGGCGAGAATGATGAGGATGACCAATGCGAGAACGATAGTCTTGTTCATTTCCTCTCCTCCTAGAATGTGGAACGAGCATGGCTCAAGAGATTGAGACTCCGATCTAGCTGATTGGGTTGATGATGGTTTCTAATTGCCACGGTAGCTGATTGGGTTGATGATGGTTTCTAATTGGCTCGCTGGTTTACCCCCTTCGTCGGTGTGGCGTGACGCCGTTTGTACAATGGCCGCTCACACCAGCGCCGAGGCCGCCTGATCGCCTGCAATTTTCCCGAGTGCATACGCCGAGAGCAGGCCCATGCCGGCCAGATAGCCGCCGCAGCCGTTCCCGGAGAATCCGGCGGCCGTTCCACCCGCTGCATACAAGTTGCCAATGGTCTTTCCGTTCGTGTGCTGCACGCGCGCCTGAGCGTCGATGACCAGCCCGCCCTGGGTATGAAAAAGGGCACTGGTGACAGCGATGCCATAAAAGGGCGGGACCAGCGGCTTGCCAAAACGCCTCCGCCCGAATTCGTCATGGCCGCGCGCGATGGCGGTGTGATACTGTGCGATCGTCAGTTGGAGCGCGCCGGGCGGCAGACTCAGTTGGTTGGCCAATTCCTCTAGCGTATCGGCGGCAACCAGCGCGCCCGAGTTGACGCATTCGCCAAAGCGCGCATAGCTCGCTTCGGCCGCCTCACGAATGCGGCGATCAAAGATCTCGTACACGCGGCGGCCGGGCTGTCGCTGGACAGCAAGCGCGTGCTCCCCGTATCCCTTGGTCTCGTCGCTAAATCGGCTACCGTGGCAATTCACTTGGATGGCGCCATTGTTCACGAGAAAGGTCGTCACGAAGATTCGTTCCGGGTAGGCAATCGAACTGTGTGGCTGGAATGAATCCATGAACGCGGTCGCGGCCCCGAGGTCCATGCCCCATGCGATGGCATCGCCCGTACACCCCGCCGCGCCATAGTAAAGCGCCTCCGAGAACGCGGGAATGAACCGCGCGACCATCTCCCGGTTTGCTCCAAATCCATCCGCCGCGAGAATCACCTTTCCCGCGCGAACCGCAAAGGGCTCGCCCGCCACGGCGGCCGCGCGGATCCCGGTGACCGCGCTGGTCTCGTCGGTCGCCAGTCCGGTCGCCGGGGTGCCCAAGCGCAAATCGATGCGGGGCTGGCGCGCCAGCGCGGACAGGAGCGCTGCGATGATCGGCTCACCATGCCGCTCGCGCGGGGCGTGGAGCCAAGCGCGACTGTGCCCTGGATAGCGATAGCCCGACATCCATTCGAACGGCACGCCGCGGTCCATCATCCAGTCAATCACGGGACCGGAGGCACGGCACAATGCGAGAGTGAGATCCCGGTCGCTCGTGTGACCATTCGCCTCCCAGGCATCCGCCGCCAGTTCTTCCGGCGTGCCTGATTCTCCTGCCGCACGCTGTAGGTGTGATCCGGCGGCCACGACCAAACCCGCGCTGATGCCGGTATTGCCGCCCGCGCGTTCTTCTTTTTCCACGACGAGGACACGGGCCCTGTGTTCGGCGGCGGCGAGCGCGGCGACCAGTCCAGCGCCGCCCGCGCCCACGACAACCACATCGGTCTCCAAGTCCCAAGAATCCATGCTCGAAATGGATCTCGTGTTCATACCGCCCACTGCGAGAAACGGAAATCGAAAACTGTCATCCGGCTGCCAGACCGTGTCTTACTCACGGGCGCGTCCCCTCGAACTCGGGAGCGAAATCACGCAGGAACCGCTCCATTTGTGCTAGCGTGACCTTTAGGTCCCGCATTGGAAAGAAGAGGACGAGGTACTCGAGCCCGGCCGCGGCATACTCGCGCAGCATGTGGCGGATGTCGTCATCCGTCCCGGTGAGCTGACGGCGCGGACGGCCGCGATGGTCGAACGTCGAGGGGATCGCCGGGTTCATGTCAATCGCCAAGCGACCGGAAAAGGAGAACGGGCGAGCCGGGCCTTGCTCACGGATATAGCTCGCTCCCGCGGCATAATCTTCCGGTGAGGCCCCTACAGGGTGCCATCCATCTCCCAACCTGGCCGCGCGCCGCCACGCCGATCCGTCGTTCCCGCCGATCCAGATGGGGACACCGTGCTCCCCCTCCGAGCCCACGACCTGCGCCGGAGGCGGGGCAAAGACCCCATCGGCGATGCGCGTGTACCTCCCTTCGAAATTCACGTTCTCGTTTGACCACAGCGTGCGCAGCAGTTGAATGTCTTCGTCCAAGCGCTTGCCCCGATTCTTGAAATTCGCATTCAGACTCGAAAATTCCGGCTCGCTCCAGCCAACGCCCAAGCCAGCAATCATTCTCCCGCCACATGCCGCGTCGATCGTCGCAACTTGTTTCGCAAAGAGCACCGGGTTGCGCATCGGCAGAACGATGACGGATGTCCCCAGGCGCACGCGCTGGGTAATGGACGCCACCATCGCCAGCGTGACCATGCACTCGAAGATGCGACCGTAGGGATCGCGGGCGGCCCGGGGAACCAGGATGTGATCCGTTGTCCAGATGGAATCGTACCCCAGCTCCTCGGCCGCGAGCGCCACTCGGCGAATGGCATCGAATGTGATCGCCGGGCCATAGTTCTCCATACCAATGCCGAATTTCATAGCAGCTCCGGCAACTCAGGGAATCGTTTTGGACTTGGCGTGCAATAGACCTTCCCGCCACATGGTTTCCATGATGCGCAGGGCAAACAGACCCGGCATAAAGAGCGGCGTGCCTTTTGCAGCCTCGAGCAACTCGTTGGTCACAGCCATTGTCGTCGAGCCCATGAGAATGGCGCGAGCATCGTCCTGCTCAATCGCATTTCCGATCTCGTGTGCCATCGCGGCGTTAAATACTGACGGCTTGCGCGCTTCTGCGTAACTGAGGCCCAGAGGCCGCGTTGACGCCAGCAAATCACCGAATCCATATTTGCGGACCAAGTCGGCCATCATTTCGCATTGTTTAGCAGAACGGGAGATGATCGAAAAGCGACCCGCTGCCAGCGGAACAAGTGGGAGTGTCGTGCGCATTGGTCCGAAGACAGGCAGGCCGGTGTGCTCGCGCAAGCCGTCCACGGCGACATCGAAGACACAATCGATCAATATCGCATCGCACTCCCCACGGGCTGTCTTGGCACCTTCCCGGAAAACGTTGTATTCGCTTGACACCATGTCGGCGATGGTATCAAGCGTTGCCGGACCCTCATCTAGATTGCATACTTGGATCTGTGTGTCCGGTCCCGCTACCTCGCCATAGCGGACAATACGACGCTGCAAATCGGCTTCATCGATTTTGATCGGTGAAATGACCTTAACACGAAAGGTCATCGTTTCCACTCCTTTAACCGCCTTGGGGTAGTAGTAATCGAGTAAGTATTTTCATATCTTTCAGTTCCGGCCATTCCTGAATTCGCTCCAATGCAGCCCGCGCGTTCGCCATTCCGATTACTGGAGCGGACAGCTCGAAGTACTTGCTGACCAACTCGTCTCTGGTGAACGGCTGCTCACGGTCGCCCCTACTACTATATACGACTTGTTCAAACGTGCGTCCATCTTTCAGTTCAACGCTCACGCGGGCGGGCCGCCGCGCCGGCGTCATTGCCGAGTATTCCGGGTCTTCAATCACCCGGACCCGCTCGGCAAGCCCGCGAATTTGAGGATCCGTCAGGGCCGTCTCGTCAAATGCCGCAGGAGCCGTTGACCTTCGCACGAGTGAGATTGCAATGGCCCACGGTATCGAGAATCGCGCGGCGAGCGTCGTGGATGCCTGTGTTCCGGACAGCAGCGCCGCGAGCCCGTAGGTACCTACCTGCACCTGCTTCACGTCGGACGGCTCGAATTGATAATGGGCACGTATCAAGTCCAGTGCATCAAGCGCGCCATGATTGTACCGACAGCACGAGTGTTTCTTGAAATAACCCCGCGTGATTTCGAATCGCGACCCGAGCCCGTCGGTCAACACATCTTCTCTAAATGTCTCTGACATGACATGCCCAAACACGTTGGTTACTCCATCGCGTTCACCGGTGAATCCGCAGCGATAAAGATTCCACGCGAGCAGGCCGTTCTGATTGCTCATACCAGCATAAATATTTCTGACCAGCGCTCCTGAGGTAGCAGACTGAAAAGAGGTGGCGAGCGTTAGAGAGGATGCGATATCGATCACCTCGCGGATGCCTCTCACATCCTCGCGCATTAACTTGGCAGCCGTGGTTGCGGCGCCCAGAGTGCCCCAAGTGCCATGCGGATGGGCAACCTTGCGCAGATTGCACGCAGCTCCAACTCGTGTCGCCACCTCGTAGCCGAGGACAAAAGCCAACAGCCCATCGCGTCCCGTCTGGTTGGTCTCTTCGCTCAGCGCTATGACCGCAGGAAGCACGTGTATCGCCGGATGTCCTTTGGGATATGCATGGCCTTCATCGAGTTCCGTCGAAGTCCCGGCGCAAGCATTGACCAGCGCCGTCCATCGAGCGTCCCCCAATTCGCGATATCCGAAAATTGTCGCACTATGGCAAGCCGACGAGCGAACCGCGAGGCTGGCAAGGTTCTGCACTTCGGGTGCGGTGCTGCCTGCGAGAATGGCAGCAACTGTGTCCATCAAAACAAGGCCCGCGCGGTTGACGACCTCGACTGGCAAGTCCTCGTAACGCGTGGCCGCGACAAATTCGACCAGCGTATCTAGTGCTTTGGACATGCGGTTCTCCTATAGGTAGTTCGCGGTCTACTCTCACTCAGCCTGGCCCAACTGATCCAGCCCAACCGTCCCCTCCACACCAAAGATGAGCACTAGCGCTCCCAAGATGAGAAGCGTGGACAGCGCGGCAATGGTCGGATCGTTTTGATACGATACGTAGTTGAAAATCTGTATTGGCAGGGTAACATAGTTGGCAGCGACAACGAAGAGCGTGACCGTAAACTGGTCAAAGGAGATAATGAACGCAAACATCGCGCCGGCGACCAGTCCGGGGCGAATAATCGGAAGCGTCACCCGGCGCAGGATAGTCCAGGGGTGCGCTCCCAGCACTGCGGCGGCCTCTTCGACACTCGCGTCGTAGTTCGAAAGGGCCGCCATGACGGGACGCAGGCAATAGGGCATGGACACGAGAACATGCGCTACAACCAGCCCAACGAACGTATCGAACAGACCGATACTGCTGTAGAACTGAAGGAGTGCCAGGCCGATAATCAAGGTCGGAACTGCAAGCGGTGAGGTCAGGATGATCTCAACAAGGCCCCGGCCTGGAAACCGACGACGGGAGATTGCGATAGCGGCAGGCACGGTCAACACGAGACAAATGACCGCGGTGATGAGTCCGACCTCAAGGCTAAGTACGAGCGACTGGCCCAATTCCGGGTGCTGCAACAGCTTGGCATACCACTCCAGCGACAACCCTGTGGGCGGGACGGTCACGATGACCGATGGCAAGAGGGATGCATAGATGACGATAAAGATAGGGGCGAGGATGAACGCGCACAGGAGGACGACTGTGACGCGATAGCCTAGGGACCAGAGGCGATCTACCAGTCGGCTCATTGCGCCCCCCCTTCCGCTGCCCTCCCGGCTCGCCAGCGCTCTTGCAGCCACAACAGGAAGAGCACCAAGACCAGGAGGACTACGGCGAGCGCCGCGCTGCGCGGCCAATTGAAGAGGATCAGAGCATTGGTGTAGATGACGACGACGAGCATCCGCAGGCTCGTGCCGCCGAGGACAAGCGGCGACGCAAACGCGCCGAGAGTTCCGGAGAATACGAGAATGCACCCCGCGACGACGCCGGGCATCGCCAAGGGCAGAGTCACTCGTCGAAATACCGTCGGCTTGTCAGCGCCGAGCGTCTCGGCGGCTTCGGCGAGCGACGGCTCCATCGTTTGCAACGCTGCGGAAATCGAGAGGACCATAAAGGGGAGAAACACATGCACCAACGCAATCCCCACTCCAAACGGGTTGTATAGAAACTTGATCGGGTCCTGAATCAACCCCAACCCGTGCAGAAATTCATTCACCAATCCGCGATTACTGAGCAGGATCAACCAGCCATAGGTGCGTACAACAACGTTGATGAGCAGTGGTCCGAGAATGATCGTTGCCAGCAGCGCCTTGCGCGTCCCGCGCGTGTGGGAATAGGCTACGGCGAGAGGAAAGCCAAAGACGAGACAGAAGAACGTTACCGCAATCGCCACCCCAAACGTTGTCCCAAACACCTCATAGTAAAAGTTGTCGCTCAGAATCGTTGCGTAGTTGACTAGACTGAACGCCTCGACGATATCCTGGCCCGATGCCTTGGTGTTGAACGACATGCGGACCATTGCCGCCAGCGGGACGGCGAAGCTTACTAAGAGGAGAAGCAGCACGGGGAGCAGGGCCGGAAAAGGCCACTGCTGCTCGCCCGTACGCCGGCGTGGTGCGACCTGCTCAATTGGCAAAGATAATGCAGTCTTCTGCATGGATTTCTATTCCTACCCGCTGCCCCGGCTGGAGCAGCGGGCCGCCAAGATTAGCTGTGTTGACGAGCAACGCGCCGTTCTGAATCACAACGCGGACCTGGATTTGACTCCCTAGATAGCTGCAGTGCTCAACCTGCCCTTCGGTATACCCGGGCGACTCGGCGCGCCCGGTCGCGACCAGCCGGATGCGTTCTGGGCGCACTGCCAGCGCCAATTCTTGTCCGGGTCGCGCATTGACATCCCTGGCGAGCGGCACACAGATGGCATGTTGGGTGACAACGGTCAACTGGTCGCCTGCTTGCTTTACACAGCCACGCAGCAGGTTAGTCTGTCCGATAAAATCGGCGACCAGCTCATTCGCCGGCTGCTCGTAAACGCGCACCGGTGTGTCGCACTGCTGGACCTTGCCCATGTACATCACGGCGATGCGGTCGGCGACGGCCAGCGCTTCGGTCTGGTCGTGCGTTACATAGACGGCAGTGATGCCAAGCCGTTTTTGCAGGGCGCGGATTTCCTCGCGCATGTGCTCGCGCAGCTTGGCGTCGAGGTTGGAAAGTGGCTCGTCGAACAGGAGCACACGAGGTTGGACGACCACGGCGCGCGCCAGCGCCACCCGCTGTTGCTGGCCGCCCGAGAGCTGCTTGGGGTAACGGTGCTCCATTCCGGTCAGTTGAACCATGTCCAGCGCTTGTGCGACGCGCTCGCGGATTGCCGCCGCAGCTTGGCGCCGCAACGAGAGCCCGAACGCGACATTCTCGAACACGGTGAGATGGGGAAAGAGCGCGTACGACTGAAATACCATGCCCAGATTTCGCGCTCGGGGCGGTTCAGTGGTAATGTCCTTGCCGCCGAGGATCACGCTCCCGCGGTCGGGTGTGACCAACCCGGCGACCATGCGGAGCGTAGTCGTCTTGCCGCAACCGCTGGGCCCGAGGAGGGCGAAGAACTCGCCCTCCTGCACTGCCAGCGAGACGCTATCCACTGCGGTCAATCCGCCAAAACGTTTTTGCAGACTGGTCAATTCGAGATACGCCATCGCAGAACTCTCTATTATCGGATCTCTTTCTGCCAGCGGTCGACAATCGCTTCTTTTTGCGTGTTCAAATTCGCCCAGTCCGCCGTCTGGAGTTTCTCAACCTGGTCAGGGGATGGGAAGAGCGACGCAATCTCAGCAGGCAGTACGGCCTTGCGGTTAATCGGCGTGTAGAAGGTCCCCGCCGAGAAGATCGCCTGTGCGGCAGGGTCCAGCGCCAGGTCGAGCAGCTTGTACGCGCCGTCAGGATTCGGGGCGTTCTTGACGATCGTCATGACCATGCTGACAGCGTATGCGCCCTCTTTTGGATAAGCGAACTTGAACTGGGAGAGCTTTTGATTCACGGCCAACACGTCGACAAAGCCTTTCGCATCTGGCGACATCACGACCTCTCCTTGTTTGAGGAGCGTGTTCAGTTGGTCCGACGTCGTCCAGAAGGTCGGGGAGGCAGCGCGAAGTGTCTTCATGTTCTTGAAACCGGGCTCAAGGTTCTTTTCGTCGCCACCGTCCAACCGTGCCAGCGCGAGGAGCGTCAGATAGGAGCTCGAATATGTGATGTCGCTCGACATCACTTGGCCATTCCACTTGGGGTCGAGCAGGTCGCGCCAGGAGGTCGGGGCAGGATTCACCTTGTCGGCATTGTAGACAATGCCCCAAGGCGTCACCGAATGCACGACCCACATATTGTCTTTGGGCTGGAGCGGCTGGTAGGTGTCTTTGTAGTTGGACAGCTTGCTCACGTCGATCTTGTCGATCACGCCAGACGCGACCACATCTGGCAGAATGGGGTCGGTAAACCACGCAACGTCCATCTGGGGGTTTTCACGCTGGGTCTTGAGCTGTGCTAAACGCTGCTCGTTGTTCGCGGGGACAGTCTTGATTTTCAGTCCATAGCGTTTCTGAAACTCGTCGGCCACGGACTTGATGAACGTCTTCTCAGTGTTGCCCCCGTAGATGCCAACCACGACGGTGTCCTTGGCCGAGGACGGTGCTGCGTTCGAAGCGGCCGTCGCCGTAGGTTGGGCCGGGGACGCCGCTGGTTGCAATGCTGCTGTGGGTGCGCAACCGATGAGAACTGCTGCGGCTAGCACGATCATGGCGATGATTCGGATGAACATGGTGTTTGTAGAGCATCGTAACATGGGACTCCTTTCAATAAGGGGCCGCGCCGTCTAGTATTGCTCTAGCAACTCGGCCTCGTGACTGGTCGTCCAGCCGCGGCGGTAATACATGCAGCGGACTATTTCCACCGGCTTGAGATAAGCAAGTTCCTCGTTCTCGGAATCGTAAAAGTTGACAGTCCCAGTCGCTTCCCACACATCGCGATTCACCACACCGGTCGTCTGGTTGCGCACCAGTTGGTGCACGGCGGGCACCTGCGGTCCCATGCCGGGAAAGTGACGGACGGCGTAGATAACGCTCGCTACGGGCAACTCATCGGTGCTCGGTTTCGTCAGTTCAATCTGCAGGTCCATGACGCGCGCACCCTGCCGCGCGACGTAGCCGCCCAGTTTCGTGCCTGCCCCAAACGCGGGTAGCGCCGGGTTGATGCCGTGCGCGTGAATGCGAGTCAATTCCACTTCGGCCACCTTTTTCGGCCAGCCGTTCAACCACCCAAACATCATGGACCAATCGCGGTTGACCCACAGATACGGGCTGGTCCGGCCACGTTGTCCCTTATACGAACATTCGAAGCTGATCACGCCTTCCTGGTACTGGACCCATGCGGGATCGCGCGCACCGAGCCCAGGGTCGTCGGAGTAGCACGTCAGGTCGCAAATGAAAGCAAACCCCAGACCGTTCTCAACTAGGTCCAGTTGTTCCGGGATCGCGGCCCGGACCGCAGCGGGGTCGGCACGAAACACTACGGTTAGGTACGTACCGCCATAGTGGTGCGGCGTCGGGAGCATCAACGACGCCTTGCCGGTCGGCGAAAATGGATTGCTGTAGCCTCTCATTACCCTGCATCTCCTCCTTGAAGTATGCTTTATGAACCGAGAGAATTGGCCGTGCTCTAAAGGGCCAAGGATGGTGGCGCCCGGATGCTCCCCATATGTATGCCTCCGTGGCGTGCGCCCGCATTCTAGATCAGCGCGACGAACTCTTGCAATGTGTTACTATCGAGCGTGCGGATTACATCGCCGAGATGGCGGGCGTGTGGCTCGGATACGAGCGTCGTCGCATTGGCAAGGAATTTGGCGTACAGCTCCTCCCAACTCGCGGGGTTTTCCGGCTCACCCTTGGCGAGACCGACCTCGGCGCGCCACACCCTGTCCTGACCATCAACGAGGGTGACAGTTGCGCCTCTCTGGTTGGGGTACATGCCTTCCCACAACTCGCTGACACTAAGGTCCACCCGGTCTGCCAATGCCTGGATTTCCGCGTCGGCGACATTGGTTTCCGAGTATTTGTCCGAGCCCGCGTCCTGTTTCAGGAGTGCCAGCGCGACCGAGAACGGGATCGAAAACCGCGCGGCAGAGGGCGTGGGCGGATGAGCGATGCCTGCCAGACGCACGCCCGCGGCATATGTTTCGACAGTAATCCTCTGGATAGAATGAGGATCGACCTGCCCGCTCCGCGCCGCCTCCAGCGCGGCGTCGATGCAAGCATGGGCATGGCGGCATGCCGCATACAGCTTGTCGTAGGTATTCTCGATCGCGTAGGTTTGTCCCAAGCCGTCGGTCAAAACCTCGATCTGTACTTGATCAGCGAACGCCTTGAGAAAGCCGTCCTCCCCCTCAAAGATGGCGAGTGGGCCGGGGGCGCCTCTTTGGGCGAGGATACTCGAGAAGAGACCGGAGGCTGCTGCACGCCCCGGATTGATCGGTTTGGATTTGGCACCTTCCAATTCGTGATTCACCTGCAATAGTCCGCCCGCCTGCAAGCCTGCCAGTCCTAATGCGTTCACTGTTTGGGCAGGCGAGAGGCGCAGAATGCAGGCCGCACCGGCGGACGCACCGAATGACCCGGCAATCCCCGTTGCGTGGAAACCGCGTTTCAAACTGGACGGGTTGATCGCGGCGCCGACGCGTATCATGACTTCGTAACCGGCCACAACGCCAGCAAGAAATTCACACCCGCTCGCGCCGGTTATTTCTGCCGCCGCAAGCGCGGCCGGAATCACGACCGTGCCAGGATGGAGCGCGGCAAACCGGTGACCGTCATCCATGTCGATGGCGTGTGCACACACTGCGTTGCCAAAGGCGGCATTCAGCGCGGGGATTTTTGCGCGAGTTTGAAGCAGCGTCGCCTCTGGCTTGCCGCCGAGGTCAGCGAAGTAGTTAACCACGAGCCGGGGAAATTCCATCGAGGCATACCCAGCAAACGCCACGCCTACCAAGTCGAGCACGCGCAGTTTGGCTTGCGCGATGACCGGCGCGGGCAGGCGCTCAAAACGGACGTTCCCGATAAAATCTGCGAGGGCGGTTGAGATGGTATCCATAGGTTAGGCTGGGCTGGCCTGTGCCAGCACTCTCTGTTTCTCTTTAGCCACGAGACGTTCGTCCATCGCGACGAGACTAGCGGCACGCCGATAAGAACCATAGTCGATCATCTTTCCGCCGACCGAGGTCGCCCCGAGCCCTTTGGCCCGCGCCTCCTCATATGCCGTAATGACCTTGTGGGCTAGGTCAAGTTCTTCGGCTGCGGGTGAAAAGACCTGGTTGGTGGGGGCAATGTGGCGCGGGTAGACGAGCAGCTTGCCGGTGAACCCGACGAGCCGCGCTTGATGCGCCTCGTGCACAAGGCCATCCAAGTCGATCACAAGGCCGAAGAAAGGCGTGTCGAATGCGAGGACATTTGCAGCGCGTGCTGCCAGGGCAATGCAGGCACGCGGGTGCGACGCCATCAGGAAACGGTCCTCGGGCGAGAGGCTAGTCACACCCATGCCAATGCCTAGTTCGCGCGAGTAATCGCCCGCGCCAAAGCCGAGCGCAATCACGCGCTTGCTGGCCGAGGTGATTTCGGCTGCCGCCGCGATGCCGCGCGGGCTTTCGATAAGCGCGATGATGGCGAGCGACTGCGCCGCCAGCCCCCGGCGCGCTTCGTGATTGGTCAAGAGTGCATCGAGCCGAATCATGTCCTCGGCACGCTCGGCCTTGGGCAGCATGATCCCATCCAGCCCGTCAACGATGACGTAATCTAGATCTTGCTCCGTGAATCCCGTATCAAAAGAATTGACGCGCACGAAGACATCGAGTTCATGACGCTTCAGGGTGCCAATAGCGTCTCTGGCAAATATCCTCCCCGTCTCTTTCTCTGCCAACGGGCAGGCGTCTTCCAAATCCAGGATAACCGCGTCCTCGCCCTCAGTGGCAGCCGACAAGATCATTCTCCAACTATTCGCAGGAACAAAAAGCAGCGTCCTTAAAATCCTATCCACCGGCAACCTCCCTTCCCAGCCCGAAAATCTGCTTAAGCGTGGGACCAATGTCTTCGGGGCGGTTGACCACATATGCGCCGACATCGCGGAGGGCTTGCATCTTGCTTTCGGCCGACCCCTTGCCACCTTCGACAATGGCGCTCGCGTGGGAGAACCGCAGGCCTCCCGGAAGCCCGCGTCCGGCAATAAAGGCCACCATTGGCTTGGTATAGCCGCCTGCACGGATGATCTCGGCGGCTTCTTCTTCCATCGGGGTCCCGATTTCGCCAAAGTAGACAATCCCATCCGTTGTGCTGTCGGCCTGATAGAGAGGCAATATCTCTGCGAGGGTGGTCCCGAGAATCGGCTCGGAGCCAAGGTGCACGGCGGTGCTCACGCCAAACCCCGCCTGGCAGACTGCCCAGCTCAGCGTACTCGTCTGCCCGCCGCTGCGGGAGACGACCCCGATCCGCCCCGGTTTGAACGCAATCTTGGGCAAATCCGAAGAGCCCATAAAGCCGCCCAGCCCACCGAGCGACGCCTTGCCCGGCGTGACGACGCCGGCCGAGCCTGGCCCAATCAAGCGGATATTCTTTTGGCGCGCGTGCGCGACAATCTCCAACGTGTCGTGCAGGGGCACGCGCTCGACGCGCATCAGCACTGTATGGATCCCGGCATCAAACGCTTCGAACACAGCTGCTTTAGCCTCCGGTCCCGGCACCACGACGACAGAGGCGTCCATCTCGCCCATCGCTTCAATCGCCTGTTTGACGGTCGAAAACACCGGCACGCCCCAGACCGATTCCCCTCCCCGCCCCGGTGTCACTCCGGCCACGACGCGTGTACCGACCTCGATCATTCGACGCGCCACGCCTTGCCCAAAGCGACCTGTAATACCTTGAACAAGAACGCGGGTCGAGCCATCGATTAAAACCGGCATCACACGCCTCCTCTCGCCAGCCTATCGCGGTATTCGGTCAGTCCCGGTAGAGGCACGGCGATAGCGACACACCCGGTTCCCTTGCGCGAGCAACTGTACTCGCAGGCAAGGCACTCGTTGTCCAGCCGTTCGATCTCGTCGAGGTTGGTGACGGCGAGCACCGGCCGGTTCCGCTCGATCTTCAATATGTTGCGCCCGTAGAGGCGACACGCTTTGACGCATGCAAACGCGCACGCCGGGTTGGACGCGTTGCTGATCGCGGGCTCACACCGAGAGTAGTCTATGGTGATCTCGATCTTGCGCGCACGTATGACGAGTTGATTGTCAGGCATGGCTACCGTCCTCGGCCCCGTATTTCTCGCGCTGGTACTGCGTGGTGAGTTCCAGCACCCGGTCGGCGATAAAGTCCGTGTGGTAAATGTGCTCCCGACCGTAGAGTTCCCAGCGGAGCGGCAAGCCTTTTAACCCTTCGCGGATGATCTCGTGTGACTCGCGTTCCTTGTTGCCCGCAATCAGGAGGATAACAGGAAAACCGAGACGGTTCGCGGCCTCTTCACGCAACGCCTTGACGACAGCGTGCGCATGGTGCCATTGTTCCTGGTTTGCCAGTACCGCGCCCATGAGTACATAGCCATCAACAGGCTGGGAGAGGATGCATTTGATCACACGATAGATTTTGCTCGCCGTCGGGTCGCCGCTTGTGTCCGCATAGTTGGCAATCTTAAACCCGCGCGTCACGAACGCGCTTGCGCCGAGCATCGCGCCGCCGCCACCAATGCCATGAAAGCCAAGCCACCCGCGCCCCTCAATCGTCGGGACCATTTGCGAAAAATAGCCGGTCCCCCGATAATCGTCGGCTTCGATCGACCAGGCAATCTCTTCTAGCGGTGTCGGCGGGCGCTCCATGTCGCGTGGGAGTGTGATACCTAGCCCGGGATGACGGAACACCGAGTTGTCGTCGATGGTAATGCGGCAGTCGGCCGCACACAGCTGTCCATCGCGGGTGAGCACGAGCGGGTTGATTTCCGCGGCGCGAGCGTCGTTCGCCTTGAACGCGGCATACAGCTTGCACACCGCATCGGACAACTGCGCGTGCACCGCGCCGGAGAGCGGCGAATCGGATGCGACGCCCGCAATCAGTCGTTCAGCATCGGCGGGCGTGATGCCACTGAGATAGTCAACCGTGAGAGTCCCAACCCGGTCGGGCTGTTTCGCCGCAACTTCTTCGATCCCGGTCCCACCCACCGTGCTGAACATGAGGACGGGACCCTTGACCTTATGCGAGGCGTTCACGATAATACCGGCGTAAAACTCCTCAACGACGTCGAGCCGCTCCTCGACAAGAACGATGTGGACGGGTAGACCTTTTATAGTGCTGCCCAGAATCCGGCGCGCAGCCGCTGCGGCTTCTTCCGGCGTGGACGCAAACGCAATGCCGCCCGCCTGAAAGCGTCCGGTCGCCCAGACCTGTGCCTTAATAGCCACGGGTCGCCCGATTTCTTGGGCAATTTGTCGCGCTGCTTCCGCGGTCGAAGCACATTTGCCCGCGGGCGTGGCGATGCCCGCCGCCATCAGGATGGTCTTGCCTTGATACTCATATAGTCTTGCCATCGGTCCTCTCGTCGAACCGGGAGACAATCAGCCGGTTCAATGTGCCAATGTCGTCCAGATGCTCCAGGTCAAACACGCGGTCCACGATCTCCTGTATCTGCCCTGCCGACATCTGATCACATACGGTGCGCTGGAACTTGTCAATCACCTCTGCATCTGTCATTGGATTGCGGGCGTGCCCGCGTGGGTTGTCTACCCGGCAACGATACGTCGCCCCCGCGTGCGTGGTGATTTCGGAAATGCCTGCCGGGCGCGCCTTGTCCAGCGTGGGATCCCCCACCAGGACGACCTTGTCTATGAGTTCCCGGACGCGCGGATCCTCAAATTTGGCAGGGGTGAACTGCGCGGGTCCAATGGTGCGATCGATGATGGCAATCGCTGTCAAATAGTATGAGCTGTGGTCGGCAGTTTCCTTGTTCCGGGGGTATTTCTTGACCGGGTCGCCCGTATGCTGGGCGCAGCGCTGGCTCGTCGTGATTCTTACCGCGGCGACGTCTTCCGGTCTGATGTCGTGCTCGTTGACCAGCGTCAACGTCGCCGCGAGGTGACCGTGCGTGGAGAAATCGGCAATGATGCCCTTGATGCAGGCATCGCGGATGGCGAACTTACCCTTGAGATTGGTGAGCGGGGTAATGTCATACTCACCGTTCATGACCGACTGAATAAACCCGTCGTGCCCTTCGATGACCGAGGTGGGACCGGTGAACCCCTTTTGCGCCATGAGTGCGGCGGAGATACCCGCCTGTGCCATCGTCGGGAACCGGATGTTCTTAGTCATCGTGTATTCTTCAGCAGGCGTGTCCAGTATGCCGAGGACAGCGTGACAACTCGCGGCGATCCCGACTGCGTTCGCGATCTGCTCCGCATCCAACCCGAGGAGCTTGCCTGCGACAATGGGCATGATATATGCACCGCGCGTATCGCCATTCCACCCTTTTTTCTCGATTCCCGCGCCGCGCACCCCTTCGAGGAAGGCCAGTGACAGGTCATAGCCCAACACAATGGCGGTGATAATGTCGGGCCCGCCGAGGTGTTGTCGCTCGCCCACCGCGAGGATGCCGGGTATCACTTCGCTGGGATGGTAGCCGGTGCGGTATGTTTCACCCTGTAGAATAAACGCGGTGTCGTTGTAATCCAGAAACCGGACCATCGCGCCGTTTGCGAACGCAGCATTCAGGCACGAGGTCCGCTGGCCGCTGCCAAACACGGTGGCCTCTTCTGGGTGGCGCAGTTCCTTGATATACGCCTGGATAGCCTCGTTGGCCTTGCTCGCAACGCCCCCCATTGCGCATCCCAGCGTATCCAGCAGTATGCGTTTGACGTAGTGGACTACATCGGCCGGCAGATCTTGATAGGTCAACTCCTGACTGTATCTGGCGAGCTCATAGGCAATAGTCATCCCAGGTCTCCGTAGTGGGTACTTGGACGAGCAAGAGCGCGCAAAGTCACGTCGTCGAAAGCGCCCCAAGGGTCATGCCGGCTGCTGATGCGCTAGTGAGTGAGCGTACCATATGGGCGCTTTAGATAGCGCCCCTGGGGAGCTCCGATGAATTTGCCTTGGTCGAAGACCAGATTGCCGCGTAGGAAGGTGCTCTTGATGCGACCTTTCAGTTCCATTCCCTCAAAGACAGAATAGCCCTGGTTCGAAGGAGAATCCTTGGCGTGCACAGCGAAGGTTTCATTAGGGTCGAGGAGTGCCAGGTCAGCATCATAGCCAGGGGCAATATCACCTTTGTCTAGCAAACCAAATTTACGCGCTGGGTTCCAGCAGAGCAATTCCGCGATGTGGCTGGCAGACATGCCGCGCTTGATTCCTTCGCTAAAAATGCCCGAAAGCAAGTATTCGGTGCCGCCGAACCCTGATTTCGCGCCCCAGATGTTCGCAGCATCTTTCGGGTCCAGTTTCATAGCCAGTGGGCAAGAGGCGTGGTCGGTAACGATCGAATGGATTTTGTGGTTGAGGACGGCCTGCCACAAGTACTCGACATCCTCGCGCGAACGGATTGGCGGGTTCACTTTGGCCAAGTTGCCCGCTGGAGCATCCCAATCGATCAGCAAGTGTCCAGCGGTGACTTCGCGGTATAGGTTCACATCGGGAAAAGCTTGTTGGGCGAGTAATGCCGCTTCCACCGCCTTGCGCGAGCTGAGGTGGAGCAGGGTAATATTGCGACAGCCGGTTTCGTGCGCGAGGTAGGCGGCATTCCAGATGGCGAGCGCCTCGGAATGCGGCGGGCGCGCTTCGCTGTAGGCGTACAGACCCTTGAGTATATTGTCCTGCTCGATCTTTTTGCTGTACGCGGTCAGCAGTTCCGCCCACTCGCAGTGCAGGCTGAGATTGAGATACTCGGCCAGGTCCGGGCGGCGATTCATAATGGCGGCAAGTTCGCGCATGATCGCTTCGAAATGTGCTGTGTCGTATTTCTCGTCCGGGCCGATCATCAGAAATTGGTTTTGCTGATCCGAGCGCCCATGCAGACCGTGTCCGCCATAGAACATGAAAATCTTGAACGTCGTCATGCCGAAACGGTCGACCAGTAGTTCCATCTCCTTGATCTGCGAATGGCTAATCGGAGCGATGTGGTAGCAATAGTCCGCATAGTACCGCCCCTCAGAGCACGCCAGTAGTTCCGGGTAAAAGTCGGCATACGGTCCGCCCTTGTTAAGATAGTACTGCCCCGTACGGAAGTAAGTCATGCAGGTCGTCACCCCCCCGAGCACCGCCGCCTTGCTTTCACTCATGGCATCCTGGTCGACCGGCGTATAGATGCCGACGTGCATGTGACTATCAATTACGCCCGGGAATCCGAGAAGACCGTGTGCATCGAAAACGCGTTCCCCTTGCTCTGGGTCAATCTGCGGAACGATGCGCACAAATTTGCCAGCCTTAATGCCAATGTCAAGCGGTTGGGCAGGCTCTTGATTGTGGCGGACAACCCGCACATTCTTGACGATCTGATCGAAAGGTCGCGTTGACATCACTGGCTCCTTGGTGTGAATTAAAGTCGGTCTACATCTGGTTCTTACAAGCTCGCCCGGCGTCATCCCCCGCGAGCTTGCCCAGAACGAGTGCGGCAAGCAATCCGTTTCCGGCCAGATAGCCGTTCGCCCCACGTCCGGAGACTCCGACGGCGGTGCCGCCGCCCGCATAGAGGTTTGGAATCGCCGAGCCGTCCGGGCGCAAGACGCGCGCCCGCGCATCCACCTTGAGCCCCCCTTGCGTGTGGAAGAGCGCGCCAGTTACCTGAATACCGTAATACGGTGGGGTTAGCCGGGCGAGCTCCATCCGACCAAACTCATCACGGCCGCGGTCCACTGCCACGTGATAGTCTTCCAGCGTCTTGCAGAGCGCCGCCGCGGGTAGATGGAGTGCGTCCGCCAGTCCTTCCATTGTGTCGGCGTGTTTCATTGCTTGAGCGTTGATACAGTCCTGATAGTCCGCAAATGGCATGACGCTCTTGTGAATCCGTTCGTCGTATATATCGAATCCAACGCTGTCGGTCTGCCGGTTGACATAGACCGCGAAACCGGAATAGCCCAGCATCTCGTCGCCAAAGCGCCGTCCTTCTTTATTCACCATGAAACCGCCGTTGACGAGAACGACCCAAGTTACGAGCATGCCGTGCGGAAATGCCACCGAGCCGTGCCCTTGGTACGCTTCCATGTTCTCGACCGCCGCGCCCATTTCGAGCCCGAGCAAGATTCCCTCGCCCGTATTGCCTTCGCCTCCAAAGTAGAGCGCGCCAGCGATATCGGGACAGTAGCGAGCGACCATCTCCTTGTTCGCGCCAAACCCAGAGGTGGCGAGGATCGTTTTGCGTGCCTTGACGCGCTCCAGTTGCTCGGTCTCGACCACCACGCCCTCGACCCCGCCGCTCTCGTCGGCAACGAGTGAGCGGATGGGCGCGTTGAACACTAATTCGATCCCCGGCGTGCGTCGGACCGCAGCAGTAAGTTGCTCCACCAGTTCTGCGCCCGTCCGGTGGTCGGTCGTATGCATGCGATGGCGGGTGTGCCCAGAGTAGAGGAAATCGGTGGGGAGGTGAAGCTTGATGCCCGCGTAATCGCCTAGCCACTCCACCAGTTCAGCCGATTGCGCGCATAGGCAGCGTGTCATCGCCTCGTCACTTGTGTGCTTGTTCTTAGTTAATATGTCCTGTGCCATGATCTCGGGCGTATCGTCGATGCCCGCCTGTTTTTGAAAGCGCGTGCCCGCCGCGGGAATCATGCTCGTGCTCAGCGAGGTACTGCCGGAGATGCGGGCTGTTTTCTCGACTAGCAGCACTTGCGCCCCAGCCTGTGCGGCCGCGAGTGCAGCCACCATGCCGCACCCGCCCGCGCCGACCACGACCACGTCCGTTTCCAGATCCCAGTGGACCTTCTCGGCCCGTTCAATTGGCATCATGCCCAACTGCTCCTTGAGTTATGACCAAATTTTCACCCAAATTAGCCGACAAATCATCAAATGGCTGTCCGGCTTTGCCTGCTTGACACACGCGAAGTAGGGCAGAACCCCAAGTTGGGCCGCTGAATCTGCGCTCAGTGGACCGCCGCGCCTATCTCAGAGGAAGACGGTCTGGATTATGCTTCAACGGCCCGATGAAATGTAGCCCAATTTGCGCAAGAATTAGGCACTGAGATAACAGGTCTATTTGTGGTACGGTAGGGACGCGGTCTATGAACCTTCTGTCTAGGACACAACTGGTTTGGGCGAGCAGGGGAACGCGAAGCAGAAAATATGGCGGAGACCGGAAGAGGCGAGCCACAGGAGGCCTGTCTTTCAATCTCCCTTATGTTCTACATACACGTAATACTCAAATCGATCGCCGCGGTACACGGCATCCATGTACTCGACTGGCTTGCCGTCCGCTCCAATCGTTACGCGCTGAATCTGGAGAAGCGGCGAGCCGGGCTCGACACCGAGCAACTCAGCTTCGTGCGCACTGGCAATAGAGGTTTGGATGAGGCGGTGCGATTCGGTCAGCGTAACCCCAGCGCATTCGAGATAAGATAGGGACGACTCGCCCGTCGTGAACTGCTGGGCATTCAACCTGGCCGCGATTGGAAGAGGAATATACAATGTGTGAATTCCGATCACTTCGCCGCTCGCGAGCCGCAAGCGGGTAATTTCGAGTACGTGATCAGGTTCATCCAGTCCAAGTGCCAGTGCGGGGCGTTTTGGCGGCAGAACGCGATTCATTGAGATAAGTTGCCACCCCGGAACAAGGCCGTGTGCTCGAATGTAGCCGCTAATCCCCAAATCGCGCTGAGGGCCATGGCGCAACTTGGGTCTCGCCACAAAAGTGCCGCGACCCTGGCGACGATACACAAGGCTGTCGACCACCATTTGCTGCAGCGTTTGGCGGACGGTAGTCCGACTCACATCGTATTGCTCGCTCAGCTCTTTTTCGCTGGGGAAAGGAGTATCTGGCTGCCACTCGCCTGACTCGATCTTTGCATTGAGGATTTCATAAAGCTGGTGATAAAGGGGAAGCGGACTGTCTCGTCGGATTGCCCCGACTTGGTCCGATTTACCGTTTCGGCCAGAGCGCGTCTTCGGGGAACGAAAATCGAAGAATGGCTCGGCGTTTGGGGAAGTTGGATTTGGGGTCATAGATAGCTCGGCAGTAGGTACGTCGCCGTGTTCTGCTGGCTGGCGAGTAACTTATCGTGACATCATGATATCGTGACCACATTATACGTCTCACTCCATTGAGTGTCACCACTCGTGGGTGTAGCGCGGACCCCCTTTCTGGATAGTCTTGGCCCACACAAACAGGTAGGCTGTGCCTCGGTACACCGCGATTCTACTGACCGACTGCAAGGCGTGAATGGCGATATCCTTGCGGCAGAGCGCGTCGTCGTTGCTCAGGAAGAGCAAACGCCAACCAGTCTGTTTCTGGATCTGCACGATGGTCTGCAAGAGAAAGCGAGTCACCGCTGGGCGCACCTGGATCCTGGACTGTCAGTGATACAATAGAATTGGTTCTGCGCCACTTTTGATGATTCCGGCTCAATTCAGGGAAGGGTGGTACAATTACAGGTATGAAGTTCTGTTGCTGGAAAGAAGACCTGTGAGTGCTGACGAACGTGTTACTGCCTGCCATCCCTGGTATACAACTGAGCGAAGTAATGTCCGATGAGCAGTCGATCCTATTGGTCATGGAGATGACTCAACCTAGCGCCGCCTGTCCCCTCTGCCAACAAGGCTCTAGACGAATTCATAGCCGCTACTGGCGTAGGATTTCCGACGTGTCTTAGAGTGGGGTGCCTGTGAAGATTCGATTGCGCGTCCGCCGCTTTTTCTGCGACAACGCCAGGTGCCGTCGGCGCATCTTTGTTGAGCGGCTCTCGCCGGCAATTGCGCCGTATGCCCGGCGGACGCGCCACGCCGGATCCTTGCTCGCCTCCCTCGGCCTCGCCAACGGCGGACGGGCAGGGGCTCCGCTGGCGCGCCGCTTCGGCATGCCCGTCAGTCCGAACACGCTGTTGCGGATCCTGCGGCGCCAGCCCGAACCATCGGTGCCAACGCCGCGCGTGCTCGGCGTGGATGATTGGGCGTGGCGCAAAGGACACACGTATGGGACCCGGCTGGTCGATCTGGAGCGCCATCGACCCATCGAGCTCTTGGCGGATCGTTCGGCGGATTCAATGGCTCACTGGCTGGAAGCTCATCCCGGCATAGAAATCATTTGCCGCGACCGGGCGGGCGTCTACGCCGATGGGGCGTAACGCGGCGCCCCCACGGCAATCCAAGTCGCCGATCGCTTCCATCTGCTCCAAAATCTCCGCGAGACGCTGCAACGGACCTTGGAGCGTCATCCCTCCCACTTGCAGCAGGTCCGAATCCAAGAGGCCGTCGTGCCCGTCACTGAGAGCATCCCGGCGGCGCCCTCAGCATTGCCTAGCACCACCGGAGAGGGATCGCTCACGGCACCGCACTCGGCCGCTCCTAGTCAGCCGGCCACCGGATCAAGTGCCGACCAGGCGGCGCACCTTACCGCGAGCGAACGAAGGAAGCAGGCGAGTCGAACGCGCCGCGAGCGGCGCTATGCCGAGGTGCACCGTCTGCATGCGGCTGGCCTCAGTCGTCGCGCGATTGCGGACCAACTCCACCTCAATCGAAAAACCGTGCCCCGTTTTCTCAATGCGGGCGCCTTCCCAGAGCGAGCTCAGCCTCCCACCAAACCCAGTCTCTTGGATCCGTATCTCCCTTACCTGACGCAGCAACTGGCCGCCGGGCATGACAATGGCCTCGCCCTCTGGCGCGAGATTCGAGCGCAAGGCGATCCCGGCTCCCGGTCCCTCGTCTCGAGCTGGGTCGCCCACCATCGTTCCGTGGTCCCTCCCGCTCGTTCCGAACATGCCCGGTTCCAGGGACGCGGTAGTGCGCGAGCGCTCGCCTACCGACCGCCCACCCCGTTGGGTACACCCCTGTCGGCTCGCCGCACCGCGTGGAGGATCTTGCGTCGGCCCGAAGAGTTGGCGGAGAGCGAGCGAACCGCGCTCGAGCAACTCACCCAGATCTGCCCCGACGTCCGCGTGCTCCAACCACTGACGCAGGATTTTGCCCAGATGTTGCGCGAGCGTCGGGCCGCTGACTTGGATCCCTGGCTGGAGCGCGCAGCCACTAGCGGAGTCCCTGAGTTGAAGCGATTTGCGGAGGGCATTCAGCGCGATCACGATGCGGTCCATGCGGCGTTGTCCTTGTCACACAGTTCCGGGCAAGTCGAAGGCCAAATCAACAAACTCAAGTCGCTAAAGCGCAGCATGTACGGCCGGGCGGGATTTGATTTGCTGCGCCTACGGATGTTGGCGACCGATACTTCTTGATCGTCAGTCGCTTTCATCAAAAATGGCGCAGAGCCATTTTTCACTTGACACTGACAGGACCACGGACTCACTCAGAAGAAGTCGGCGAAAACGAATTGCTCGGTATGGGGCAGGCGAAGCAGACGCGTGAGGGCGGCCAAGGTCCTTTGCTTGGCGGGACACACCAGGAACAGTTACCTCTCGGCTCAATTCCACCGACTCACCTACCGCCGTGGGAAGAAGAAAGCGGCGGTCGCGGTGGCCCACTCCATTCTGGTGATCGCCTACCATCTGCTCCAACGCCACGAACCATTTCGCGTGCTCGGCGGCAACTACTTTGACCAATTGCGTCCCCAAGCCACCGCGCGACGTTTGACTCGGCGCCTAGAAGAACTGGGGTTCCAGGTGACCTTAGAACCCCAGCCTTCGTTAGCATCAACCTAGCCGACTCCCATTTTCAAGTCAGCCCCCGCCGTAACTCGCTGACTTGCTGATCGTTCAGTTCGAATTTGCGTTCTGACAAGCGCCCATCATACTACTTTTTTCAAGTTGTCCATCAGGTGCAGGGATGATGGCAGACGAATGCCCGCAAGAGAAAGACGAGTCGCGCGCGACCACACTGAAAGTGAACGCAGGAGAGTCGAACGAGCGAGAACACGAACGAGAACACGCGACGGAAACCGAGACAGGAAAGAGAGTCCGACCGTCGGAACTGGTCCGGCTCGCACTCGCGCTCACGCCACTCGCGAAGCCACCTCTTGGACGAGGTGGCGCCACACTTGCTCCTCCCCCAGAACGATCTCGCCCTCCTCGCTCAGAAATCGAGGCGGAAGGTCAGGCTGCAATTGGAAGAGCTAATCCGATTTCAAATCATCGAGCTTTACCGTCAGCGCTATCTCCTCGCGCCGAGAGGGGAAGAATACTTCGCGATGGTCGCCAGCTTTTCTAATGCGGTGCGGAGATTCGCCTGGGCGCAGCGGGTCAATTCCAACTTGCGCGCCGCTGTAGGATCAGTTCCCGACATGAGCCAGCGCGGGTCGACGGGTGGCTCACTTGACGACCTCCCCACGCTGACGCAGCCAGTCTGTGGCGACACCTCGATCAAATCGGCAGACAGGTTTCACAGCCCGCGACCGAATCGAAGCTGTTCTGTCTTCATCCACTTGCCCCGTTACGGGGTTCACCGCGACACCATAATCCTCGAGCGCACCCTCCACGGTCACGAATTGCCGCCTGACATCGCGGAGCACGGACTCGGGTGGGCGGGTGAACGGGTCGCCCCATCCACCGCCACCTACGGTGATCACCCGCAAGAGATCGCCGGCTTCAAGTTGAATATCAGCGGCGATGGTGGGTAGCTTTCGCTCCTTCTGCGTATCAGGGTTAAGAATAAAAGTGCCCGGACGTCCGGCTTTGCCACCATTGGCACCCCAGCAAGGAAAACGCACATTGTCCATTCGCGTACTCAAAATACCTCTTTCAAGGAGGCGAACATCACGCACCATACCACAACCTCCGCGAAAGTAGCCGGGGCCGCCCGAGTCGGGTTGGATCTTATATTGCTCGATTCGCACCTTATGCTCTCGTTCCATGAATTCGATAGGAAAATTCTGCTGAGCGATGAAGTAGATCACATCCACGCCATCAGACCAAGGCCGTGCCCCTAAGCCCGCGCCCACACCTTCGGTGCAAACATCGAGAGCGCCAGTTTTTGGATCACCCATGGCCACAGTATAGATCTCGTAGATTGGGGAGTTGGCTGAAGCGTTACCGTTCGTTGACTGGCCCAGGTTCCCGAGCATACAGGAACTGAGCCGCAAGCGAGAATGGCTGCGAAGCCCTGTGGCAGCCGGAAAATTGGGCTGCATAATTGTGCCGGGCTTGGTCACCAGACGGTCAATTACCCTAAACAGCCCTTCATTTGTCGTCAGGCTTGGATCATGTGCCGCGATATACCGACCAAACATTAAATTGATGAACCCTTTAGTCGCGATAAAGTTCACGGGTCCGCGGGCCTGGGTTCCGCTGCCAGTGAGATCCACCGTGATCTCATCTCCTTCGCGGATCAAGTCCATGGCCACTCGGATCGGCTCGCTTCCCAGCCCATCCGAATCCACGTAATCGTAGAAGCTGTACCGTCCTTCTGGAACGAGAGAGCGAAGCTTCGCTCGAGCTGCTCGTTCCGTACTTGTGATCAACTGGTCAAAGGCGGTCGTCAAGGTTAAAACGCCATAGCGATTCGCCAGTTCTAAGAGCCGCGTTTCGCCCAATCTGGAAGCTGCCATCATCGCTCTAGTGTCGCCCTCAAGCTCTCGGGGAAAACGCGAGTTCGCCAAGACTATGCGATATGCCTCGTCGTTAAAGTGGCCGTCGCGGACAACGCGGATTGGCGGAATACGCGTGCCCTCCTGGAAAATCTCTGTGGCAGAAGGTGAGATGCTACCCGGCCTGGCTCCGCCAATATCGCGAAAATGGCCGAAGGTGGCAGAAAAAGCAATCACCCTGCTATCGCCAAAGACCGGCGTGATGAAACACATATCGCCGAGATGCTGGATCGCACCTTTTGAGAGGTATGGATCATTGAACCAATACAGATCCCCTGGTTTCATCTCCTCGACAGGGTATTCATCCACCAGCGGACTTATAAGCCCGGGGCCGGTGAAGGCTAGATGGCCAGCAATCATCCATCCCTTGGCATCGAACAGGCCGACGAAACGATCCTTCTTTTCCTTTATCCCTGCAGACATTGAAGTGCGGTCGATCAAAGCTTCTATTTCAAGAATAGCGGCTTCGAGCGCTCCATTTACAATCTCAAGAGTGACCGGGTCCACCATTTTGCCCTGAATGCTTCTGCGTGCCGAATCCTTCTCTGTCATTCCGGCTCTACCTCCACAATCAGGTTGCCAAACTTATCAATTTGCGCGTGCTGACCGGACGCCAACACCGCGGTCGAGTCCATCTGCTCCACCACCGCTGGCCCCACGAGCTTCGTCCCAATTCCTAATAAACTGCGATCATAGCAAGGAGTTGGCACCCAGCCGCTCTCTTTCCCAAAATAGATCTTACGTTCATGCATAAAGGCATTGTCCACCCTTCCCGCCTGACGTGAAGTTGGAAGGGGTTTGGCTTTGGTAAGAGGGGCCATTACCGTTACTCGAAGATTCACGAACTCAATGCGGGCTTCACGCAATCTGAATGTGTATAATTGCTCGTGGGTAGAGTGAAAAGTATCCAGGAGTCTCCGAATCGTTTCCGGAGTGACGGGACCTTCTGGCACATCCACTCGAAGCTCGAAATTCTGACCTCGATAGCGCAAGTCTGCTGTCCGCCGAACGATTGCTCCGTCCCATTCAGGGCTCTGCATTTCTGGGGCGCAACGTACGCGCGCCTCCAGTTCTTTGAATGAGGCCTCTATCTCAGCAACTGGATAGTCTGGGCCCTCCCAGATATGGGTTTGGACAAAATCATTGCGAAGGTCCGCGTTCAAAAGCCCATGTGTAGAGAGCACACCTGGAGTGCGAGGCACCACGACGCGCGGGATACCTAACAAGCGGGCGAGATCCATGCCATGAAGCGGACCGGCGCCTCCGAAGGCGACCAAGGTGAAAAGCCGTGGGTCATGGCCACGTTCGACAGAAACCTTACGAATGGCTCCGACCATATTCGCGTTTACTATGGACAAAACTCCTAGGGCGGCTTCTTCCAGAGATAATCCCAGTGGCTTGGCAATTTGATCCATAATCGCACGTTCCGCGGCAGAGCAGTCGAGAGGAATATCGCCCGAAAGAAGGGCGGGAGGAATTCGTCCGAGCACCAGATGGGCGTCTGTCACGGTAGGAGTTGTCCCCCCATGACCGTAGCAAACCGGCCCTGGCTCAGCACCAGCGCTGCGCGGTCCAACCGTCAGCCGCCCCGCTTCATTGACCGCCGCGATACTTCCTCCTCCAGCGCCGATCGTGTGGATGTCGAGGATGGGCAATTGAAGGGGGAAGGGGCCGATCTTACCCTCACTTGTAAATGCGGGCTTGCCGTCTCGAACCAGACTAATGTCAGCGCTTGTCCCGCCAACGTCAATCGTAATCACGTTCCTAAAACCAGCCTCGTTTGAGAGAGTCGTTGCACCGATGACTCCCGCAGCGGGGCCGGATAACGCGGTGTGGATGGCTTGCCGTGCAGCGGCGGGCGCGCCGACCACTCCGCCATTAGACTTCATGATGAATAGCGAAGTTCCGCGCAAATTGGATTCTTTAAGCCGCGATTCGAGTGCCCCCAGATACTGGCTCACATGTGGAGTCACATAGGCGTTTAGCACGGTGGCCATTGACCGTTCGTACTCACGATATTGGGGCAATACCTCGGAGGAAATGGATACCCATGCTTTCGGACACTCGGCGCGGAGGATCTCCGCGGCACGCTGTTCGTGTTCTGGTCGAAGGAATGAATAGAGAAAGCAGACGCCCACGGACTCGACGCCGAGAGCCGCAAGTCTACGCCCGACAGTCCGGCATGCTTGCTCATCCAGTGGCACAAGGATTTCCCCTTCGGCACTGACCCTCTCTGAGATTTCAAAGATCAGGTCGGGAGTCACTGGCCTGGTCGGTTTGATCCAAGAGTAATAGTTGTCTCCAACAGGAATGTCATGCCGACCGATCTCCAAGACACTTTTGAATCCGGCTGTGGTCACCAGGGCAACGACGGTGGGTTTAGACTCGAGGATCGCGTTGGTGGCCACTGTCGTGCCGTGGATTACGCGCCCGATAGTTTGCACATCGATCTCTGCAATCCGTGCCGCCTTGCGCAAGCCCTTGATCAAGCCCAAAGACGGATCCTTGGGCGTCGATGGCACTTTGGCAAACCAGGTTTTGCCCGTCTCCATTTCCACCAAGGCGACATCGGTAAATGTTCCACCCACATCGATTCCAACACTGTAGTTGCTCATGGCTTGTCTTTTATGTTCCTTAATTGAAGTTGCTGCAATTCGTCCCGTTTGGCCCTCTAGCCAAAACATAACCAAAGGCTTGAGGCCCAGCAGTCATCCTCATTTATGCGGATAGCGAATGTCGGGCAAAAAAGTCGCCTGTCACTCGGCCAAAGCGAGCATGAGCTGCCGGGTGGCTTGCAATCACATGCGGTGTTCCTTCCAGAATCACCAATTCCGCGCCAGGGATGCGTTCGCCAAGTTCTCGACCCAAGCGGGGCCCCGCCAGTAGATCTACCCCGCCGTATATCAGCAGAGTCGGCGCGCTGATGCGCGGCAGCCGATCGTAGGCATCGTGCTCTAAGCAGGCCCGAATCAATTTAAGATGCGCTTCTTTGCACTCTCGCAACTCGGACCAGGGACCATTGGGACTGAGAAGATCCGCATGGTTTTCATTGAAATACTCAGCATCATAACAGATGATCGCGCCGTAAAGTTGGAAAAGCTCGAAGCTGGTTTGCTCTCGCAGTCTGTAAAAGAGACGGTCCACCGCGTCATGATAGGGTTCAGGGCGCGCCCAGCCGCCACTGAGAGCCAGCGAGTGAACCAACTCAGGATGGCTGATGGCCAACTCCTGCATAACACAGGCACCCAAGCCGCCGCGACCTAGGATGTGAGCGCGTTTTAGCCCCAAGTGCATTATTAGTTGGGCAACATCTTCCGCATAAAGGCGTGTGCTCCCCGAGTGCTCCGACCCATCACTCGATTGTCCGATGCCTCGATGGTCGTACACGATGAGCTGATAACGCTCGCGCAGCTCGGCGGGGATGGATTGAAATCGCGCCCCGGTCAACAATCCCCATCCGGTGCTACAAACGACCGGCTCCCCCTCCCCGTGGATCTCATAGTACATATTAAAGCCATTCAGTTGAGCGTGCGCCACCCCATTCACCTCCTCAGATTCTGCCTCTCTTGACCCGAGGGTCCAGTTCATCTCGCAACCAGTCTCCCAACAGGTTTGCGCTCAACACAGTCAGCGCAAGTGCGAGCCCAGGAAAGGCGGCTATCCACCAAGCGGATGTCAAGTATTGCCGACCTTCCGCTAACATGCCTCCCCACGTGGGTGTGGGGGGCGGTATGCCCAGCCCCAAGAAACTAAGAGACGCTTCGGCTACAATGTTGTTCGCGAATGTGAAAGTCGCAACGACAATCGTCGGCTGGATAACGTTCGGTAGCACATGATGAAAAACTATGCGCAGATCGCTGGCACCAACACAACGCGCTGCGGTCAGATACTCCTTCTCTCGAACCGAGAGAACATCTCCACGTACGGTTCGAACGTAGACGGTCCAGCGGGTCAGTCCCAGCACCATGATTATTGTGACAATGCCCGGTCCTACCACAGCTACCACAGCAATCGCAAGCAGAAGATATGGAAAAGCAAGCTGTACGTCGGCAAGGCGAGTGATCAACTCGTCGATCCAAGCCCCCCAGTATCCGGCGACGAGACCGAGGATCACCCCAACCGTCCCAGCGATCAAGACGGAGGCAGCCCCCACGGCGAGCGAGATACGAGCTCCGTAAATGATGCGCGTGAGAACGTCGCGCCCCAACTGGTCAGTCCCCAACAAATGGTCAAGACTTCCGCCGGGCATGAAGACAGGAGGTTCGACATTATTCGCTAGATCATGGGCGGCAAGATTGTACGGCGCAAGCTGTTCCGGAAATACGGCTGCAATGACCAACAGAACCAGAAACGCGGCCGGCACAAACACAGTGCGCGCTCGCGAAAATGCCGTCAGGACCAATTTCCGTTTGGCGCCCGCGATGGGGTGAGGATTCCACCGCTTACTGTCATCAAGCGTCGAAACCATGATATCAACACTACCTATACTTAATACGGGGGTCGATCAGAACATACAGAAAGTCAACCCCAAGGTTAATAAGAACTACGATCGTCGCGCCCAAGAAAACGGCCGCCTGGACCACGGGAAAATCACGCGCAAAGATTGATTTGAGCGCGAGGTTGCCCATACCAGGCCAGGCAAAGATCTGTTCGGTTACGACTGTCCCACTCAGCATCTGGCCAATCTCGATACCCAAGACGGTGAGTATGGGAAGGAACGAGTTCCGCAAAGCATGGCGCAACAGCACCACTAGCTCGGGCAACCCTTTGGCGCGTGCCGTTCGAACGTAATCGCTCGTCAGCACCTCGACCATACCAGAGCGAACCAAGCGGGCGGTCCGCGCCATGTTAAAGGCGCCGAGTGTGATGGCAGGGAGAATGAGATGCTGAGGAGTATCTGCCCCGGCGGCTGGTAGCAGGTGAAGGGAGACCGAAAAAACAAGAATGAGCATGATTCCGAGCCAAAACACGGGCAGGCATTGACCGATGACGGAGAGGAGCATCACGGCTCGGTCAATCCAAGAGTCCCGATGGACGGCCGCGGTGATACCGGCAGGGACTGCGAACACGAGCGAGAAGAGTAACGCGGCAAAAGTGAGCTCCAGAGTAGCCGGCATCCGCTCCAGCACCAAATTCATCGCTGGCTGCCCCTGGATGAGGGACCGGCCAAAGTCCCCGCGCAGCGCGCCTGATGCAAATAACAGATACTGTTCGAGAATTGGCCGGTCTAGGTGAAACTCTTGTCGGATGGCTTGGATGTCCTCCTCTGACGCCCCTGGACCCACGAGAAGTACTGCCGGATCCCCCGTGAGACGCGCGATGATGAACACGGCCAGCGTCACTCCAATGACAACCAAAATGGCGGTGACCAAACGTCTGAGAAGGTAGGATACTGTCATGACGCGATCCTACTTGATTTTGACGTCTTCCCAGACATTGATAAGACCGTCAGGACGTGGATCCCAGGTCCACTTGTCAGCCTTGCGGACGGCGTAGAGACTCTGGGGGGCATAGAGGAAGGCCCAGTAACCCGATTCTTTTGCCATCTGTGCGGCTTGGCGATAGACCTCGATTCTCTTCTTCTCGTCAAGCGTTTGGACCCCTTGAATGATCAAGTCGTCCAATTTGGGGTCCGAGTAGTGTCCCCAGTTCCATGCCCCTTTGGTGTAGAAAGAGGTGCTGAAATTCTGATCAGGATCAAAACCCGGCGCGCGGACGATATAGAGCCACATGCCGGTAATCGTTTGCGACTCACGCCCATAAAGCTTGTTCATGTAGGCGTTGTATTCATATTCCTTGATGTCCGCTTGAATGCCTACCGCAGCAAGATCTGCGGAAATCGCCTGAGCAACGTCCCTTGCGCGCGGCACGCGCCCGATGGGAATCTCAAACGGGACTTGGAACCCGTTCGGGTACCCCGCCTCGGCGAGCAACTGCTTGGCTTTGCCCGGATCGTAGGGGTACGGAGGAATCGCAGGGTCATATCCCAACATACCTGGGATGAGGGGCGACCCGAGTGCGGTAGCATAGTCTCCCAGCAAGCGGTTGATGATGGCCTGGCGATTGATGGCGTAGTTCACCGCCGTCCGAACCCTGACATCCTTCAAGACGGGGATGTCTGGTTTCATTCCCAGGTAAATAAGATCAGCTGACGGGCCGGCCTTGAGGACAGCCGTATTGCTGTTTTTGATCAGATCCGTCTGGGTGCTGGGGACGGCGGTAATGATGTCGGTGTCCCCACTCAACAACGCCGACACGCGGGTGGTCTCCTCGGGAATAGGCTTGAAGACGACCGTTTTCACAGGCACGGCCCCGCCCCAATAGTTCGGATTGGCCTGCAAAGTCATGTGGTCGTCCTTGACCCATTCTGCCATGCGGTAGGGTCCAGAACCAATGGGTTTGACGTTGAAATCATCTTTCACGCTTTCGTAATACTTTTTTGGCATGATGAAGATGTCGTCCAGGATTCGAGCCGCGAGGAAGGAAGCATCTACGTTCTTTAGGACAATGTCAAGGTTGAAGGGGTCATTCACCACAACCTTGTCGATGCCTGAATAGTTCGACGCCGATTCATCAATCTTTGGGTCCATATAGCGGTCGAGAGTGAACTTGACATCGTCCGCCGTCAGGTCGTCACCGTTCTGGAACTTGATGCCCTGCCGAATCTTCAACTTGAGGGTCTTGTTGTCGCTGGCCCACTCCCATTTCTCAGCGACGCGTGGGAGTGCCTCTCCCTGCGGCCCCCTGTGTATCAGCGTGTCGAAAACTTGAGCGAAGATAATTCGGCGCTGACCAGTGAGCGTGGATGACGGGTCCATTTTCGCGGCATCGATGTCCTGCGAAATGGTGATGCGGTCTACAGTCGCTGGAGCAGCCGTATTCACATTGGCCGCTGGAGCAGTAGCCGTCGTAGCGGTACTAGTCACGGGGCGTTTTGCCTCCTGAGTTGATTGGCAAGCTACGCCCAAGACCAGAAAAACGCAGCCCAGAACGAGACCGAGGAGCCGCCACAAGCCGCTCGATTTGATTGGCCTTGCAGAATGATCCCTAAACATTTCTTCCTCCTTTGGTGGTCTTTTGCCTTGACTTGTGTGGATATCGTCGGATTTCAAAATAGCAGTTTTGGTCTATGGGTTTCGAGAGCTGTACCGCTCGTCCAGCGTCTGGAGCTCCGGCAGACGGACAAGTCGCTGCCGTTCCTCCCAGTTTATCATTCGATCCAGGAGCGAGCGGGATGTCCCCTCCAGGCGAAGGACCCTCATCGAATCCTGCACTGCCTTGACGGCGACACGAAGCGCAGTGTTAGCAAAGAGTACGAGGCGATAGCCCATGGCCTCCAATTCCTTGGCATCCAGGAGGGGGGTCTTTCCTCCCTCAACCATATTGACCATGACAGGGACCGGCAAAAGTTGGGGGGTGCTCCGGAGCTCTTCCAATGATTCGAGTGCTTCGACGAAAATCATATCGGCACCCGCAGCAGCGTAGGCGCGTCCGCGATCCAGGGCTCCCTCAAGCCCTTCACTCGCACGTGCGTCTGTGCGTGCGATAATAACGAGCAAAGGATCGCGGCGTGTGTCAACAGCCGCTTGAACCTTCTTAACCATCTCCTGAGTTGAGATTACCGTCTTGCCCTCAAAATGGCCACAACGCTTGGGCGTGATTTGATCCTCTAGTTGGATAGCGGCCGCGCCCGCTCGCTCGATCTCGCGAACCGTTCGGATCACGTTCAATGGGCCGCCGTAGCCTGTATCGGCATCGACGATCAACGGAATGTTTACAGCGTCAGCGATGCGCTGAACCTGGGCCACAGTTTCCGACATCGTTGTCAAGCCTACGTCTGCCACGCCAAGACTGGAATTCGCGAATCCGCCGCCTGTGAAGTACACTGCTTCAAATCCGCAACTCTGAATGATACTCGCCGTCAGGGCATCGGCTGCACCTGGCACGACCAGAATTCGTGGCTCCGACAAACGCTTGCGCAATACCTCCGAACTGATACTGCCCATATCTCACTCCTTTAATGGCGGGACTCTCGTCGACGTCAGCTCGGATGGTCCAAGCTCACTGCGCAGCCACTCTCGCACGCCGCTCGGAACATTCAGGATTAGGGATCAGGAGAAGACGTGCCTGTTCGCAATGCTCTGGCTGAGCCCCATGTCGCCATCCGAGATAGACAAGCATAGCATGGCGAAAATGTTCAAGGACGCCGAATTCAATTGCGGATTTGGCCGAAGGTAATTCGAAGAGCTTGCAATCCAATCGTATCCGTGACCTGGTGGCAAATCGCACGAGGTCAAGCCTTCATGCCGAAATCGAAACGTCGTCACATACACCAACGTAGTTGCACTGCCTTTCGGCGTTATCCTTGTGACGCCGCTGCTCAACAGCTCCGAGCAATCAATCTCGTGCTGGCTTCGCTGGATAAGAAATGCACTGGGTGCTTGGCTGGCCTGCTGGCGATTGGGGTCGGACGGCACACGCGGCTCATCTCACTTTCATTACGGATCACCGGCGTGAGTCACAGCATCAACAAAATCGAGCATCCAACATGTAAACGCCTCATCCATCGACCGCGTGCTCAGGGTGGAGACCGTCGCCTCACGACGAATTTCGCCTGTCACTGACTCGGGCAAGTTTTCGACGCGGGTACCCGCCACAAATTCGACCAGTGAACCGAGGGCTTGAGACATGGGTTATTCCCCCAATTTCACTCTGGAGCAAATGTTTACTCAGCTTGGCCCAACTGGTCTAATTCCGCGCTCCGTTCAACAGCAGAGATAAGCACCGCTGCTCCTAAGATGAGGAGCGTGAAAAGAACTGCGATCGTCGGGTCGTTCTGATAGGAAACGTAGTTGAAAATCTAAACTGGGGTGATACAGGGGAATGGGACCGTCTCGGCGGATTTTGCCGGTCTGCCCAGATATAACGTTTCGGCCCGGGCGCGGCTTCGGGGAACGGAATGCGAAGAATGGCACCTCACTCGGGCAACTTAGATTTGGGGTCATAGCGAGTTGATCCGGCAATGCGCTATCGAAGGACTGGAGTTGAAAGCTACTGTGCGCCACTTATGCCGACAATTCTCGGACTGGAACAGATGTTACGCAAAGGCCGCCCCATCTGTCGATACACAAGGGGAGCGTCGGGAGGGTAGTTTGGCAAACCGCGGTCAAATTATTACGACATCACGATATCACATAGACATGATACGCCATCCAGTACTGGAAGGCAATATGCATGGGAGTAGGTAGGATTCGCCCGGTTGGGCAGTCTCAACCTGCCCAAAAAGGTAGGCTCCTTAATTCAACGCTCCCCGCGACCTATTGTCGGTGCATTCGGATACAGAATGGGAAAGCGAACTCCCAAATTTCGGAAACTGCTGAGATGAATGAGACAAAGGACTGGAGCCGGAAGCACAACCTGTGTTGGCTGACAACCCCATCCGTCGGGGATTTGACTCGGATGGAACGCTTATATAGGTGGAATACTTGGTCCACCCCAGACTACGTGGCCCTTCGTGGCTCAAGCGGCCCATCGGTAATCATGATGCAACCCCTTCGACACCGGAAACGCGATGATCTTGATTTTTCCCCGTTTCGCCGGAAATAATGTACTTCGGGTGAGTGCCAGTGTTTGTCGGTCACCCGAGTGTCAGTATCCGTCAGTCAGGTATAATACGGGTAAACGATGGTGGAGCTAACTCGCATGTCTAAAAAAACCGGGATGAGCACAAGCGACGAGAGATGGTGACCAAGGTGCGGCATGGTGTCGCCGAGCGCGAGGTGGCTCGTCAGTACCATGTCCGTCTGTCCACCGTCCAGTTCTAGGTCGAGTGGGCAGGCGATCAACGGCTGGATCGGGTGGACTGGTCGAGCCATCCCAGTGGGCCACGAGTTCGTCCCGGGCCAATGGGTGGGGTGCCTCATTCAGATCAGAGAGATATTCGATGCCGCTGGAAATGCCGGCCAGGAATTCGATCAGTTTGGCTTGTGGTGTAAAGGTGCCCGCCTTCTGCGGAATGGGTACTTGCAGCAACTCCTTCAACAACCCGTGCTGTTCCAGAAACTCGCCGAACGCCACGAGCAGTCCGTGATCGGTGTTGGAAAACGTCCCGTCTGAAGCCACTGCCATACTGCGTCACACCTCCAGACGGGAGGGTAGCACGTCTCTTGGAGACGGGCAAAATCACGACCAGAGGCGTGCAAAATCGCAACTGATTCCTGGAAATGCGTTCTGGTTGCGGTTTACATTAACCAACCGTATGAGCTGCGACAGCCAGTGGGCTGTCTGGTAGGGTCGGCCACTCACCGGGGAGCAGCGTCTGCATTTCGACCACGGCGGCCATCCGTTGTTCTGCTGTCAGCTCCGGCTGGGCCAACTGGTGCAACAATTCTACCACGTGCTGACGATCTGACGGAACCGGCAGCAGAGCAACCTGGAGATCTGCAAGTTTCTGTTCTTGCTCAATGCGTTGCATTCCCTGGGTGTAATCACGGACCAAGGTCTGATCAGCGACTCGCGCATAGATCATCGTCTCGTCCAGGTCTTCGTGTCCCAAAAAGCCTTGCAGCGACGTTACCGGCATCTCGGCATTGATCAGTTGCGTCGCGATGGTGTGACGAAGACGATGGGCGCATACCGCAATGCCCGTCCGTTCCGCACACTTGATGATGCGTTCGCGCAGACCGTAGGTTGTGGCGGCATGGTGGCGCAGCACCAACAGGCGCGCGGTCGGCGTGGGCCCACGGACTTCCAGGTAGGCCTGGAGCGCCTCGCGGGACTGTGCACTGAGCGGAATGCAGCGGTCTTTCAAACCCTTGCCGCTCCGGACGATCAACCGCTGCCCGACCAGATCCAGATCACCGAGCTCCAGGTACGCGACTTCCGAGAGGCGCAAGCCGCCGTGATAGAGCAGATAGAACCAGACCAGGTCGAAGCGGGCCGAGCGTTGCGCTTCGGGGGAGACCGCTTGCGCGACCTGCGCCCTCAAGTCTTGCTCGATGCGGGTGACCTCGCGATCGGTCAGAAAACGAGGCACGCGCTGCCCGGGATCCACTTGGGGCAGGTGCCCGAAGGGCGACCGACCAATCCGACCTTCGCTCTCGAGAAACCCAAACAAGCGGCGCAAAATCGTCAGGTCCGCATTGACCGAATGCGGCCGGAGACCACGCGCCAGTTCGTGATCGATGAAGGCTTCCGCGTGGGCCAAGCGAAAATCGTCCCAGGTGGTCGCCGAGACTTGGCTCAGCAGAAAGCCCAGCATCTTATTCAGCCGGCGGGTGAGATCGCGGGTATAGGCCCGGACCGTCCGCCCGCTCCAGCGCCGCCGTTGACGCCGAACCAAGGCATTCAAATCGTTCACCATCCAAGCGGGCAAGTTCGGCCAGGCTCCTTCTAGCTCCAAGGGGACCGAGGGTTCAGGCCTCGCCTGTCCTTGACGAAAGCGCAGATACTCGACGAGTTTCGCCCGCGCCCGTCGGCCGGTGGTCCATTTTCTCTCGGAAAATAGCCTTTTTTTCGGGCTCGGACCGCTGGCCTAACCGGCTACTCAGCGTGGCGAGGCAAGTCCAGGGAGCCATCTCGTCCAAGATCACCCGGGCCATGCGCTCGTACGTCTGGCATGTGGCCGGATGATAGCCCCCGGCTTGCAACCAGGTCTTAAACTCGGCGGTCAGGGCCGCGGGCGTCATCTCGGCCGAGGCGGCTTCCAGCGGGTGTGTCATGCCGCCCTCCGTTCAGACCGACCACCACGCGGGGTCCCGGATGAGGAGGCCTCCGCCAGATTCTGGCCAGGCTGGGCCAGCGTGCCCGGGTTCGCCGCTTCATCCCCGGTGATCCGGTGCATACTTTCAAAATAGTCGCGCCGCACTAACGGGTCGGCAAGATGCACATAGACCCGGGTCGTGCGCAAAGAGCGATGACCCAGCAGCGCCTGCAGCGACGTGACCGGCATCCCGACTTCAATGAGTTGGCGACTAAACACATGCCGCAGTTGATGACACGTGAGATGCAGTCCCGCTTGCTCGGCGTAGTGCGTCAGTCGTTTCTGCACCGCCGTCACGGAGAGGTGGACGCCATAGCGATTGAGAAAGAGGGCCCGGTCCTGCGCCGCCGGTCGCATCGCCAAGTAAGCCCGTACCCGCTGCTCGACTTGCTCGGACAAAAAGACCACCCGCTCCGTCTGGCGCTTGCCGTGAATTCGCAGACGCGAGGCCTGCTCGGCCCGATTCCGAAAGAACACATCGTCCAGGTTCAAGGTGGCGACCTCGGAGACCCGCAGTCCACAGCGCAACATCAGCGTGAACATGGCCAGATCTCGCGGATCCTGGATCTGTGCGAAGAGCTGAGTGACCGTTTCATCCTTCGCGTCGCGGGGCAGTTGCCGGCCTTGATGGATGTAGTGCAATCGCGGCACCACGGGGCACGCAAGGGAACGACTCCAGTGATCAGCCAGAAAGCCATAATACTGCCGCAGCGCAATCAGCCGCCGATTGATCGTCGCAACGGCAAGGCCCACACTCTGTTGCCATTCAATGAACCGATCGATATCCGTGCGCGTCACGTCTTGGGGCGCTTTCGCACACCAGGTAAAAAAGATCGTCACGTCACCTTGGTAGTGCCGGGCAGTGGTCGCCTGGGGAGCGCGCCGCCGCACGGCTTGGAGGAACTCCTCCAACTGAAGAACCATACCAACCTCCTGACTCAGGGCCCGACCGCAGCCACCCTGAGGCTTCTCGGATTAGAACGTTCGAAGGTTGGTTAATGTAATGCACAAAAGTTACGCTAGTCGCTTGAGATATCGAGATGACCTAATCATTACGCGTGCGGGAGAATGGATAAGGAAAGCCTCTTGGACAAGATCCAGCAAGGACGACCGTTGCTGTCCAGGCGCTCGCCCAACACTGTATAACCGAGGCGTTCCCAAAAATGTCGTACTCTCGGGATAGCTTGTAGGATGTTCAAGCGCACTTCTTGCCACCGCTGCTTCACGAGGTGCTTCTCGATTGCCGTGACAGCTTCTGTACCAAGGCCCTTTCCTTGCAGCTCGCTGCTAATTAGCAGCAATCCAATCCACGGAAAAGCCTCGTCCGGGTGCGGCGTAAGCAGGACTGCTGTTCCCACGAGTTCGCCTGTCTCGGTCAATTTAATAGCAAGGCATTGTGAGTTGTCGCGGGCCATCGCCTGCCACAGATACATCTCGACATCTGAAAGGTCGAATGCGCGTTTGCCCGTGAAGAGCTCAGTGGCCTCGACGAGATCAGGGTTGCTATTGAACAGCGGAAGAAACTCTTCTGGCCGGGCTGTCTCATCAACCAGCGCGAGTGTTAGCCGAGCTGTCTGTAGTTGCATGGGTATTCTTCCTTCCTCCTTGCTAATGATCAACTCATACACCACGCAGTCTGCAGAGAGGCATAACTGGCACTAGATGCCATTGCAGGTGCAGAGCCCACGTATGCTCAAATTGCATCGGCATACGAACGCCAAAGTCAGGCACATTACGAATTGGATCGACTAGTGCGAATGTCGAATCCATGATAGATCGATTATTGCATCACCGCGAAATACTCAACCGAACCGACTGCTTAAGCGCAGAGCGAACACGCCGAAAGATTTGTGCAAACGGCCTCAACCCGGACTACGAAGGCGAGGCCACGGCAAAATCTCCAGGTGAAGAAACGGACAGACCAATTGTACGCCCAGATACCGAAGTTGACAACTCCAGTCGGTTCAATTGACTCAACTCCCGCGGTGATCCGAGATTATTCAGAAACACTTGCTATTCTGGCATCGGGGCGCAACGCGAATCACCTTCAGCGTTCAATGCCGTATCACGTGCTTGATATACCTGTTTCTCTCCAGATACTCCAACTCAGTAAGGCTGAGTGACAACAGTTTTTCAGCTGATCGACCTAGCCTTTCTGGATCGCGCTCAATAAGTTTTTGAAGGATATCGTGAACAGATTGGTGACCATCGCTGTACGCAAGTAGTTTGCGCGCGAGCCAGCTCCGCCCATTCGCGGCAGAGCGGGAATTCACATCCGTTTCAATTACAGTGGGGATGTCGTGTTGCGTCCACGTGCTGAGTAGGTTGTGTACCTCCAAGTTGAATTCATCCGCTTTCTGGAACCATAGGAGACAGTCATACAAGAATGTTGCCTGAAGATCACGGTATAGTTTCTGCCAAAGCAAACACAGGTCTGCAGCGTCCCTAGAGTTGACTGTAGATGCAGTCTCGGCGACTACTTGAGCTTGAAATGAGAGCGGCATCCGTGATGAAACCAGGATGCGTACGGACCATTCGTTTTGCCGAGCTATTGCCTGGAACTCACCTAGCCAAAATGGAGCGATGTCATTGCCTAAGGCTTGGAACCACATCGTTCCGACACCGTTTTTTCGTAGAAACCGATCTGCTTCTTTCCAAATTCTACGCACGATGTCAAGACCATCTGGCCCACCCGAGCCGCTTGTTGGAAAACGCACCTCGTCTGGAACAGGAAGAAAAGGCGGATTGCAGTAGATCGCGTCGAAAGTTATGCCTTCAACCGGTTCGAATAGATTCCCATTCTTGATCTCAACGATATCCGAAGCTCCATTCAGAGCGGCATTGAGCGTTGCCAGTCTGCATGCCTCCGGAGAGATATCAACCCCAATACACTTCTCTGCTAACTTGGCTGCCAAGATAGCTTGAATTCCTGAGCCCGTGCAAAGGTCCAGAACCGTAGCACCACGGGGAGGACAAACATTATGGGCGAGCCGGTACGAATCGGGGCCTATTTATACAGGTGCCTCAAGATTCTGACACGTAGGATAGGCTGGCGGCAAACTCGCCCAAAGATAGGTGCCTAGAAATGATGTCAAGCCGAGGCCATTTGCGTACATGTAGCCGGATCTCGACTCGGCCAAACCGAGCTGCTCAAGCGGACGTACCACACGTGTCCTGAACGTGTGGTCCATATTTGCTAAACCTTGAGGAAGTCCTAGGAGAAACTGTTCGAATAATGCTTTGAATGTGGGGTGAAGCAGGAGTAGCTTTTGGCGAAATGGCCAGAAGTGCGGCCAAGGATCAGCGAAGTAGTGCGAACCCCGTAATATCCTCTGAAGAGTATCAAATCCCATGGCATTCAAGTACTTCCGAAGTATTTCTATGTCGCTTTCTAATAGGCGCGGCATTCTGGTCCCACCCCCTCTCAAGTATGTTTCCAGGCTGGCTTCTGGGTTTACCAATGAGCAATAATGTTGTAAATATTGTTGCCATACCAATAGAGAAGCCGGTTTCGCGCGAACCCCAACATATGCTCAGCGACGGCGCTTTTGCTTCCTTTAGCATAACCCAGACAACGAGTTAGGGCTGCGTTCTCTGATTTACTCAAGACCTCTTCTTTCAGTAATTCAAGAATCTTGGATCGATCAATGTAAAGATTCCCTGTATACGCTTCGCAAGCAAGGCTCTAAGGGTCTGATCCGCTACGAACTCAAAAATGATCGCATCATCCTCGTTTCTAGGAGATAATGACTCTCTGAATGTCTCCTCTGCCCTTTGTAATTGTCGACACGGCTCATGGAATGGGAAACCGATCTTCGCTATCCAAATGCCCTTCCCTATTTCCGGTCTTGGTTCAAGACCCGCTTTCTCGACTGCCTCTCGAGCACAGCTGTCCAGAGACTCGGGTATTATGCCAAACAAGATTCTGGAATCATGAAGGATATTTATACAACCAACATCTATGTTGCGTAACCGCCGTCCAAGTTCAGCTGCCGTAAGCAGATGGAGGTCCGCCGATTCAGGCGCAGCAAGCACCAGGTGGAGAATCATTTCGTCGTCGAGCTGGTCTCGAAGCAAGAAGAACAAATCATAATCAGACAGCTGATTTGCATCAATACGCGATCGAGAGCCGAAAAGAGAGATAGCCAAAACGGCATCACCCAGCGATCTTGAGGACAGGTCAACGAATTGCAGCAATGCTTGGGGAAGTGCTCCAATGGTGCAGCTGCCGCTAGTGTTCACCAACAAGCTAGTTGGTTCTCCGAGTATCCGACGGTGGGAAATGTTGCGGCCATTCCTAGTGCCCAATTGTATCAAAACCTCATTTGGTCCGCGCCTTGCCGCTGACGTCCGCTGATCCTATCTCAAAGGACCGCTCCAAACTGTCCGTCGGAGCCTTACAACAAAGAGCCAAACTGAACGCAGCGATAAGAAAGCCTGCCCCTTGTACGACGTAGTTCGGACCGACGACAGTTATAATTGGCCCAAAAGCTAGCATGCCGAGGGCGCCCGACAAACTTGCACTGACGAACAGAATGGCAACTGCCTTCCCCAGCATACTCGGAGGCACATGGTCCTGCATTTCGGTCGGAATCAGTGTATTCGTAATGCCAACACAAATGCCCACAATTGCCGCGAACATGAGCGCAACATTCAGCGTTTGGCATGTCCCAATGCCAATATAGGCGAGGCCTGAGACCAAAATCGCAATGAAGATGCCTCGGATTCGTTTGTCAGAAGGTTGCTTCGCGCGCATGAGGACTAATGATGCAAATATCATCCCACTTCCGATCGCGGACACTATGAGTCCAAAGCCAGAGGCTCCTGCGTGAAACTCCCTATCTGAGAGAATCGGGATCGCCACGTTTAATGGCAGCGCCAAAGCGTTGCTGAAAATAGACGCGATCAAGATAAGTAGCAGAACCCTTCTGTGACACATGAAGTTCAGGGCACCATGAAGATCGGCAAAAAGCGTACTCGGGTTCGGCGAAGGCGAAGAACGCGGCGATTCGGTGATACTTATCCTCGCAAGACAGAGTGCAGCTAGACCGTAGCTGACAGCGATAACATAGAGGACACTCTCAGGAGAGATTAAACTGCTGACAAGGGCGGCGAATCCAGGTCCAATCAGCATTGCAACTTGTTCGGCGAGACGCAAGAAAGAATTGGCCTGTTGATACTTTTCTCGCCTAGCGATACTCGGCACCAATGCGTAAATAGCAGTTCGGGCCAAGATTGCAAGTGCTCCGACAACAAACACAACAAGATAGAGGAAGATAATATTGGGCCCCGCACCGAAAGCAAGTAATGGAATGCAAGCCATCAGCACGGCGCAAAGAAGATCTGCGGCGACTAATATGTTCTTCTTCGTGACTCGATCGACAATAGTTCCGAGCGGCAGGCCGAGCAATACAATGGGCAATTTCTGGAAAAACCCCAGTGTGCCCATATCTAAAGGGGAACCCGTGAGTTTATAGACAGACCACATAATCGCAATCAAGCTCATGGAATCGCTGCTTTGAACAAGTAGCTGGCTCAACCAAAGAAGAAGTAGGCTCTCTTTGCGGATCAAGAGCTGCTCGGTAACTGAATCCGGTTCAGCCGTCTGCAACGATAACGATTTCATTGCGAAAAGAGATCCCCAAGTGACAATACAGATACGACATCGATCATGTCGAGTCCTTGCATTCATCAGACGAGGAGAACCGAGAGAGTCACCTGGGCGAACTCAGCTCGATTCTCCTCAACCCTAGAGCTTACCGCAACTAGCTCTCCATCCTGTCCTCAAGATCATCGAGAGCTACCGTCGCACAGTAGTTGGCGGTCCGCATTTCGGGCATCACAAGGTGAACCTCAGGAGCCCGGTATCCCTTTAGCCTGAGGCGTGACTTTAGCTGTTCGATGTCCGGCGAGAGATCCTGCTCCTGAAGTAATTCTTGCCTTCGTTCCATGGTACTCACCTCCTTTCGCGACAGGTTGCTCAACTAGGAGGGCGTCACGGATCATAGGTGCGTGCCCAGGCAAGGTCGCCTACTCTTTCGTGCACCTCCACCATTTTTCACCAGCAGTGGTTTTCACAACTAGATCTCTCAGAAAACACCAAACCCGATATCTTTTAAGACTGTGGCTGGCAAACGGTCCTAATCTCTGACTTTGTAGAGACTACGCTCTGACAGGACAATAACTAACTCCACATAAGATTTTAGGATGGTTTCTTTGCTCATCCAGGCAGTTGCGAACCGGGGGAGCCGCTGTTCCAACTTGGCCGGTTCATATCCTAGGATCTTGATGCCAAACCGATTGCTTTCCTCATACAAGGAGGATCCAGGATAGAGAGCAAGAATACCCAGAGATAACACATCTGCAGGATTTTCTGAGATAAAATCGACAATTCTGCCAGCCGACTCGCTGGTTTCGCCAGGGAGCCCAATGATGAAGCACTCGGTCACGCGAATGCCAAGATTTCTACACCACTGTATAGCCTGCCTTGCCTCGCCAATGCGAAAGCCTTTCTGGATCCTGTCAAGAACTTCTTGGCTCGACGACTCGATTCCAAAGAGTAGCGTATTACATCCAGCACGCCTCATAAGTCTCAGTAGATCATAGTCCACCAGATCGACGCGAGTGTTGGCCGTCCAGCGAATATCAAGTTTCCGCCGATTGATCTCCTCACAGATCGCGACAACACGTTCCCGCTTGAGGGTGTACGTATCATCTCCAAAAGAGATATCTCGTACGCCATATTCCCTGATTAAGTGTTCTACTTCCTCGATTACACGCCTCGGACTCATTGCGCGATACTTGCGGCCATTGAAGGTGGATGTTGAACAGTAGGCGCATCGAAACGGACACCCCCGGCTAGTCACAATGAAACCTGCCGTTCCGCGATACGATGACATCGGAAGGAGATCACGCGCTGGCAATGGAAGAGCGTCAAGATTCGAGATCTTGGGAGCTTCCTCATTCAGCTCGATCGTCGCTTCATTCGCTCGATAAGCAAGACCGGCGCAACTGCTCACGCTTCGTTCGGCTTCGAGTTGTCGTGCCAATTCGAGCATGGTGTACTCGCCCTCATATCTGAGTACAAAGTCTACCTCTGGACTGCCCGCGAGGATGCTTTCGTAGGAAAAAGTAGCATCGTTCCCCCCAAAAACAACCGGGATATCTTTGCTTGCCTCCTTCACGGCACGGGCAACCTCGATCGATGAGCCCCGCGTGAAGGAGAGATTGTCAGAAATACCAACAAGATGCGGCGCAAAATCCCGAATGAATGCTGATACGCCCTGGGGACGGATGGCCTTAGCTGGCATATCCAGGATCCGAACGTCGTGGCCGTTCTGGCGCAACACACTGGCTATAGATGCCAAGCCGAGGGGTGGGGCGAAAACCTGTTCCGGGCCGACATTTCTGTCATTGCCATAGGGATAACACGGATTGATCAGCAGAACCCTCATCAATCACCTCACACTTTCGTCCCTGGCCATTAGGAATCTACCAGCCGCGAATCTTTTGATGCACTCTGTCACGTCCGCCTCGGCTTTGCCTGATCAATCGCCGGTCAGTTGCACCAGTTGCTCAGCTATCTCTTCGATGGGGAATGTGTCAATAGGTTTGGGACAACTCGTTTCGGAATTTACTGAAGTGGCAGCTCCTTGCCACTCGGTGGTTTAGGCGGATTGATCCACACGGCGGCGGGCAACGCGGCCGGCACTGGAGCGTGTTTCACGAACCGTTCCGGATGCGCCGCATAGGCGAGATCCAAGACGCGTTGGCGCTTTTGAAGAACTATCTCTGCCTGTCCCTGATGCACGACGGCGGGTGTAAGTAGTCCCAGTCCCATGTGATGATGCTCGTGATTGTACCAGGCGAAGAACGCGTGCGCCCACGCCCGTGCCTCGGCTACGCTGGCGAAACGCTCGGGATAGTCCGGGCGATACTTCAGGGTTTTAAACTGCGCTTCCGAAAACGGGTTATCATCGGACACGTGCGGGCGCGAATGCGACTTGACCACGTCCAGATCGATTAGCAACTGCGCCACACTCTTGGCGATCATCGCACTGCCATTGTCAGCGTGCAGGGTCAACTGACCGGGTTGGATCCCTTGCTTGGCACAGGTCTCCCCGATGAGTGCCTGGGCCAAGTCTTCGGATTCCCGTTCGGCGATCATCCAGCCGACCACGTAACGACTATACACATCGAGGATCACATACAGGTAGTAGTAGGTCCAGGTCACCGGGCCGCGCAGCTTTGTGATATCCCAGCTCCATACCCTGTTCGGCCCCGTCGCCAGTAGTTCGGGTTTGGCATAGGCGGGATGCTGCAGGTGATTGCGGCGTTCGCGAATCTCTTGATTTTCAGCCAAAATCCGATACATGGTGCGCCACGAGCACAGGTAGCGTCCTTCGTCGAGCAGAGTAGCATACACTTCCCGCGGAGCCTGATCCTGAAAGCGTTCGCTATTCAACACCTCGCGCACCGTCTCTTTTTCAGTGGCCGTCAATGCGCGGGGTGAGAGCCCTCGCGCCGGATCCTGGGTCGTCTCGGTGGAAGCGACGGGTTGTTGCGCCCGATAGAAACTGCTACGCGGAAGGTCGAGGGCCTGGCACGCCCGGGTCACACCGGCCGTCAGCATCAAGTCTTTGACGGCCTGGATCACGCGGACCCGTTCTTCGGCGTGGGTGTGGTCGGTACACCCAGGAGTTGGGAAACTTTTTTTTGGACTTCGATAATGGTTTCGGCGCGTTGCAGTTGTGCCCGCAACTGCTCAATCTCGCGATGCAACTCGGCATTCTCGAGAGCGGGCGGATCGGGCTTGACGCCACGCCTTTTCGGGGCCAGTCCATCCAAAATCCCTTGGTCCCGTTGCCGACGCCACGAATTGAGGTGTGACGAGTACAAGCCTTCGCGGCGGACCAGTGCGCCCCGCTGAGTCGGCGTCGTGCACGCGTCGGCTTCGTCCAAAATGCGCTTCTTGTATTCCGCGGTAAACTGTCGGCGTTTGGCTTTCGGTCTGACTTCTGGGTCGGGTACAGCGATGGTCTGGGTTCCGTTGTGAGACATTGACACTTCTCCCTCGCCCCCATTTTACACTAAATTGTCAGGGCCAGTTGTCTCAACCTACATTAGCACAGGGGGGCGGCCGTTCCTGGTGCGGATTTGGGAGTCTCGGATGAAATTAGCTTGCGCAGACTCATTAGATGACCCAGTTCATAGCCACTGAATCAGACCGAATTCCCGTCGAGAGCAGAACAAGAACACATTCAGCGTTCAAACGTGTTGCTTCCTGATCAATGGGAATTGATGATACGACGACCCTTCTCTGTTGGAACCTCAAATCATTCGTTCAAGGGCTCTATTTCGAAAGCCACGTGCGCATTGCTCTTCATCGGATTGGGCCGGAGGCCAAGGTGCAAAGAGGAACAGGTGTCCAGGAATTGAAGGAACTTTACCGGTATGCTATGCTTGTTTGGGGTGGAGAGAAAGGTAGCACCGCAACTGAGGAAAGTTTACGCCGACAAAATCTTGGACCTAACGAACATTGGGGCCGGTGCCACCTTGTTTGGTCAACTTGTGTCAGGAGGGACTTTCTCCTGGCTCGCTACAAGTTTTGGCCTTCTGTTCCTCGTTGCAGGTTACACAGCGAGCTATTTGCTCTACCTCTCCATAATCAAGACATCGTGCGCTATTTCATGCTCAGGACATCGTGCGCACTCTAACAGCCAAATATAGTCAGGACATCGTGCGCTTTTTGACCATACTTCCTTCTGAGAGGGAGGGAGTATGGAAGCACCTTCATCCGAACAACTCTTGCGCCGGGAGGCGATCCGCCGTCATCTGGGCGGCGAAAAGCGCCACAATATCTGTGATGACCTGGACCGCAGTCCCCGCTGGTTCGACAAGTGGTGGGCGGAATACCGCCACAATCCTCGGACGGACTTTTCCGACCGCTCGCGGGCACCCCAGACTTCACCTTCGCAAACGCCGGACGGGATGGTGCGAGCGGTGATCTCGGCTCGGCGCACCCTGGAAGCGGCGGCCACACCCGAAACGCGGTATGGTCTGATTGGTCCCGCGGCCATTCAGACCCATTTGGAAGGGCTGGGGCTGGAGCCCCCCAGTGTGGCGACCATTCAACGCATCCTGCATGGCGAAGGGCTCACCCATCCGCTCGGCGCGGGCAGCGACTCCGCCTACTATCCCTGGCTCGAAGCCTGGGCGGTCAACGCCATCCACGCCACCGATATCATCACCCGCCACATCCGTGGCGGGGAGGAGGTGCAGAACTTTCATACGATCGACCATTACGGCCATGCCGCCGCTCTGAGCCAGCAGGCGGACAAGACCAGCGCCACCGCCTGCGCCCATCTGCTGAAAACGTGGGGGGAATTGGGTCTCCCGCAGATCGAGCAATTCGACAACGAAGATGCCTTTGGCGGGGGGCATGTCCACCCGCGGGTCATCGGACGCGTGGTGCGCCTGTGTCTGTTCTGCGGGATCGAACCGCTGTTCATCCCGTACTATGAACCCAAACGCAACTATCAGATTGAGACGTTTCACAGCCTCTGGACTCAAGGCTTCTGGTCCCGCCACGAATTTCACGACCGGGCGGAGGTTCAGAGCGAGGTGCCGCTGTTCGAGCGGTGGTATCACTCCGTCTATCGTCCCCCGGTCTTGCGGGGCCAGACGCCCGCGGACATGCGCCGGGGGGTCGCGGTGGTGCGCTTGACCGCTGACCTGCGCCGTTTGATTCCGGATGGACGGCTGCCGATCACGGCCGGACGCATTCATTTCCGACGGAAGGTGGAGCCCACCGGAGAGATTGAATTGTTAAACGAAACCTGGTTCGTCGGTCAAAAATGGATCGGCGAGTACGTCCATGCGACGATCGACACCGTCGAGCAGAGGCTCACCTTCTGGCACCAACGGGATGCGGACAGCGACTGGCGGCTCATCAAGGCCCGGTCCTACCGCTTGAAAGAACCGGTGCAGCCTCTCTTGCCTGCCTTTCGGCGAAAGTGCGCACGATGTCCTGATTACTTGCCCGACTAGAAAAATAAGGAAAAACAGCGCACGATGTCCTGATAATGGAGATCTAGGTTCACTGAATTCCAGCCTGCAGGTCGAAGGCTATTCGTGTTGGAACCGATATCTCGCACAGGGTTATCCGCTTCGGAGGTTGACGTGGACGAGAGAGTCGTGACGCTAGTTCTTGGGCTGGCCGGTATCATAGCAACACTCTTATCGAGTAGCCTAGCCCTCTATTTCGCCCCGAAAGCTCGCAGTGCCCCGTTAAGAGAAGGTCTCTTCAACAATCAGCTTGATTTGATTTCTCGCATGCTGTTCAAGGTCGGAAGAATCAGGGTTTTTGCCACAATGCTTGTAGATAAAGATAATACCTTCAAAGATCAAGCCAGGGATGATATTGGAGAGTGTGTTCGGGAGTATTCCGAAATGCAGGATGAGGCAGCTGCACTCTTGCCTGCTGAGCTATGGGTTGAAGTGAAGCGACTGAATGACTATCTGGCGGAGTTCTTGGTTTGCTATGATGAAGGGCAACAAGTTGATCTAAACAATCTGACAAACCTTTCTGCGATGGCGGCGAAGGTAGCGCTACTTGGACGAGTTGTGATCGGAGTCGATGAACTCACTGGGGAAAGTCTGAGTTTGATTTCGAACAGAAAGAATTATGAGCGTGTGGCAAATGTTGGGATTGACTACTTTGAGAGAATGTCAAACAATGCCAATGGGGCCAAGTAACAGAACCTGATCGGCAAGATCCTACACGCTTTACCATGCAATCAGCGGGGCTTTGCTACAACAGAAAAGAAACAGTGATAGAGCATGGGAGTGCGAATCCGCACTCCCATGCTTCTTACTCTTCTGTGCCGTCCACCATAACTTGAGAATAGAATAGCGTCTGAAAGCACAAATCCGCTGAAAAAGCGGGGTGCATAGGAAGAAAAGTCTCGTTGGATTATACTACCGTCCAGCGTAACTTGAGAATACG
>JAMDCU010000055.1 GCA_023489485.1 Chloroflexota bacterium
TGGATCAAATACCGCCCTTACTTCTCGCTGGATCCCTAGGGTATCCATACTCACACCTCATGGTTCTGGGACAATCGATGAGGTCTTGCTGGTTCGGATGAACGCCTTTACGTAGTTCTCATAGCCGTTCGTAATCCTCCTCTCCATCTCGTAGTTTATTGATATTATCCCTCTGTAGACACGCCTTGGGAAGTCGGGACCGATGTCAACGATCTGATAGCCCTGGGCCATTTTCTGTTCGATATAGATTTGATTATGCACTAGTCCCTCCGCCTCCATGCCCGGGTTGAATGGGGTTATCCCGGGGTAAACCTCCGCGCCGATCTTCGCCGCATACTCAGTTACTCTCACGCGGTTCTCACCGATGACTATCCGGGGGGAGGCAATGCCTTCATCCGCCGCCTCAACGAGCACGCCATCTGCGAGGGCCGCCTTGCCGAGGAGGCTCTTCGGCCAGTTGGAACCCGCGCCCCAGAACCCGCCCACCTGCGCCCGCACGCTCGGGCCAACTCGCACACGAGTCTTGCGCGGTTGACACGTCCCGATTGTTGTCATACACCCAACCCGCGGCTCGTCGCAAAGCGCTCGTCGCGTCCCACCCCGCGCCCCCGCGCGCAGCCGAGTCCTGACCTGTCGCGATTGCCCTGAGCTCCTACTCAACGATCTTTATTGAGATCAGAGTTTGGGTCGCTCGTCTCTGTCCCACTTGATGGCCGGCCAGTGCTCGACCGTCCGCGTCATTTCAAATGAAGCAGTTCTGCTCCTTTCTCTGCATCGTGTCGCAGCACCGAAAGCAGATCATCCGGCGAGGCCGACAGCCACGATCGCACGACCGCCTCGTTTTGACGCGCCCATCCGATATCCATCCGCCCATACCACGATGCTGCTTCTCGGAGGAAGTGGACTCCCTCATCGACACTCCCTGCGACTATGGCCGCTATCCCGCGGGTCGCGACAGCGGACACGTGATCCATTCCAGAGCGCTCCAGGAATGCGATAACGGCCTGTGGCGTGAGCGGCTCGAACCCAGAAGGATCTATTTGCTCCAGAATAGACTCAAGGATTTCCGAGCTCCGCGTATCCCAGTCCCCAGGCTCAAACCAAAATTCTACCCCGCGCCGGTCTCGAACCCGGTCACCCAAGGTCAGGGCCACTGAGGGGAGTTGCTCGGCGAGGGCTTGGACAGCATACTGAGGTACCGTCCTGGCGGCGAAAGCCGACGGCTCCAGGTGAAGCCACTGGACGAAATCCTCGGTACGGCGATAGAGACCCCGTCGGCCGTATTTTCGCCACCCCGGTAGGCGCTTCGCGCAGGCCACAATACAGCTGGACACGAATTCACGGTTTTTCGTCATGGTCGTATCTCGATGATTGGTATAGGCTGCCCGTTGGGCCCCAGCCCGCCATTCGGGAGATGGGAGAGGATCTGCTCGATCCGGTCTGACGTGAGTTTCCCCGATCCGGTCTTCAGGTCGTAGATGGCTGAAGGCGCCTTGAGTGCTCCCTGAACCACATCTACGCGTATCGATCCCCGCGTACCATACTTGACAGGTGCGCCATTGAGGTATGAAATTTCAGTGTTCAAGTCACTGCGTCCTAGCGAATCGACAAGCTTGCTGAACTTGGTGTGCTTCAGGGTCCCCGCGACATGACCAGACCCGTCGATGGCGCGATCAGCTTGGGTGGCGAGGTCCTGCAGTAAGCCGCTCTCATCCGCCGCCTCGGCGAGCACGCCGTCCGCGAGGGCCGCCTTGCCGAGGAGACTCTTCGCCCCGAGGCCAATCGGGACGAGCGACGCGGCCAGTTGGAACCCGCGCCCCAGAACCCGCTCTCCCGCCGCCGCACGCTCGGGCCAACTCGCACACGAGTCTTGAGCAGTCGTCAGGTCGCGATTATTGTCATACACCCAACACGCGGCCCGCTGCGCGATGGTGGTCACCCCCGTGCCCCAGGTGACCGCACGCACATAGTCGCCCTGCTGCCAGGCTTGCTGCGCCTTGCTCACGTTCTCCTGGCATTCCTGCCAGTTGTTGCTCAGCCCGGCCAGGACCTGACCGCCGTTGAGGGTGAGGAGGCCCGAGAGAATCTGGTCGGTCCCGATCCCGCTCGTGCACAGCCCCGAGGGGTCGGTCACCAAAGCCGGATCATTCTCAGCGTAGCTCCAGCCGTTCTGGGTCCCTGGCTGGTGGAGATCCCCGCCCCACGGGTCTTGGCTGATGAATCGCCCGCTCGCCGGATCATAGTACCGAGCCCGGAAATAGTCCAGTCCAGCCGGGTCCTGCGGCTCCCCGGCGAAGCCGTAAATGCTTGTCCCCGTCCCCGTCTGACTGATCGGGTTCCCGAACGGGTCGAAGCGCTCGTCCGCGACAATCTGCCCGCTGCTGTTATAGAGTTGCCGCGTGCTCCCGAGCGCATCCGTGAGGTCTGTCATGCGGCCGGCCACGTCGTATCCGAGCCGGGTCACGCCGCTCAAGGTATCCGTGATCACCGTCCGATTGCCATAAGAGTCATAGCCATACTGGGTCGAGTGGTTGTTCTCGTCGGTCCGTCGGACGGGGTCCCCGAGCGCGTCGTATGCGAACGCGATGGTTCCGGAGATCGGCTTGATGATCGACAGGAGATTGTTGGCGCCATCATAGGTGTATTGCGTCCACCGATGCAGCGGATCGTAGACCGATAGCAGATTGCCGTTGCTGTCATCGTCAGAGGAGGCCTTGTTGCCCAGGGCATCCGTGATCATGCCCAGGCTGCATCCGGTGCGGGTCCAGGTGAATTGGGTCTGATGCCCGTTTCTGTCCGTCACGCTCCTCCGGTTCAAGTTCCCGTCATTGACATATGATTCACTACGGCCCAACGCGTCCGTGACCGAAACCAGGAGGCCGTTCAGGTCGTAGTTGTACGATGTGGGATAACCGCGCGGGTCGGTGACCACCGTCTGAGACCTGCTGGACCCGTAGTTGAGGGTGGTCTGTTGGTTCAGCGCGTTCAGCTGATAGTCCACGCGATTCTCGGCGTCGTAGTGGTTAGTGACCTGGGTATGATGGTTCGGGTCTGCGATGGTCAGCAGATGATGACTCCCATCATACGTCATCGTCGTGACCAACCCGCGCACGTCCGTTACGGATGTCAGGTCGCCGTTACCATTGTAGCCAAAGCCGAGATGGCGGCCGAGCGGGTCGTCGACCCCGCTGATGCGGCCGTTTCCATCGTAGCTGAAATGAAGCCAGCGGCCGCTCGCAATGCCGACCGAGTCCAGCTGGGCGCCGTTATAGGTCAAGGTCTGCGCATTGCCATTGGCATCGACGATTTGCGTCAGGCGTCCGGAGGAGTCAAAGAGGTAGCGGTTCTGGTGAGCGTCCGACAGGGAGTAGGTGCCGTCTGAGTTTTGCACCAGATTCCCTCGCACCCCCGGCTCGGGAGAAAAAGTGCCATCGGGGTTCGCCGCGAATGGGAGATGCGATCCATGCGCCGCGATAAATGACGCCACCGTGACGCTATATTGAGTCGAGAACTCAAGCCGCAGGTTGTAATTGTCCGTCCAACCAAAACCCAGGGCCGTCGCGTTCGCGGCGCACGCTGTCGAGCGGGCCGCTGAGTCAAGGGATGGCACGCTCACTCTGCGGGAATGCTCGGGCATGGCAGAGAAAATGCTCGAAGAGACCGGTGGGCTCCCCTCTTCTTGCATCGCGCCTGGTTTTGTGTTCTGCGCGCAATGGATTATTATGGCACGAGCAATGCGCCCACTCTTCCTGAACCAACATCCTTTTCCATGAGGCTCTCATGACCAGTACGGTATTTTGGGGTTCCCCGCGCCAGGCACGTTTGGAAGCGAAGGAGACGCTGCCGGCCAAGCTCGATCTGATTCTCGACCGTCTGCATCTCCGCGACCGCGTCAAAGGGGAAACGGTCGCCATCAAGATGCACACGGGCAACAACATCGGTTACTCGACCGTCCATCCGGTTTTTGTGCGCAAGATTGTTCAGGCGGTCAAGGAAGGCGGTGGGAAACCATTCGTGACGGATGTGAACTGGGATGTGGCAGGCGCCGAAGAGAGGGGCTATTCCATCGAGACGCTCGGCTGTCCCGTCTATCCCGCGGCCGGCCTCGACGAGAAATACTATTACACCCACACACATCCCTTTAAGAATATCCGCGAGTGGAAAATCGCGGGGTTGATCCAGGACGCGACCTTTCTCGTCAACCTCGCGCACGTCAAGGGGCATCCCAGTTGCTCTGCCGGCGCCGCTTTCAAGAATCTCGCGCTCGGCTGCATGATCGGCGAGACCCGCAGAGCGATGCATGATACCGGGCATTATGATCGTTACTGGTTCCCCGAGAAATGTCCCGACGCCGCGACGCGCGAGCGCATCGTCGAGTCTTGCCCGCACGGCGCCATCGTGGAAGACAAGGAGCATCCGGGCGAGATGCACCTCCATATTGAACCGTGCAATCAATGCGGCCGCTGCTTGCAGGTCGCGCCGCCCGGCAGTCTCAAGATCGATTCGGTCAACTTTTCCGCTTTTCAAGAGGCCTGTGCGATCAGCACCTCCCTCACCCTCTCGACTTTTTCGCCGGGCAAAGCCATCCACATCAGCCTCGCCACACACATGACGCCCGTGTGCGATTGTTTCGGCTTTACGAGCATGCCCATCCTGCCGGACGCCGGCATCTTTGGGTCGGACGACATTGTCGCGATCGAGCAGGCGGTGCTCGACATGACCGCGCGCACGCCCTTGATCGAAGAAAATGTCCCGACCTCGCTCGAGGTCCACACCCGCACAGGCCATCCTCTGGCGTGGCTGCACGGCCCGCTCAAGGATCCTTATCTGATCACACAATACGGCGAGCAGCTGGACTTGGGCTCGCGCCAATACGAACTCGTGGACGTACTGCCCGTGGAAAAGATTGAACGTGCGCCCATCGGCTACATTTCTGCGCACGGATAGCCAACCATGCCCGAGCTTCCCGAGCTGGAGGTCGTCAAGGAGGTTCTCCAGCGCCGCGTGGTCGGCACTCGCGTGCAGGCATGCGAGGTCCTGCCGCCCGGCGGCGCGCTCGTCGCGCGCGACTTGACCCACCGCGGCTTGGCGGAAGCGGTCACGGGCGCCGAGATTCAGAGTGTCGAGCGCCGCGGCAAGTTTCTGCTCTTTTCCCTCCAGTCCCCCTCCGACTCGTCACTCTTTCTCGTCGTCAATCCCAAGCTAACCGGACGCCTCCAGCTCGCTGTGCCCGGCCAGAAACGCTTGGCGCGAACGCACGTTGTCTTTTCGCTTTCGAGTGGGGCCGAACTGCGCTATGTGGACCAGACGAGAATGGGCCAGCTCTACCTCACGCGCGATCTCGCTCTCGTGCCGGACTATACGAGCCTGGGCCCGGAACCTTGTTCGATCTCGCTCGATGAGTTTCGAGTTCGCCTGAAGGGCTATTACGGCGAGATCAAAGGCATTCTCACCCGCGGCGAGTTGGTCGCCGGGATCGGGAACGCGTATGCGGATGAAATCCTGTGGGCGGCGCGTATTCATCCCTATCGCAAACGCAACCGGCTCACCGGGGATGAGATCGAGCACCTGTATCAGGCGATGCAGTCCACCCTTCAGGACGCGATCGCCAAGGTGCGGGCGGAGATGGGCGAGGAGATCCACCGGGAGCCGCGGGATTTTCTCGCGGTGCATATGAAATCGGGACAGCCCTGCCCGCGCTGTGGAACCCCCATCTCCCTCATCGGTGCCAACCAGCGAGTGACCAACTTTTGTCGCACGTGCCAGCCGGGTGGGTTGATCCGCGGGATGTAGCGCCTGACACTCTCCACCCGGACGCCTGCGGAGACGGTCTGCCGGACGAACCAGCTTCTTCCCACACGCCGGCTGACGGTCGCAAGTAAATGCCATCGCCCGTCGGGTTTCGGCTCGACGGGCGATGCTTGCCACGGAGCTGAACAGCGCCTGGCTCAAATAAACGCCGCCTCGACGACATGGAACGTCACGCTCTCTCCGACCGCGCGCTGGGCGATGAGAGGAATATCCTCGGAGACGACCGTCGCAATGATCGGATAGCCACCGGTCGTCTGATGATCCGCCATGAGCACGATCGGCTGCCCATCCGGCGGCACCTGAAGCGCGCCCAGCGGCACACCACATGAGACGAGTTCACCCTGCCGGCGGCGCGCGAGGATGGCCCCCTGCAAGCGATAGCCCATTCTGTCCGCCGCCTCGGTCACCCGATAGTCTGTGCGCGTTAGCGCCGCAATCGCTTCATCCGTAAATGCGTCTTGATGCGGTCCGAGCAACACGCGGACCGGGCGGTTCCCGCGGATCTTGCCGCGTCGTTCGTCGCTTGCGCGTCGCCCCGCTCCCGAGACCGGTTCTGTCAGGCTTCCCCGGCCGACGGGTACCTCATCCCCAGACTGGAAAGCTCGCCCCTGTAAGCCTCCGAATTCGCCGCGCACGTACGTAGACTTGCTGCCCAATACCGCCGGCACGTCGATCCCGCCGTGGACCGCCAGATAACTCCAGCCCCCTGCCCTCAACCGTATCTCGACGAGCGAGCCGCGGCGCACGAAAAGGCTTGTCCATTCGGGCACACTGCGGCCGTTCACCTCTATCAGCGCCTCCGCTCCGGTGACTGCCATGAGACACGACTCGCCCGCTTGTAAGGAAAGCGGGGAATGGATCTCGAGGGCTGCTTCATCTGACGGATTGAAGACGAGGTCATTTGCCGCGCGTAGGGAGACCAAGTCCATGGCGCCGGAGACGGGCACGCCATAGGCTTGATAGCCCCACCGTCCCGCATCCTGGACCGTATTCATGATTCCCGGTTCGACAATTCTCAGCATGACCGCCCTATCCTATTGGCACAAAGCGGACGCGATCGCCCGGCCGCAAGAGCGACGGCGGGTCCGCCGTTGGATCAAAGAGCCGCTCGTCCGTCCGCCCGATCAAGCGCCATCCTCCGGGCGTTTCCATCGGATAAATGCCCGTCTGCCTCCCCGCAATTCCCACCGAGCCGGCCGGCACCCTTGTGCGCGGTGTGTCGAGGCGCGGCGCGGCAATGGCCACCGGGACCGAGCCAAGATAAGCGAACCCGGGGGCAAAACCAATAAGATAAACACGGTAGGTCACACTCGCGTGAAGGCGGATAACCTCCGCCTCGCTCAGCCCGCTCTTTTCCCCGATAAAGGGCAGGTCGGGCCCGTAGGCTCCGCCGTAGCGGGTAGGGATTTCGACGAGGCGCTCGGCCGGCGCCAAACTGGTCTGGGGCGATCGGAGGATTTGCTGCAGGAACTCGCGCATCTCGGGCAGAGATGCGCGGTGAGGGTCGAAGCAGACGAGCAGCGAGGAATACGCGGGGATGAGATCGCGAATCTCGGGGCGAGCGCGGCCGCGCAAAGCCTGCGTCAGCGTGTGGACGCGGTCGTTGACCGCGTCGTCGATTTCGTCCGCCCACTCGATCAAGATGCTTGCATCACCCGCGGCGAGGAGACGCGGCTCGGAATAGATCATGTCAATGGAGCCACGGTGACGCCGTTGTGCTCCAACAGCTCACGGATGGCCTTGGCATTCTGGACGGCGGCCGGATTGTCGCCGTGGATGCAGAGCGTATCTACCTCGATCGGAATCTTGTCCCCTTCGGGCGTCGTTACCGTCTGCTCACGCACCATCTGGAGGGCCTGCTGCGCGGCCTGCTGGGGATCATGGATCACCGAGCCGGGCTCGCGGCGTGAACGCAAGGTGCCATCCCGGTTGTACGCTCGGTCGGCAAAACCCTCTCGGGCAACCCGCAGGTGCTGCTCTTGCGCGGCCTCGACCATCTTGGAACCCGCCAGGCACACCATGATGAGATTGGGGTCAAACCCAGCGACAGCGCGCGCGATCGCTCGCGCAATTTCGGGCCGAACGGCCGCCACATTGTAGAGTGCGCCGTGCGCCTTGACGTGCTTGAGGGAGACGCTTTGGGCGCGCGCAAAGGCAGCGAGTGCGCCGATTTGATAGAGGACATCCGCTTCTATTTCGGCCGGAGTGGCGTCCAAGGAACGGCGGCCGAAACCGACCAGGTCGCGATAGCCCGGATGCGCGCCGAGCGCGACGCCATGCTGGATGGCTAACCCCGTGATTTGCTGCATGACGAGGGGATCGCCTGCATGAAAGCCGCAGGCGATGTTCGCGGAGGTGATCAACGGCATGAGCCCCGCGTCATTCCCGATTGTGTACGCTCCAAAGCTCTCCCCCATGTCACAGTTCAGGTCAATGCGCATGTTTCCTTCCTCTACAATCCCAGATAGGCCTTGCGCACCAGGTCCGACTGCAGAATCTGTGCAGAGGGACCGGACAGCACGGTGGCGCCCGTCTGGAGCACGTATCCGCGGTCCGCAATATCCAATGCCTCGCGCACGTTCTGCTCGACGAGCAGGACGGTCGTCCCGCGCGTGTTGATTTCCTTGAGAATGCGAAAAATGTCATCCACGACAAGCGGCGCAAGCCCGAGGCTCGGCTCGTCGAGCATCAAAAGGCGCGGCCGTGACATGAGCGCGCGCCCAATCGCCAGCATCTGCTGTTCGCCGCCGCTGAGCGTGCCGGCACGCTGGTTCCGCCGCTCTTTCAAGCGTGGAAACATCGTGAATACCTCTTCGAGTGAAGCGTTGACCTGGGCGCGGTCTGTCTGGGTATAGCCGCCCAGGTAAAGGTTCTCCATGACGCTCCGACGGCTGAAGAGCCCCCGCCCCTCGGGCACGTGCGCAATGCCCCGGGCGGCGATGGCAAACGCGGGCCGGGCATCGATCCGTTGCCCTTCGAACGCGATTTCGCCATGATCCGGTCTCAGCAGACCGCTGATCGCACGGAGCGTCGTCGATTTGCCGGCGCCGTTGGAGCCGATGAGCGCGACGAGCTGTCTCTGCTCTACTTCGAAGGAAACATCGTGCAGAGCAGGGACGCCATTATAGGAGACGGCAAGATTCTTGACGCTCAACATCGCAAATTCTTCCAGCCAGACCGCCAGGCCTATGCCGCAGGACCCGGAAGAGACGGAGCTTGCTGGCGGTACTTGGCCCCGAGATAGGCGGCGATCACATTTTCGTCATGAGCGACGATCTCGGGCGCACCCTCGGCAATCTTGCGGCCGTAATTGAGGACCATGACTCGTTTTGAAATTGGCATGATGACTTGCATCACATGCTCGACCATCAGGATCGTGACACCTTGCGCCTGAATGCTTCGTACAAGTTCCACTGCGGCCTGGCGCTCTGCGGGGTTGAGCCCCGCCATGGCCTCGTCAAGCATCAGCAGCCGTGGGTGCGTCGCGAGCGCGCGTGCCAATTCCAAACGCTTCTTGTCTGCAATGGTGATATTGCGGCCCAAGAGCCCAGCCTTTGATGCGAGTCCGGTAAGCTCCAACACCTCGCGGGCCCCTCGTTCGGCCTCCGCGCGGCTCACCGTGCGCGCAAAAGCGCCAATCAGGACATTATCGAGCACGCTCATATCGGGAAAGGTCCGCACGACCTGGAATGTGCGCGCCAGGCCGAGATGGCAAACCTCTTCGGGCAGCCAGCCGGTAATGTCCCGTCCCGCAAATTCGACCCGGCCGCTCGTCGGCCGCGTGAATCCCGAGATACAGTTAAAGAGCGTCGTCTTGCCCGCTCCGTTTGGGCCGATGAGTCCGATGATCTCGCCCGCCTGGATCTCAAAGCTCACATCCACCACCGCGGTCAGACCGCCAAAACTCTTGCAGAGCCCCTTTACGCTAATCAAGGGTGGCATGTGGTTTTTCCTGGGAGCTGGACGCCGCGGCGGCACGCGCTTCCGGCTCCGTTAACGGCGCACGACGGTGGCGGATGCGCTGGCCCAATCCCATGAGCCCGCTTGGCTGGACGACGGAGATGAGCACCACCAAGCCGCCATAGATCATCAGCTCGATGGCCCCTGCCCCCCCGAACTCGGCGCGCGTTACTTCGCCAAGGGGAATCAGAACAGCAGCGCCGATGATCGGACCCCAGATCGTGCCGACGCCGCCCAAGATCGCGATCAAGGAGATCAGAACGGACAGATTCAGCCCCATAGTGCTCGGTGGATCGATGAACAGAATATACTGTGCATAAAAGGTCCCGATCAAAGCGGTTAGAGCGGCACTCAAGGCAAAAGCCAGTTGCTTGTAGCGCAGCACGTGGACGCCGAGAGAACGAGCTGCGTCTTGATCGTCTTTGATGGCGCGCAAATAGAAACCCGGTTTGGTGCGGTCCAACAGAATCGTCACGAGTACGCAAAAGACCATGAGGATGAAGGCAATGAAATAGTAAGGAAGTCGGTCCTGGTTGAACTGAAGCCAGAGCCAGGAATCGGTCGGGCGGCCGCTGGCGTCCCGCACAAACGGAATCGTCAGGCCGCTTGCCCCGCCGATCAGGTTAATGTCGCTAGCAACCGCCACGGCGATTTCTCCGATCGCCAGTGTCGCGATCGCAAAATAATGGCCGCGCAAGCGAAAGACCGGATAACCGATGATGAGAGCCAGAATGACCGCCAAAAAGCTGCCCGCCAACCCTCCGATCCACGGCACGATCTGCGCGTCGCGGATCAGAGCCGTCGACGTATACGCGCCGACCCCGAAGAAAACGGCGTTGCCGAGCGATATCTGTCCCGCATATCCTCCCAGAATGTTCCACGCCTGAGCCAGTCCGGCATAAACAAAGATCAAGACCATCAGGTCGAGAAGCACGGGGTTGGAAAACACGAACGGCAAAAGGAGCAAGACCAGAGCCACTAGCCCAATCATCAAGGAAGGCCAGGACAGTTTCGATAGCTGTCTGCTCACTGGCAGGAAATCTCTGGTCATACACCAACCTGGTCAGTAGCGCCCCAAGAGACCTTGGGGCCGGATAAAGACGATCAACAGATAGACCGAGTAGACGACGGCGTATTTGAGATCAGGACTGATGCCCAAGACCACCGGGCTGAGGATTTCGACCAAGCCCACGAGAATTCCCCCCAGCAGAGCGCCCGATACGCTACCGAAACCGCCGAGGGCGACAACCACATAGGCAATGATCGCAAAGGTATTTCCGACCTGAGGCGCGATATAATAAAAGTTCGCCAACGCGGCACCTGCGACTCCGACGCACGCCAGGCCCAGAAACCATCCGACATCGTACATCCGCTGGGAATTGATCCCCATGAGCGCGGCCGCCTCTTTGTCTTCGGCGACCGCCTGCAATGCCAGGCCGGTCTTGGTGCGAGTGATAAAGAGATAGAGCGCCGCGAACGCCACGCCAGCTAGAACGGCCGCTCCCAACTGAGGCACGCCGAGATAAACTCCACCCGGAAGTCGAACCAGGCCGCCGGCCAGTTGACCCAGCCAGGGATTCTGAACCACACGAAAATCGGGCGACCAAAGAAACTGGGCCCCGTTGGCCAAAAAGATCCCCAAGCCGAATGTGGCAAAAATCTGCGCCACCATCGGCCCGCGGATGACCTGGAGAATGATCAGTCTGTTTGTGATCAGTCCAAGTATGCCGAGCAGAACGGCCACGATGGGCAAAGAGACTAGTGGATCAAGGCCCAGCAGGACACTCATCCCGTAGCTGGCAAACATGGCCAACATGAGAAATTGGCCGTGAGCGAAATTGACGACTTCCATGAGGCCAAAGATCAAGGTCAGCCCCACAGAGATGAGCGCGTAAACCAGACCCATCAAAGCGCCGCTGACCACGGCTTGCATCAAGGTTTCCATGGGCGTCTCGCAGGGGCGGCGCGTGGGAACGGCCGGCTCCGCCGACGTACGCAGAGTCCTCGACCCTTCGCCCTACGCGCCGCCCCGAGCCTCCACTACTTGCGCTGCGACCACGGAACGAGCGGAAAGACGATATTCGCGCCCTTAAATTCGAACGGATAGACCGTCACGTATTGGCCATTCTGCACCTGGATGATGATCGCCTGGCCCATAGTGTTCTGCCCGGCGTTGTCGAACTTGATGCCCTTCCAAGGCATAATGGTCTGGTCGGCGGGGATGTTCGTGGCTATCAGTGCCTTGCGGATGGCAGCAGGATCTGTCGAGCCGGCCCGGTTGATCGCATCCGCGAGCGTCATAAAGCCGGTGAATGCGCGCGCGGGAATATCGGTCAAGTCCTTGCCGGTCCTGGTTTTGTACAGATCGTCCACCTCTTTCGCAAGCGGCTTGACCTTGACAATGTCCAGATTAAAGGCGGCGCGGCTGGCAATTCCTTCGGCATCCTTGCCAACCGTCGTGATGAAAGTCGAGTCCACATAGCCGGCGTCCTGAGCCAGGATCATTTTCGGGACCCAGTTTAGGTCCTTCATCGTCTTGAGGGTCAGGATTGTATCACTGCCATAGCTGGATGGGAGCAGGACGTCAGGGTTGTCCGCTTTGAGCTTTTGAATCTCGGCAGTCAACGACGTGGTGTTTGCGGTGTACTGGACGGTGTCCACGACGGTGACCCCGATTCGCTTGGCCTCCGCTTGCTCGGCCTTGGCGCTATTCGTGCCAAAGTCCGTATTTTCCGCGAGAATGCCGACCGTCTTGATGTTCGCGTTCTGCTGCTTGTTCATCGCGTCGATCATGTCGAACATCGCCTTTGAAAAGTCGTTGTCTGTCGGCGACGTGCGGAAGAACCACTGGTAGCCGCGTGTGGTCAAGTCCGGCGACGACGATTCGCCGTTGACGAACGGAATTCCCGAACGTTCGGCGACATCGCTCGCCGTCTTGGTGACGTTCGAGTTGTAGGCGCCATAGAGTGCCACGACCTTGTCGCTCGTGACGAGTCGCTGCGCGTCTGACTGCCCCACTTGGGGACTGGCCTGGCTGTCGGCATAGACTGCGGTCACCTTTGCTCCGCCGAGAAATCCGCCCGGCTTGGCCATAGGCAGGTCGATGTTCGGGTATTTGCCATTGAGGATGTCGACCGCGAGTTCCACTCCAGCCCTGGCATCCAAGCCCGCCTGGGCCGACCCACCGGTGAGCGGATAGATCACGCCGATCTTCACTTCGCTGACTTTCGCGGATGCCGGACTCGTCGCCGCCGCGGTTCCAGACGAGGCGGCTGCTGTCGCGGGTGCTGTCGTGGGCGCCGTCGTGGCCGCCACGGCAGGAGCTGTGGCCAAAGGAACCGTGGCCGCGGGGGCCGTGGGGCTCGGGGCCGCGCAGCCGATGAGGAATCCAACGAGCAAGACAAAAAGCCCGGCGAGCAAGAGCGGGAGATGGCGAGTGTTCATTTGATTCTCCTCCTTTTTTGTATCAAATCACCGCGAGATTCGCCGTTGGAATCTCGGTTAGAAACATATGGCCGGGGGCATGCGTAATCATGATTTCGGGCCGAGCGCTGACCGCCACGGCCTGGGGCGTGACTCCGCAGGCCCAAAATACGGGCACATCGCCCGGGTGAATGTCGGGTGGATCGCCATAGTCCGGGTGCGCGATGTCCGTGATGCCAATCGCCGCGGGGTCGCCGATGTGCACGGGGGCGCCGTGGGCACCGGGAAAACGCGAGGTCACCTGCACCGCCCGCACAATCAGGTCTGACGGAATTGGGCGCAAGGTAACGACCATTGGACCGGAGAGGCGTCCTGCGGAGCGGCAGGCAACGTTCGTCCGGTACATGGGAACGTTGCAGCCACAGTCGAGGTGTCGAACCGGAACGCCCGCCTCGACGAGGGCCGGCTCAAACGTAAAGCTACAACCGAGGAGAAAAGCGACGAAATCAGACTGCCAAAGATCGAGGATGTTGCGCCGACGTTCGGCCAGAACGCCGTTGCGGAATATGTTGTAATAGGGGACGTCCCGCCGTAGGTCGGCTCCTGGAGCGCTCAGATGAGGCTCCCAGTTGCCGGTATCGGTTACTTCAAGGAGCGGGCAAGGTTTGGGGTTTCGTTGGCAAAAAAGGAGGAATTCGTATGCCCAGGCCTGGGGCAGGACGACGAGGTTCGCCTGTACAAAACCGGGCGCAAGGCCCGCTGTAGGCGCTAACCATTCACCCGATCGGATCTTGGCGCGGGCCGCACGGGGCACGTCACTCGCACTCGATGGGAGAGGCATTCCGACCTTCTCAACGCCCACGAACAACGCGATTCGCATCCATCGCGATTCCGGCGCGGCGCCGACACAGCGCCGGTCCAGCAAAAGCACTGTGGCAATTATAAACCCGCGCGATGACCCTGTCAACCGACTTTCGCCGCTCGCCGCCGCGGCTTTTGCACGTCTGCTCACCCCCCACCCGGCTTGCGGGCAAGGGCAAAAGAGGCACGGGCTCTGAGACTCTGGTCAGCGTCCGTTAAGTATAAAGACGAGCGAGTCCGCACTCGAGCCCGCCGTCGAAACAATCCTACCCTCTGACAAGTTAGGTATGTTAGAAAGATTCACGCGGCGAGGTGGAAGAATGAATTTGTGGAAAGACTTGGCCGTCGGTCCGGATGCGCCGAATGTGGTCAACATGATAGTCGAGATTCCCAAGGGTTCTCGGAACAAATACGAGTTTGACAAAACCACGGGCGCCCTTTGCCTGGACCGCGTTCTGTACGCCTCTATCCATTATCCCGGCGACTATGGGCTGATCCCCCGGACCTATTACGAGGATGGAGACCCACTCGACATCCTCATCATGATTAACGAGCCGACGTTTCCCGGCTGTGTCATTCAGGCACGTCCGATCGGCCTCTTTCGAATGCTGGACAAAGGCGAGCCGGACGACAAGATTCTCGCGGTCCCGAATTCGGACCCATTATTCCGCGACTATCACGACATTGGCGATATCCCTCAGCATTTTCTGCAAGAGGTCGCGCACTTTTTCACCGTCTACAAGGATCTGGAAGGGATTTACGTCAATACTCTAGGCTGGGAAAACGCGGCCCGTGCCAGGGAACTCGTCCTTTCTGCCGCCGACCTTTACAGGAAAGAGATAGGGGTTTGACAATTGACCTGATGGCTGTATACTCTCTTGACTAGGAGAGTGTCAACAAGCCATGGAGATTCAACCCGATCAGTCGAATGCCTCAATCCCCAGGCGCAAACGGCGACCCGCTGCGCCGCCCCGTCCCACCGCGGCCGCGGAAAAGGGCAAAAAAGATGCCCGGGTAGCCAAGCAGGCTCTCCGAGAGAGCGAACGCCGTTTTCGAGCTCTCCTCGAAGCAGTGCCAGAGCCCCTGGTCATCGTGGATGCCCAAGGACAAATCGTATTGGTAAACGCCGAGACCGAAAAGGTCTTTGGGTACAAGCGTGCCGAATTGGTCGGCCGCCCCGTGGAGTTACTCCTCCCCAAGCGTTCGCGCCATGATCATATCAAGCTGCGCGCACAATTCGCTCTCACCCCCCACAAGCGTCCGATGGGTATCGGGATGGAGCTGGCCGGGCGGCGCAAGAATGGCGCCGAGTTCCCCGCGGAGATTAGTCTCAGCCCCGTCCAGACCGGCGAGGGCTTGTGGGTGATCACCACGGTCCGCGATGTTACAGAGCGCAAGCAGGCGGAGCAAGCCTTGCGCGCGAGCGAGGAACGTTTTCGCCTTGCGGTAGACAATTTTCCGGGCGGACTTGTTCTCTACGATGCCGAGCGACGTTTCCAGTTCGTGAATGCGTATGTGGTACAATCCACCAGGACACCGGAGGAAAAACAGCTCGGCCGCACCGACGAGGAATTGTTTCCCAACCAAGTGACGGAATCTTACTTGCCCGCGCTCCGCCGAGCCATCAAGACAAAAACCCCTCAGACCACGGAATCCGCCTTCACTTCGCCGAGTGGCCCGGTCGTCCTCGCGGTGCGCTACATCCCCGTTTTGGACGAGCAGGGCCATGTGTCTGAAGTCCTCGGGATTACGGAGGACATTACCGAGCGGAAGCGGGCCGAACAAGCTCTGGAAGAGCAAGCCGCGCGGCTGCAAGAGCAGGCGAATCTGCTCGAGTTAGCGCACGATGCGATCATCGTCCGAGACCTGGAGGGCCGCATCCTCTTCTGGAACCGTGGCGCCCAAGAAACGTACGGCTGGAGTCGTGAAGAAGCGCTCGGCCAGATCGCCTACTCGCTTCTACAGGCCCAGTTTCCCGGGCCGATTGACGACGTCCACGATCAGCTTCTGGCGGATGGCCGCTGGGAAGGTGAACTCGCGCACACCACGCGGGACGGGCGCCAGATTCTGGTCGCCAGCCGCTGGGTCCTCGAGCGAGATGCGGACGGCCAACCGCGCGCGATCCTCGAAATCAATCGTGATGATACCGAACGCATTCAGACGCGGAAAGCCTTTCAGGAATCGGCCGAGCGACTGCGCCGGCTGACCCATCAGGTCATTTCTCTCCAGGAGGAAGAGCGCCAGCGGATCTCGCGCGAACTGCACGACGATTCCGCGCAAGCGTTGACCGCCGCGAAAATGAGTCTCGAATCGGTCGAGGCGGACCTGCCGTTGGGGTTTGAATCACTTCGACGCCGTGTGAGAGAGTCTGCGCTGGTGATCGGACAGACCATGGACAAAATCCGGGCGCTCGCTCAAGATCTTCGCCCCGTGGCGCTTGACCGGCTTGGCCTGCATCATGCGCTGGAAGGCTACTGCCGGGACTTGACCCGACGAACGGGCCTTCCCATTCATTACGCGGGAGTCGAAACCGGCGATGCCCCGGAGACCATTACCATCTCTCTCTATCGCTTTACGCAAGAAGCTTTGTCGAACGCGGTCAAACACGCTCACGCGCACCATGTCCACGTTCAGCTGCAAAAAGAGCACAATGTGGTTTCTCTCTGCATTGAAGACGACGGGCAGGGCTTTGATCCAAGCACAATCTCGAGCGCCCAGGGAGCGAGCGGGCTCGGGCTCATCGGCATGCGCGAGCGCATCCAGCTTCTTGGCGGCACACTCGACGTCCAGTCCCAGCAGGGGCAAGGGACCCGGCTGACCGCCCGCGTCCCCATCCTCTCCCAGTAACGGTGGGCTTGAAACAGGCAAGTGAGGGAAGGGGACCATCCCCTTCCCTCACTTGTTGCATCTACTGTGATCGCGCAATGATTCGGCGTAACATCAACCACGCCGCCAGACAGAGGACGACGCCGATCACGACGAGCCCATCGATCAACAACGGAGAGGGCGCCAAGCCCTGCAGCATCACATCGCGCAAGAGAATCGTCGCGTACGTCGCAGGCAGCAGATAAGAGATCACGCGGGCCGGTCCCCAAATCATGCTCAGCGCCAGTACGAATCCGCCGAAAAAGACACTCGTCAGCAGGACGAGCATCGTGTACTGCACGGCCTGGCTGTCATTCCGCGAGACGAGCGAGATCACAAAGCCGATGCTCAACGAGGCAAAGAGCAAGAGCGCAATGACCACGGTAAAGCTGATCCAGTTTCCCAGCATGGGAACATGCAGAACATACACGAGGAGCGCGGAGAGGAGAGCGGCAATGATGCCGCCGAACACCAGGTAGCTCACATACTTGCCCAGCAGGGCTTCCGAGGCGGCAAGGGGTGAAACGCGGAAGAGCTCGAGCGTCCCTTCCGTGCGCTCTTGGACGATCGAGAGCGCGGCAAAAGTCACGGCAAGATGCTGGAGTAAGAGCGCCAAAACGGCCGGGGCAAAAAAGTCGACGGGTGTGATGGTGATGGGAAGAACGTTCTTGACCTGATCCGTGAATGGATTGACCAGAACGGCGGAATCGACTTTCTGGACGGCGCCCAAGTTGGTTTCGAGCTTGGCTAATTCTTGATCCATCTTTGTCAGGTTCTGCAGTCTGGTCGCAGCGGCACTGCCTCCGCCGCTCGACGAGCCCATCGCCGCGGCATCTTGGCGGACCGCCGCGAGCGCGCTCCCCGCGTCTGCGGCCTGGCTGCTCTCGGGCGAGCCCGTCGTCTGCTGGACTCCGCTAAGGACGTCCAGCGTGGCCCCCGCGGCCACACTGACCAGATCGACATTTGTGCTCAGTTCAGCGGCCTGTGCATTCGCCGTCGCCGTATCCCCTTTCTCCAACGCGCTCCGGATGGTCGCGATATTTGCCCGCGCAGCCTTGACGCGGTCCTGCAGTTGGGCAAAGTTCGTCTGGCCTTGCTGCACCACGGACTGCAGGACGCGGCGGTTGATCTCGTTGACGAGGACATAGCCATAGTACTTGGTCCAGTTCGCCTGGATCGGATCGGTTTGGTTGCTGTAAATCGTAAAGCTCGCCTGCTTGTTCGCGCTGATCTCTTTGAGCGCGTTCTGCGGCACGACGATAATGAGGTCCACGCTGCCGCTCCGCAGTCGCTCCATCGCAGCTTGCTCGTCGCTTGTCACACCCTCAAATGTAAACTCCCCTTTCATCCCAGAGGTATATTCCTCAATGTGCTGCGCGAGCGCGCTGTTCGGAGGCGCGACAAAGAGCGTCTTGAACACGGGCGCCTGGGACCGGTAGGCAACCCCAAAAAGAAAGAGGATGAGAAAAGGGCCAAGGACGAGGGTCAGGATCATCTGGGGCTGGCGCAAGAGTTCAAAGATCTCTTTGCGCCAAAAAGCCGAAGCGCGAATGAAGGAGCGAAAGGGGTTAGACATTTTCTGCCTCCGGCTTGACCAATTCGACAAAGACCTCGTCGAACGGAGGCACGAACTCGTCCAGATTCTCCACGTGTAGACCCTGGCCCGTTGCCCAGGCGAGGAGAGCAGGAATGTCGGTCTTGCCCTCCCCTACGACGAGCCTGAGTCTCGTCGGACCCTGTCGTGTCACCTTCCGCACAAATGGCAGCTCGCCGATGAGCTGCTCGTGATTATAGTCCAGCGGCTCGACCGTCTTCAAGTTCAGCAAATCGCCCCCAAACGCTCGCTGGCGCAGGCCTTTGGGCGTATCCACCGTCAGGAGACGACCCTCCTGCAAAACCGCGATGAGATCGCAATAGACGGCTTCGCCCACATACTGCGTGGTCACAAAAAGGGTCCGTCCACTGCTCCGCAACTCTCGGAAACGGTCCCAGAATTTGCTCCGCAAGACGGGATCTACACCCGCCGTCGGCTCATCGAGGAATATCAACTCGGGGTCGTGGACCAGGGTCGCGGCCAAGCTCAGCCGTCGTTGCATACCTCCAGAAATCTCGTTCGTCAGCTTGTCCCTATGCTCGGTCAGTTCCACAAAATCGAGCGCCTGCCTTAACCTATCGCTTCGGCGTAACCCCATGCCGTACAATGAGGCGGCAAAGTTCATGTTCTCCCAAATGGTGAGGTGGGGATAGAGAACAAAGAGCTGAGGCATGTAGCCGATCCGGGCACGTGTCTTTTGGCTGAATCGCTTGGGGTCGCTTCCCAGTACCTTGACTTGCCCATTCGTAGGCTTGTAGACCCCCGTCAACATTCGGATGGTTGTCGTTTTTCCGGAACCGCTGGGACCGATAAAACCAAAAATCACATTGCGCGGGACCTCGAGGTTGAGGCCCTGAACGGCAAATTGGTCGTCGAAACTCTTACTCAAATCCTTCGTAACGATAATGTTGTCTTGATCTTCCAACTACACATCGTCGCACAGCCTGATATTCTCACGGCCGTCCCTTTCTTGTATTCGGGTGTAAATAAACCCTTGCGTTCTATAACGAAATCTCGCCAGGTTTGATGCGTCTCGCACCCTGACTTGACCATCTCTCTGTTTCAGAGTATCCTTCAGGTTGGATGGGGCCCGCGCGCAAAGAAATCGAGGGGGACCTCATTCGCGGAGCGGACATGCAGCAGACGACCGTGACGGGGCGGACGCGCGATCTGGTAATCGGCGTGGACCGTTTGACCCAATGGATAAGCTGCCATTGGCTGGCAGCCTTTATTGCCATCTACGGAGCGTGGGTGATCGTTCCCTTCTTTGCTCCCTTGTTCATGGAGGCGGGAGCGACGGCCCCCGCGCAGGGCATCTACGCCATCTATAGCTTTTTCTGCCACCAACTGCCCCAGCGCTCCCTGTTCTTCGGCGGCCCAAAAGTGATGTACTCGCTAGCTACCATCAAGAGTGTCTGGCCGAAGGATGGCTTTGAAGGCTTGCGCGGGTTCATCGGCAATCCACAGATGGGCTACAAGATGGCCTGGAGCGACCGCATGATCTCCTTCTACGGGAGCGTATGGGTCGGCGCGCTCATCTTTGCCTTTCTCCGCAAGCGCCTCCGTTCTCTGCCGACGCTCGCTTGGATCCTTTTCGGCCTTGTACCGGTGGGGATTGACGGCGGCACCCATTTTATTAACGATATTCTGGCCGGAACATCCGGCACCGGATTTCGGGATACGAATGCCTGGCTCCAATTGCTGACCGGGAACGCTTTCCCCCAATGGTTCTATGTCGGCGACGCGCTCGGCTCGTTCAATTCGGACATGCGCTGGATTACGGGCATCCTCTTCGGACTGACCACCGTTTGGTTTCTCTTCCCCATGATCGAGCGCGAGATGCGCGCCGTGCAAATGGAAGTGGCCGTCCAGCTCGAACGGGCGCGGCGGGGATCCTCCGCCGGCTAGACCTCATGCCGCGCTAGACCCCTTTTAGCCGCAGGGCCGACCAATCCGCTTCGATCGCGACCATCGCTACGGGCTGCAGCGCCACGCTGCGCGCGTATGCCGCGATGGTGTCCCGATTGATTTCCGCGTTGAAATTCTTCGACGTCCCCTTGGGATAGTAAACCACAAACAGCGAACAAAGGGTGGATTCTATTTTTCGAGATACCAAAACGCGGTCGAGGAATAGGTAATCGAGAGATTGTTTCCCTTGGTGCCGTGCTGGACCTGCACTTGCAGGCGATTCCGGAACTCGGGCGCATCGTTCAAGTAGAAGCGGTACTGGGAAGAAGGCTCGGTGTGCGAGGCGTAGTCGAGGAGAGTCACCCCGGCGAGACAATAGGTCGTCTTGTATTTGGGATAGCCATAGAACACGTAATAATAGCTGGCGTCGAAATCGTCTTCGATGCCGGTCCCCGGCAGCGCCAGTCTCCCGTCCACCCAGATATCCATATTCGACTCCAGATAGGGAAAACGCCAATGTTCGTCCAACGGCCCGTTCAGAGACCGCCGGTCCAGTTCCCAGGCGCTCAGGATCGCGCCGAGATACTTGCCCCTTCCGGAGACATCGATGATCGTGTAATCGCCGCCGTCGTCCTCACGCCGTTCCACACGCCGGCTGCCATAAAAGGCGTGCAAGCGCAGTTGTTCAGTCCCCGGCACCGTATCACGCGTGGCCAACCGGAGCGTCAAGGGGAGCGTTTCCGCGCGGTTGTTCACGAACAGAATCCGCGCCGACTGGAAGGGCATCGGAAAGTGCAAGTAGAAAACAAGATGGCGACCGGTCGCCACAATTCCGAGCGGCAATGACCGATAGGGAATCAGCCGCTCGGCGGTCCCGAACATGCCGCGGAGTGGGGCCGTCATGCTCGGCTCTGACTCGCCATCCCAAAAGACTTGCATCCAGACCGAGTCGTCCATTCCCTTTGGGATTTCGACCTCGAGATGAGAAATCGTCGCCGGAGTAGGTAGGTCCACTGCCGCCGAGCTGTTGTGCGGAATGGCAAGTGAATAGGTCTTGAATTCCTCGGCTTGAAGCGGAGTGCATGTTTGCCAGACCTGAGTTGCCTGGTCGAGCGCTTGCTGCTCCGGTGCGGCAAGTTGAGGTGAAAAAGACTCTACCGGGATTGTGGTGGCTGCGTCGGGCAGGCCGGATAAAGAGACCGTCCGCCCCGAGCCGCCTGCGGAATCCTCGACAGGCAGGGTCGGCGTCGTGACGAGACGTTTGATTTCTATCTGCATCCCGCGCGGCCGGCCGGTCGTCGTTATCCTCAAAGAACGGTTGAAAGGAATGGGCACATAGTTGATGTTGCCCCCGTCGGCAGAGGCATAAAAAGCGGCCAGTGGTGCCGGAAAGGGAGCTCTGCCGACAAAGAGGTCTTTGATGCCCCAATCCATGCGCGGCACAGTCTCGTCGTCAAAGTAAAAGCGGATATTGCCCATCGCCCCCAGGTTACCCCAGTTTGTCCACTCTTCGTCGTAAGACATGTCCTTTGGGTTATTGATGCTCTTGTGTTGTTGATAGGCGAACCAGATTCGGCTGATATAGCCCGGGCCCTCTACGCGCGGCACGATTTCATATTCTGGCTTGCCATCATACCCCGTCACCATTCGGTACGGCAGCCTTGTCCCATCCTCGTTTACGTAGCCGTAATCTGGACTCGTAAAGGCAGCATCATTCGGAAAATAATCAAAATAGTGCTCCAGGCTCGTCCAATTGCGGCTGGAATACTGGGTCGCGACCGTGTTTTCCAAAATCGGCAGTCGAGACAAATCGTACAGACTGGTGATCTGCTGCTGCAGAAAAGAGACCGGGGCCGGGGTAGCGAACCCACGGTCTGGGCGAAATGACTCTGTGGGACTCGCCGCGTCTGCAGGCGTAGGTAGGGTCGAAAACGGTTCCGGCGGGGCGCTCGCCTTTGCCGTCGCCGTGGCGGTGGGGAGCTCGGCGACAATCACCGCTTGCGGCGTGAGGTCCGGTGGAGGAGAAGCGAGTCGCGGCTCCGGCACGGTGGGAATGGGATAGCGGCCGCATGCGGTGACGCTCATAAGGACAAACAACACACTGGAGACGGAGAGGAGAAAAGACTTGCTCACGTGACGCTGCACATTTCGTGTGTGCTGTAAAGAGATGATCGAGTGCGAGGCCATCGTGTTCCGGATTTTAGCACAGGCGAACGCCTTGTGCAAACGTGTCCTATCCCCTTCTCTCAGGGCTGTTGCAAGGTCTCTTGACAAACGATAAAAAGTGACCATCCTCCAAGGGATAGGGAGTTGCCACGACCTATCCTAGGAAGAAGGTCACCATGGCGAAGTATACTCCGCTCGCCTGGGAAAT
>JAMDCU010000001.1 GCA_023489485.1 Chloroflexota bacterium
TCGTTCCATGCGACCGGGCTCGGCGATCGAGCGGTCGAAGACCTCGTCGGACAAGGGCTGTTCGACGCGTTCGTCGACCTGGTTCCGGCAAACTATGGCGAGTACCTCCTCGGCGGCAATCGCGCCTCGGCGCGCGACCGGCTCGAGGCGGCGTGCCGCACCGGGATTCCGTACATTCTCTCGCCGTGCGGCTTTGATATGCTGAGCTGCGGCCCGATCGAACGCAAAGACAAGAACGACCCGTTGTGGACCTCTCGCAAGCTCGCGGAACGCAAGCTGTTTATCCAGGACGCGATGCGGGTCCAAGCGCGGACGAGCTCCGAGGAGGTGACGACGATCGCCAGGGCGGTGGCGGAAAAACTGAACAAACACCCGCACAAGCGCCTGGTCAAGTTTCTGATCCCGAGCAAGGGCTTTTCCTCGCTGAGCGGCGAGGGCGGGCAGCTGTACGCGCCCGAGGTGGACCGGGCCTTTGTCGAGGCACTGAGGGAGAGCCTGAAACCGGAGATCGAAGTAATTGAAGTGGATGCGCATATCAATACGCCCGAGTTCGGCAAGGCCGCTGCGCGGGCACTCGAGGGGACGCTGAAAAGTGACGCGGCCATGAGCCAAAAGCGACGAGTACCGTAAAGCGCGAAACCTAAAACGTGAGGCGTGAAACGTGAACAGGGACAGGCGGTAGGTGACATCGACGCGAGCTAGCTTCTTTCCAGTTGTCCTTTTCGACTGGGAGGGCACGCTGGTGGATTTCCAGTGGAACCTGAAAGGAGCGAGCGACCAGGCCCGAACGGAAATGGTCCGGATGGGCCTGCCGGCCGCTGCCTTGCCGGACCACTACGCTCTCCTGCGGAATACGGCGCTCGCGTTGGCCGAGGAGCGGGGGCTGGATAAAATGGAGACCGCCCGACGTATCGACGCCATCTACGATCGCTACGACGTGGATGCGCTCTCGCGCTGGTCTCTCCAACCGGGAGTCGCTCCTCTCCTGCCCTGGCTGAAAGGAAAGCAAGTCAAACTGGGCCTGGTCTCGAATATCTGTCGAATGGCGATCGAACAGGCCTTGGCCCGATTCGGCGTCGGAGGGTTTTTCGACTGTGTGGTCACCCGGGACGACGTCGAAAAGATGAAACCGAGCGGCGAGGGAATCCACCGCGCCCTCGCGCGATTGGGCGCGCGGCCCTCGGAAGCTCTCTTTGTCGGCGACAGCGTATCCGATATTCAAGCGGCCCAGGACGCGGGGGTGCAGGTGGCGATCGTGCAGGGAGGGGAAAGCGCACCGGCCTCCCTCATCGCCGCCGGGCCCACGTTTCTCTGGGCAAACATTCACGAGCTCGAGACTGTGTACACAGGAGGTGACTCCAAAAGTCCATAAACGCCGGATAGAGGTTCCGGTTGAGATGGGTTGACCCAACAAATGTTCTCCAATCCGAAGGAGGGAGAGATGCCGGAGAAAAGAAGATTTCCTTATGGCAGGGAAGTCCAGGTTCCGAAGGAAATGGAAGGGTGGGAGGAGATGTATCCCGCTCACCGCTTGTTCAGCACCGAGCGGCAAGAGTGGGAGGACAACCAATTCTGGTACGCGGACAAAATCCACGCCCCGGACCCGATGGTCCCGCTGGACGAGGTGTTCCACCAGGCGTGGCAGATTGCGTTGTCCCAATACACGACGCGTGTGTTTTGTATCCCGCCCGCCCAGGGTGTCGCTCAGAGAATGCTCGGCTGCTATATGTACATTTGCGCGATTGCACCGCCCCCTGAAAATGTCATCCGGGAAAAGGCCGAGCTCTTCCCCAAGCGCGTGTTCCCGGTCTTTGACAATTATCAAGAGTTGTGGGACCAGTGGCTCAACCGCCAGCAAAAGCTGGGGCAGGAACTAAAGAGCCTCAAGATCCCGAAAGAATTGCCCCGCTACGTTCCCGATTTCGACTCCCGCACCACGGTGCCGGATGTAACTCCCGCGCAAGATCTCCTCGAGGCTTTTAACAACGCGGTGAACATCATCTATCGGGCCTGGCACTATCATTTCGCCTACCTCAACGTCACCTACCTCGCCTATCTCATGTTCACCGACGTAGCGCACAAGTTGTTCCCGGGGATCAGCGAGAGCGCGATCGGCAAGATGGTCGCCGGCGCCGAAGTCTCCATGTTCCGGCCCGAGGAAGAGCTGTGCCGTCTGTCGCGACTTGCGTACGGTCATCCGCGCGTCGCCAACATTTTAAAGAGCGACCGGCCCGCCGCGCGCAAGATCGAGAGCTTGCGCGAATTCGACGACGGCTTGATGTGGCTGGAAAGCATGGACGAGATTAAGGACCCCTGGTTCTATGTCTCGTGCGGCAGCGGCTGGTTCCACTATGAAGGCAGCTGGATCAACAAGCTTGATGTGCCGTTCAGCTACATCAAGGGCTATCTCGAGCGGTTGGACCGGGGGGAGCGCATCGAGCGCTCGCTCGAGGCCATGTCGACCGCGCGCGAGGCGATGATCAACGATTATCGCAAGCTGATCAAATCCGGCGAGGACCGCCAATCCTTTGACGATGCCTTCCGGAACACACGCACCATCTACCGGTACGCCGAAGACCACCTCTTCTGGGTCGAGCATTGGTTCCACACCATCTGGTTCGAAAAGATGAGGGAATTCGGAAACGTCTTTGTCAAGCACGGCGTCCTCAAAGATACCGAAGATTTCTTCATGTTCAACCGGCTCGAGATCCCGTATCTCATCGAGGACTTGACCACCTCTTGGGCGCTGGGCGAGAACATCCCGACGCTGAAATGGTCGGAGAAAGCGGCCAAGCGTAAGAAAATCCTTGAAGCCGCGTCCAAGTGGCAGGCACCCCCGGCGCTCGGCGTGCCGCCCGAAGTCGTCGCGGAACCGTTCACGGTCATGCTGTGGGGCGTGACGACCGAGCGCGTCAACGATTGGCTGGACGGGGCCGTGCCCAAGACGGGCGAAGTGAACGAAATCAAAGGCTTTGCCTCTTCGGCCGGCTGCATCGAAGGCAAGGCCCGCGTGCTCAAGCTGCTCGACGAGATCACGACCTTGGAGCAAGACGAGATTATGGTCGTCCCCAACACCAACCCCGCGTGGGCGCCGGTCTTTTCCAAGATCAAGGCGGCGGTCACGGATATCGGCGGCATCACGTCCCACGCGGCGATCGTCTGCCGCGAATATGGAGTGCCGTCGGTGACGGGCACCGGCCGGGCGACTCAACTGATCAAAACGGGCGACTGGGTCCAGGTGGACGGCGACCGCGGCATCGTCACCATCCTCAAGCGCAAGAACGGTTCGGCGTAATCTCAGTCTTTTTGGTGGAGTTTCAACCCCTCGCCGCTTTGCGGGGAGGGGAGCAAGTTGGAGCCGGGGGAGTGACGGCGACTTCCGCTCTCACTCCCCACAATCCTCTATTTTTCTGTCTCCCCCTGGGACGAGAAGAAAGAGTGAGGGTAGGGGGCAGTCTCCGGCGGACGCCGGCACGAGCGTCCGCAAATCGGAGACCCACGGGAGGTGTGTCTTGGCGTATGTATTGGGATTTGAAAAAGTGAGCAAAGCCTCGCTGCAAACGGTGGGCGGCAAGAACGCCAGTCTGGGAGAGATGCTCAAGGCCGGCATCCGGGTACCCCCAGGGTTTGCGATTACGACTGACAGCTATCTCGAATTGATCACGGCGGCCGGAATTGCCGGCGAGATCCAGGATATTCTGGCGCCGGTCAATCCCGACGATGTCGCCTCGCTCGACGACGCGAGCGCGCGGATCCAGACCCTGATTGCGAATGCGCCGCTCCCGCCGGCGATTGCGCGAGCGGTGGAAGAGCATTATTGCCGCTTGTGTGAACAATGCTGCGTCGACGACCTTCCGGTCGCGGTCCGCTCGAGTGCGACCGCCGAAGACCTGCCGAACGCGAGCTTTGCAGGGCAGCAAGACACGTACCTGTGGATCAAGGGTATCGATTCCGTGAACCAGATGGCCCAAAAGTGCTGGGCGAGCCTGTTCACCGCACGCGCGATCAGCTACCGGATGAAGATGAATTTTCCGCACGACAAGGTGCTTATCAGCGTCGGCGTGCAAAAGATGGTCAACTCGCGAACGTCCGGTGTCATGTTCACGATCAATCCCCTCAACGGCGATCCTTCCAAAGTGGTCGTGGAAGGGAGTTGGGGATTTGGAGAGGCGGTCGTCTCGGGCGCGGTGACCCCGGACAAGTATGTGGTGGACAAGGTGTGCAACGAGGTGAACGAAAGAACGATCTCGACCAAGGTCATAGAGTGTGTCTATGAACCCGGAGAGGGGGTTGTTCATCGCGACGTGCCAAGCGACCGGCAGACGATACCCTGCCTGGAAAACCGCGAGCTTATGGAATTGGTGCGCGTCGCGCGGCTGATCGAAGATCATTACGAACGCCCGATGGACATCGAGTGGGCGATCGACCGCGATCTCTCCTTCCCGGACAATGTGTTCATCGTCCAGAGCCGTCCGGAGACGATTTGGAGTCAAAAAAAGGACGATGCGCCCAAGCTGGGGCGCAAGAATAGCTATGAACTGCTGATGGAAAAGGCGCTCAACCCGGTGAGAATCAATCGCTGATCTCCCGTATCTACTGGCCTTTACCCTTTGAATCTCACTCGTCAAGAAGCGACAGAGCAATCCGCGTGGCGCCTTCCGCGTAATCAAAGCATCGCTCAATCAGCTTGGTCTATCTTGGAGTCAGCCCTCACTCCCCACTACTTACAACGGCACGCCACGGGATGACTCGATTATTGTATGGCTTCCACTCTAAACACCGGGTACTCGGACTCTATTTTCTCAAACTCGGAGATGGGTGCATCTTTGTTTACGGGTATGTGCGGCCGCGCACCAGGCGCCACTTGCAAATACGCCTTCAAGATTGGCGCTCTCTGAGCGACGTCGACCTCTCTCAATAGGAC
>JAMDCU010000068.1 GCA_023489485.1 Chloroflexota bacterium
AGCTGGAACTGTACCTGCATTATTCGTCGGCAGGTGTGCGCTACGGCTTGCGCGAGCTGCGCCAGCGCCAATGGATCTGGCAGGTGAACGCCCGCCAGCCCGGCATCCGGGCGCGCGCCCTCTACGCTCCAACGTCGGCCGGGGTTCAAGAACTCGCGCGGCGAATGAGACGGCCCTATCATGACTATGTGGCCCAGAGTCGACTCTCGCCGGCTCGCCTGAATCGGCTCCTTCTAGCCGTGGAGCGTGTCTTTCAGCTGCGCATGACCTTTCTGTGGCTCTCTCGACGCGAGCCACAGCGGCAGAAAAGCGAAAGCAGGTTGAGCCTAGAGACAAACAGACCGGCCGCAGAGACGAGCCTTTCAGAAACGCCGGCGAGCGGGGCTCACTTCTGGAGGCCGGTGACCTGGGACGTCGAGGTCGGCAAGCTCTTTCACATGAAGGGGAAGGCGGTGTGGATTCCCTTTCACGGGGGAGCCCTGATGGAGCGAAGTTGCGAGCCAGGGCGAAACATATCACAAGGGGTCGCCCCAGGCTTATCGAGCGAGAGGCGCTGGGCGTTCATCGTCGTCGAGTTCGACACGGGGCGTGCGCCGGTGGCGGGCGAGCGCGAGCGCCTCACGCACTTGGTGGTGGCGCAGGACGATCCCCGTTACTGGACGAAAGAGAAGGAAGCCTACTTCCCGGTGCTCGTCGTAATTGCGCAGAGTGAACTGCGCCTGCAGGAGTATTACAACCTCCTGCGCACGGCCGCGCTCTCGCGCCACCTGCCGATGCCGCGGGCGTATCTCACGACCGCCAGCAGGATCCTCTCCCTCCGAGAGGACTCGACCCGTCCCGTATGGTATTCGACGATTTCGGGACACGAGACCCGTCTTCTCTTTGACACGGAAGGCGTCACCGGGCCACTTCCGGAAATCCCCTGGCGGAAGCTCCCGCTCGCTGAGCCAAAACGCGTGCCCGGTAAGGAGAGTCTCGAGAAGGATAGGTGTGGGGAGACGGAAGGCTTGAGCGAGCTCGCCCAGATCTCGCTCCAGCTGACACCCCTTGCCAAACTGCTCCTCGATGAAATCGGCGCGCATCCGCTTCTGACGCTGGAAGAGCTCGCCCTCCTCTTGACGGTCACTCCCCGCTGGGTCCGCCCGACGCTGGCGAGGATGACCGAGCGGGGGTTGATCGCCGTCCACACCGGACGGTATCTCGTTGGGCCGAAAGGAGAAGCGTATCTCGCCCAGGCCGCGGGCTACGGGAATGCGGTGCAGCGTTTCGTGCGGGCCCGGGGCTGGGGCCACGGGTTCGATGCGCTCCTGCGCCACCTGGAGCATACCCGGGAAGAGAACCGCTTCTTCCTCCACCTGGCGCGCGTCGCCCTCCAGCGCCGCCATTGGCTCAGCTGGCTCTCGGAGCTGGAAGGACGGTTGTACTACGAGGCGGGCCAGCGCTGGCACTCCTTTCTCCCGGATGGGCGCGGGACCTACAGCACTCGCACGAAACGCTACGAATTCGCACTCGAAATTGATCGCAGCCGCGCGGCGCCCAAGCGTCTGCGCGGCAAGCTGATGGAATACGACGCGTGCCAGAGTTCCCATGTGCTGCGGGGCGAGGGAATCGAGTCCCTGCGTCTGCTCGTCGTGACGACGAGCTGGGAGCGCGCGGACGCGTGGCGCCGGGTCGCGCTGGAAGTGAACGTCCGTTTCCCTCTCTTCATCACGACCTTTGATCGCATCGACGCGAGTGGCATCGACGCAGCCATCTGGCTGCGGGGCGATGTGGCGAGTACCGAACCCGCGACCACTGCTCCCAAGGTCACCTGCTTCAACTGCTTTGACGACGGACCCGGTTGACCGTGCCTCTATCCCACCCGGTAACTGATGCTACCCATTCGCTCGGCCAGCAACGAGGACTGAAGCAAGAGCAAGGAAAGCGAGTCATCCGAATCAGTCATCCACCAAGACAAAAAGGAGGTAGAGTGAGGCAATTCTTTAGCAAGCTCTTTCATCAAGACGACGATCTCGCCGTCGAACCGGAGGAAACCGGCTACGACTATCCGTATTCCCCCAGTTGGCCTTGGGGGCTGAAACTCGACGGGCATGCCTTGATCGCGGGGAGCCCGCGGACCGGCAAGACCACGCTCCTCACCCGGCTCGCGCAGGAGGCGATGCAGCAGGGCAAGGCCGTGATCGCCATCGACATGGATGGGGTCCTCGTGCCCGCACTCCTGACCCAATTGCCGCGCCGGCGCATCCCCGATGTCGCGTGGCTCCGGGTGAGCGATCCCTTCACCATCCCCGGTTTCAATGTGCTCGACGTAAGCCATGGTGAACCGACGAACCTGATTGTGGAGAACCTGGTGCGGACGGCTCCTTTGCTCTGGGGCGATTCTTGGGTGCCCGACCTGGAAGAGGCGCTGCGCATCTGTGTTCGCACCCTGGTCGGCGCGAACCGAGTCCTGGCTGAACGAAACGAGCCGCAGTTCACCTTGCTCGACATCCACCAACTCTTTGAGCTCCCTCAGTTCTGCCAGCGGCTCTTGAATCAGTATATCGGAGATCAAGAGGTCGTCCGCTGGTGGCGCGCTCTCCTGGAGCGGCCGGCTGCCGTGAATCGGTACGACTGGGTGGCGCTCCTCGCACCGCTCAACCGGTTTTCCGATAGCACGCTCGGTAGCGTGCTCGGCCAGTCCGAATCGACGCTCGATGTCTCCGAGCGGCTCCAGCCCGGGCGCATCACGCTCATCGACCTGCGCGCCCTCTCGTGGGATAGCAAGCTCTCGGCGTGGTTCGGCGCACTTCTCGCCGACCGGATTCTCCGGACGATGCTCGCGCAGGCACCGGTAAAACCCAATGGTTGTGAGCCAGGCGTGGTCCTCGCCATCGACGGCGATTTCAAGCTGCCCGGCCTCGACGAGCCTGGGCTCCTGGCGGATCTGCGTGAACGCGGCGCGAGCCTGTTTTGGGTGAACCAGTACGAGCGCTCCGTGCCGGCCAATGTGCAGGACCTCTTTCTGTTCGGCATGTGCCGCTACTGGGCCCAGGATCTCGTGAGCGAACTGGGACCCGACTTTAGCGTCGGCGACCCATGTGACCTGCGCTCTCACGAGTTCTACCTCCGGACCATGTGGAAAAACGGCTCCCGCTCCGTCAACCGCTTCGTCACCCCGGTGCCGTACAAGATCGACTACGAGGGGACGCAACCGATCCAGCGCGGCTTCCGGCCGGTCGGTCAAGCCGGGCCCGCTGTGAAAGGCGGACGGGAACAGTTTTATGCTCGGTGGTTCGATCGGGAAGTGAGGGAGAGCCTGCAGGAGGCGGAGCGGAGGCGAGCCAGAGAAACGACCAATGGCTGACGCAGAGCAACGCGGTCCACCTGTTGAAGCCACCATACGATCTACCAAACCAGCAACGGATCAAGTCGCTGAGGAAACCGCTCAGCTCATCTCCTTGGAGGCAGTGCACCCGGACCCCGAGCAACCGCGACGCCTGTTGCCGGCAGACTTGGCAGAGGCACTGACTGCGAGCAGTCCGCCGCAGGAGATCCTCACTCAGCTGCGCGCTCGCGCCGAGCGCGACAAGTGGGCACGGGAGCGTCTGCGCGAGCTTGACGCTTTGGCTCAGTCGATTGCCGAAGACGGGCTCCTTCAGCCGATCCGTGTACTTCGTGATGGCGAGGATCGCTACTGTATTGAGGAAGGCGAACGTCGGTGGTGGGCACACCACATCCTCGTTCAGCAAGGGCGCCAAGAGTTTCGCTGCATCAAAGCCTTTGTTGTCGAAAGAGAGCCAGCAGAGATGGGCGTGCTGCGCCGCCGTGTTGCCGAGAACATTCTGCGCTCTGAGTTCACGGCGATTGAACTGGCGCGGGCGATGGCTAGTCGCATTCAGGAAATCCTGGGGGCTGAACCTGGGGCCAAGCGGGGCGATGCCGAGAGACGGGTGGGCAGTGAGAACGGAATGTCGGATCGTCGCGTGCGGCAGTTCGTCGCGCTCTTGACGCTTTCGCCCGAGGCGCAAGAACTCGCGCAGCAAGCGCGTCTCACAGAGAACTCTCTCAGGCCGGTCATCGGTTTCCAGGATGCCGCTAGGCAACTCGCCGCGATCCGCGCGATGCTGCAGCCACATCCCCAAGAGCCGAAATCGCCGACAGACAGCAGATTGGTAAAGCCGCCACGTACCGCCCGAAGTCAGGGCCGCAAGACCGGTGCCAGGAAGCGACGCATTCGCACAAATCGCAAGGCAGTGCTGTCAAGGAAGCATCCTGGTCGCAAGATCAGCAGAAAGATGGCGGCGGTGAGACCCGCGTCGATTCCGCTGTGGGAACTATTGAAACTGGCAAAGATTTTAGCCCAAGAGAATTTGCGCTTGGGACCCACCGACTGGAAACGCGTGGTGAAGACGGAATCGGACCGCGAGGTGCTTGCGAAGCTACACACCGTTCTCCACGAGGGTTTAGTGATGAGCGCGGAAGTGGATCAGGAGGTAAGCTAGCTGTTAGATGCGGGTAGAGTGCGCGTTTGCAGAGGTACGAGCGACGCTGAGCGCGAGGCGAATGGGCCGCTCTGACGGCCGATTCCCTTTGCTCGAATTGGGGAGATACGATAGACATGTCCTCTCAACGGAGAGAGGGCCATGCTTGTGTCTTTACTTTTCTGGGAGACCTACTATGCAGATCCAAATTCGGCACGACAAAAACGGAACTCCGACAGCACGTCTCTACAGGCGGCAGAGATTGAAACTAGATGAAACCAAGATAACACCCGAGGCCCATCGAGCGATTATGGAATGCCTGAAGATCGCGGCGCGGCGCGGGCGTGAATTAAGACTGGCACGCGAGCGCGCAGAAAACAACAGGGCGAGCACGGTGACCAATGCCTCGTCTGCGGAAGCCCCAGATGAAGGATGCCTAGCGCTGGCCGAAAACAGCCCACCTCAGGAAGCTGGTCCTCCACGATCAGAGAGAGCCATAGATCGAGTAAAAACCTCAAGCCCATCTGTTCGGCGCATAGGCCGTCTGCCGGACGAGACTTCAAGTCCAACCGCGATAGTGCATCGCGGCGCAGGTTGATCACATTGACAACTGAATAATTGCGCGGCATGGCAAAGCGATGTAGAATCGGATGGAGATCGAGAAAGGGAATGCGCCCATGGCGGACGACTGGATCACGGTCCGAGACGCATGCCAATTGAGCGGGTATCATCCCGATCACATTCGGCGAATCATCCGATCAGGAGAAGTAAAGGCTCGCAAGTTCGCAACGGTCTGGCAGGTCAATCGGCCCAGTCTCCTCGCCTACATCAAGAAGCAGGAGGACCTCGGAGAGAGGCGGGGTCCCAAGCCATTGACATGAACCAGACCGCGTGATATAATTGTCGTGGTATAAGACATTTATCACGCGAAATCGTGCCGCGCAAGTGCAGGAACACTTACACGGCACTAACCCAACCCACCGGGATTGGCGGCGGGCGGGCTGACCCTATTCTATCACAAGGATGGGCAACCTGCTAAAGCGGCGGGTTGCCCTTTTTGTTTTCCACAGGGTTATCCCCAACAGACAAACGGCGGGTATGGGGCGGGCTCACGCCCAAGGACTGTAGACACAACGATGAGCAAAAGGCGGGCAGTATTGTACGCACGAGTGAGCACAGATGATCAGGCCGACCGGGGCTATTCCATCCCCAGCCAGCTCGATCTATGCCGCAAGTACGCCGAGCGCATGGAATTCTCGGTTGTCGAGCAGTTGGTTGAAGATCATAGTGGTTCAGTACCCATTGGAGACCGGCCCGAGGGCAAAAAGCTGGTCGCAATGTTGAAGGCTCGGCAAGCAGACGCCCTGATTGTGTATCAGGTCGACCGGTTGTCGCGCGACATCGTCAACCTGCTCGCCACCGTGCAGCTCTGGATTCGCGCCGGCATCGAGGTCCATAGTTGTGACATAGGCCGGATCGAAAGCGAGCTCGATATCGTCCTGGTGATCAAGGGCTGGCAAGGTAGCGACGAACGGAAAAAGATCCTGGAGCGCACCATGCGCGGCAAGCGGGCCAAAGCGGAATCGGGCAAGGTGGTTGCGTGCGGGCACTCCCCTTACGGGTACGCCTACCTCCGGGATGACAAAGGCAAGATCGTCTCTTTCGAGATCGTCGAAGAGGAAGCGCGCATCGTTCGACTCATCAACCGATGGTACGTGTTCGGAGACGAAAGCGAGCGCCCCCTGTCGGCCACCAAGATCGCGGCCCGCCTCTCCCAAATGCGCGTGCCCACCCCGGGCGAAGCCCACGGCGGTTATCGCCGCAAGCGGGGTGCCGGAATGTGGAATGTTCACGGTATCGTGAGTATCATTTCCAATGAGCTTTACGTCGGAGTGTGGCGATTCAACTGGCGCATGGGAAAAGCCAAGATCAGGCGTCCCCTTGAGGAAACCTTCGTGGTGCGCATCCCACCGATTATCAGCCGGGATATCTTTGCCCTGGCTCAATTGCAGCGAAAGCGCAATCGGGAGTTGTCTAGGCGGAATATGAAGCATCAGTACTTGCTGCGAGGATTGATCACCTGCCAGTGCGGTCGGAAAATGACCGGGACGGTTCCCAACGACACCCGTCATTATGCCTGCAATTGGCTATTTACTCATCACACCGGCGTGGAACAGCGGACGTGCTTTGAAAGGCATGTGCGGGCAGACGTGCTCGAAGAGGATATCTGGCACGAGATCGAAGAACTCTTCTCGGACCTGGACCGGGTTTCGAATCAGTTGAAAGCAGCCCAGCAGGAAGAACTCGACAACCAGCAACCCAAGCGCGATGAACTCCAGGCCCTGGAAGCAAACATGGCTCTGACCGAACGAAACGCGATCGCATTGGGGCAAACGCTGCAGGCTCTCCGGGAGATTATTGAGAGCGACCCCGAGGGACTGGTGGCGCAGAACTATAGGAAACAGATCGAGGAGATCAACGAGCTCCACCGTAAGCAGGTCAAACGATGCGAGGAACTGCGCGCCGAACTTACCGACCAGGTACTGAACGATGAAGCCATCGAGCTGATTATGCAGTATGCTCGTGACGTCAAAGAGGGGATGCAGGACCTTACATTCGACGGTAAGCGCCGAGTGCTGGAGTGGTTGCGGGTCCAGATAACCATAAAGGAAGACCGTTACTACCTCACCTGCCTGCTAGGTTCGACGGACAAGCCGGTACGGAGGCCGCCGCGGAAACGACCAGGTAAGAAGGCACACCCAAGTTATCCCGTTGCAGCGGTATCGTCACCGCCCCCATGTTGTTTCGACTGGCATATTGGCGCTTCCGCCGCCGATCTGGACGCCATCCGAGTGGCACTCCGGATGACAAAGCCAAACACGGCCACAACGTCTGGCCAGGAGATCGAAGCGGCGCGGTCAGGATAGGCGACCGCGCCGAATCTACGTGGAGATCGAGGCCGCGACGAGTTCGAGCCGTTTGCATCGCACACACTCTCCGAGTAAACTGTAGATGGTAACTGTGGATGTCGTTTGTCGATCGATTTCGTTGACCCACATCATCTATCGGAGCCTCCGTCCCTTTGGTAATGGGAGAGTCAGGAATGGATCCCAATTCGTTTCAGGCGGGTTCGCCGGGTCGCGTGGTGCAGATTGGACAGGCAGGTTTGGCCTATTGGGCGTTTGTCCCGGCCCCACTCCCGCCAGACCTAACGCCCAGCTACGATCTGATCCGCGTTCTGTCTGAAGCGGACCGGGCGCTCGGCGAACTGGCAGGGTTGGGCCGTGCCCTCCCCAATCCCCACCTCCTCATCGGCCCCTTTGTCCGGCGTGAAGCTGTCCTTTCCTCGCGCATCGAGGGAACGCAGGCAGACATCGCCGACCTCTACGTTTACGAAGCTGAACAGCGGCGAGCACCGCATCCCCCTGCGCCTCCTGAGTCGGATGTCCAGGATGTTCTGAATTACGTCCGTGCCATGGAGTACGGTCTGACCCGACTCAAAGAGCTTCCGATGAGCCTGCGCTTGTTGCGCGAGCTCCACGCCGAGTTGTTGCACGGGGTACGCGGTGAACAGGCAACTCCGGGAGAGTTTCGTCGTACCCAAAACTGGATTGGGAAACCGGGCTGCACATTGAGCAACGCGAGTTTCGTGCCGCCCCCTGTTCCCGAGATGCTCGAGTCGCTCGACGGTTTCGAAAAGTATCTACATGGCGGGAACCGTCTTCCGCCCCTCATTCGCCTGGCTTTGCTCCATTACCAGTTCGAGACCATCCACCCGTTTTTGGACGGCAACGGACGAATCGGGCGGCTACTCGTTACCCTTCTGCTTGTGCACTGGAATCTCTTGCCCCTCCCCCTGCTCTACTTGAGCGCCTTTTTTGAGAGTCATAGAGACGAGTACTATGACCGGCTGTTTGCAGTCAGCCAGCAAGCGGCTTGGGAGGCGTGGATCCTATTCTTCTTGCGCGGCGTCGCAGAACAGGCGCGCGATGCAACGGGCCGTGCGAGCCGACTGCAAGATCTGCAGCGCCGATGGCATGACCAGCTCACACACGCCCGCGGTTCGGCGCTCCTGTTCCGCCTGGCCGATAGTCTCTTTGAATCGCCCGTACTGACGATTGCGCAAGCACAGGCGCTTCTCAAGGTGACCTATCGGAGTGCGCAGCAGAATGTCCAGAAACTTGTCGATGCCGAGATTCTGCGCGCGGTTGACGAGTCGACCTATGGAAAAAAGTTTTCGGCACCTGCTATTCTCGAGATTATCGAGAGTCCGCGCTCATAACCAGGCCGCGTCTGCTGGTTGCCCAGCCCAAGAATAATACTTTGGGGGCGAAAAGTATAATTCTTGGGCTGCGTTTTGTACTTGAGTATTATTCTGTCCCAATCTCTCCAGGGCGAAACCCGCACGGGATACGGCGTGGTTTGCCCTTGCACTGTCAGTGCTTGGGAACGTGGTATGATCCCCAGCAATAGAGAAGAGAGAAAGAGGATGCTAAAACCAGAGCGCCTCACTTCTGAAGAGTTGAGCGAACGATTGCGGAGCTACGAACAGCGCTACGGCTACTCGACGATCGAGTTCTATCGGCGTTTTCAAACCGGCGAACTGGGAGATGATGACGATTTGATGATGTGGGCTGGACTGTATCACCTCTATCTGACATCTCTTCCAGTCCGTCAATTCATGCACCGCGCAGACTCTCTCTGCTCATGACCATCGACGACTATTTCAGTTCGATTGAGCGCAGCCTGAGACAGAATGTCCGACTCCTGCCGATCAGCCCAGCCTCGCTCAGATATTGGCTGAAATTGACACCTGGCTCGCTCCTGCTGATCCCGCGATCTGAATCAGTCCCCACAACACTCGGACCTAACCCTTTCCCATATCTTCAGACTGCCTCACCTATCCACACCGAATTGCTCAGTTGTCTCAGCCTCATGTTACAATACTGTTACAACCGGCAAATTGGCTTTTCCGCCGCGGAGCTTGACGCCATCCGAGCGGCTGCAGGTGTGCTCAACCAAACACAGGCAACTGGGGAGAGCCATGCCGTATCGTAGCCGGATGAGAGATCGGCTCGGGGCTTGCATACAGTGCCGGAGTACTAGTCTCATGCCGACCTTTTGCCAGAATATTGCATTCACAAAGTAATCACAATGGACAACGGTGTTTCCCTATTACTTTGACTGCACGGCTGGTCCTCGATGCGCTGGAGCGTCACATACCCGCCTGATTAGCAGGCAAACCAAGAAATCATGAGCCCGCGTTGGCAACCCCACGCTGGCTTTCTTCTTCCGACAGTGAAGAGATTGCGAGTGGATCTTTCCTTACGCGGGTCGGCTGGGGCGAGATTGATCGTCATCAACCTGTTACAATTGGCACATTGCGCCAACTCTCGATCTCGCCGCCCTTCTAGCAATGCCGACGTCCCAAGCACGTGTCACATATTCGGCTGTCAAAAGACCGGAGTGACAATTGCACGGTCGTCCTGGAGTTTGCACGCCTGGATATTACCAAAATTCCCGTGCCTGCGCAAGCACTCGAAAGCGCAATCTGCTACCTAGTGGTGGAGTAGACCAGGCCGGGTTCGGCCCGATTGGCCGGAAGGCAGTGGCCGGCCTTCAAAGGTACCGCATGGAGACGTAAGAACGGTCTACAGCATGCTCTTCATGAGCAATCGGCGGGGCAAAGGGCCGGAATGGAAATTCTACTTGAGCAACGCTCAGACGACCTGTCCGCACAGTGAGTTCATCCGGCTGAGCAGAATGCGCTGGCCGGAGGAAACTGCCCTGGAAGAGGCCAAGGGCCAAGTGGGGATGGATCAGTGTGAGACGCGCAGCTGGGTGGGCTGGCATCATCAGATGGCGCATGGGTTCCTGGCCCATCTCTTACTCGTACATTTGTGCTTGGTGTTCAAAAAAAGCCCAACGCTGACGATTGCCCAAGCGCGGGAGTTAATCGCCCAGGCATTGGAAGACGAGTGTCCCGACATTCCGTCCATCCTCATTTAACACCAGAAACGAAACGACGCGGCCTACCTTTCGCATCGCCGCCGTCATCGGCGAAGAAGGTGATTTTTACTTGGGCGTCTACTGAAACCGAAGTGTCGGATTAATACTATCTCTCCGAGCGTCGAGCTCGAACAATCGCTGGCGGTGGTGATCGCCAATACTGGCGTTCGCTCGGTGACGATTTTGATATATTACACCAAGCTGCAGGAGACCGTGTTGAGAAAGTTCGTGGAAAATAAGCCGGTGATTCCGAACGAGATGGTGCAATGGCAAACCCAGAGCGGTTCGCCACTCTCCGATAGCGGGCGGAGGAACCCAAAGCATTCGGACCCATACACACTGGATTGGTCTAGGTGCCCATATCCCTCTGCCCAGGCCACCGTGCTCCCGCAGGCCGAATTTGACAGAAGGCAGGATAAGGGCTAAGATGTTGCCCACGAGTCAACCGTGTTGCCTGATAAGCAACGACCCTTTTCTAGCATCCCAAGGATAGATTCTCCCGTGCGACTGGACACGTCGTTCGAGGAAATCGACGAGGCGGGTTTGACCAAGGCCGAGATCTGGATCGGTACCAAAATCAAGGAACGCCGACAGGCGCGGCACCATACTCTGCAGGCCTTGGGACAGAAAACGGGTCTCTCCCGTTCGTTTCTCTCGAAGCTCGAAAATGGCAAAGTCTCACCCTCAGTACCGACGTTGCTCAAAGTCGCCCAAGCCCTGGACACGACGATCGGCACGTTCCTCGATGGCCTCACCCAAGTCAGTGAGAAAGATCTTGTGGTCGTCCGGTCCTCCCAGCGCCCGGTTGTTGCGCGCGGCGGCTCTAGTTTTGGCTACAGCTACGAGCGGTTAGCTCATCCCAAGAATAGCGGAATAGAGGTCTTTGTCGTTCGCTTCACGCGAGGACGCAAACCGCTGAAACCGTTTCTCCATGCCGGGTACGAATTCAATTTTGTACTTAAGGGGCAAATCGAACTTGTGCAAGGAGACCAGCGCGTAGTACTTGAAGAGGGCGACTCCGCCTATTATCGTTCCTCTGTTCCTCACTACGGCGTCGCACGGGGCTGCAAGGAAGCGGAAGTGCTGGCTATTCTCATTGCCAGCGAGACCCAACATGAAGCTGTGAGCCCTTTTTCGCTTCCCGCCGGTTTCTCGCGGCGTCGTTCTCCAGTACCCCCATAACACTCGCTTCTCACACCAGACCAAATCTCAGTACGTCAGCACGGTTCGAATAGGCCCCGAGAGGGGATGTTTGGAATCCGATGAGTTCGAATTACGTGTGAGGCAAGCATCATGAGAAGTCGAAGGATGGTCCGATGAAAGCTAAACAGCTGGAAGAGGAACGGGGACCCCCGTAGTTAGAGCCCGATACCAGAGGTTGACTTGCAGTACCACCACATTCATCTCTTGGGAGGAAAGATGCGAGGACCCGACCGATTACGTCTTCAGGATCTAAGGACGGCGATGACCGCCGCTGGACTGGACGCCGCGGTAACGGTCATGCCGGAGAATGTCTATTACGCAGCTGGAACCCTGATCCTCACGACCTGGGACATCCCGCACCGCTTGGCGCTGGGCGTCTTCCCGAATGGGGGCGAGCCAGCGCTCATCGTGTGCGACATCGAAGAACCCCAGGCGCGGGCCGAATCTTGGGTCCAGGATATCCGAGGCTATGTGGAATACGCCCAATCGCCAATCGACATGCTCGCCGACGTCCTAAAGGAGAAAGGGCTAGCACAAAAGCAAGTCGGCACCGAGCTTAGCTACCTGGCTGCGATCTACTACGAGCGGCTCAAGCACCTGTTGCCGGACCTAAAGCTTGTCCGGTCCGAGTCCGTGTGGGACGGGCTGCGCCAGATCAAGTCGCCGGAGGAGGTGGCTTTGCTCAAGCATGCGGCGAACGTGACGGAGCAAGCCATCTACGACGCCTGGAGCGCGGCGCAGATCGGAAGCACTGAGAAAGACATCGTGGTCGACATAGATGCGCGGCAGCTCCGATTGGGCGCAGATAGCCTCGCTTTTTCCGTCCTCGGAATTGGCAGTCATACCCTACAAGGACATCCCCATCCCGGCCCCAAGCGTCTAGAGCGCGGGGAAACGATGCGGGTCGACATCGGGGCTAAGTACGATGGCTACTATTCCGACGTCGCCCGCGTCGCGGTGGGCGGTCAGCCGACCGAACGGCAGCGAGATATCTACAAAAAGCTGCGGGATATTCAGCGCGGCACAATCGCGATGATGAAACCTGGAGTGCGGGCATGCGATGTGTTCCAGCACTGTCTGCGCGGCTTTCAGCAGGTTGGCCTGCCCATCAAAATGCCTCACGTCGGCCACAGCATAGGCATTGTCCTGCACGAAGCGCCGATGATCGAGCCGGGAAACAGCGCCGAACTGAAAGCGGGAATGGTCATTAACATCGAGCCGCTCTACAAGGACCCAAGCGTCGCCGCCTATCACCTTGAAGACCTCGTGCACATCACACCGAGCGGCCCGGTGATCCTGAGCGACCATAACAACACCGAGGAAATGTTCGTGATCGAATAGACCCAGTGAATGGGGAGGAGAAAATGAGACGGTCGAAAATCGTTTCTGTCACAGCGATACTCGTGGCCTCGCTGGTGCTGCTTGCCGCGTGCGTCCCGACCGCGCCGGGGGTTCCAGCGACGGCACCCGCTCAACCCGCGCCGTCCACGGCGGTGCCCGCTCAACCCGCGCTGCCCACGACGGCACCCGCCGCAAGTAAGGTGATCCGCATCGCCACCGCCCAGGGATGCACGACCATGAGCATCAGCTTGGCGGGCGGGATGGGCCCTTGCGAAATCCAGATCCACCAGATTTTCGAGCCACTGACGTGGCGCACAGTTGACGGTAAGATCGTTCCCCTTTTGGCAACTTCCTGGAACATGGTGGACCAGAACGACTGGCAGGTCAAGCTCCGCCAGGGCGTCAAGTTCCAAAATGGCGAGGACTTTAACGCGGACGCGGTGAAGTTCAGTTACGACAAGGCCCTCGACCCCAAGAACAACTGGCCAATTCGCAGCAACATCCAACTGATCGACCGCGTAGACACGGTTGACAACTATACCGTCAACTTCCACACTAGCAAACCTTGGCCCGACTTTCCCTTCTTTGCCGCCTCCGTGTACATTATGCCGCCCAAACTGACCCAGCAAGTGGGCGATGATGGGCTGATTGCCAACCCGGTCGGAACGGGACCTTTCCAGTTCGTTGAGTTTGTTCCCGGTGATCACCTCACGCTCAAGGCCTTTGACGGCTATTGGGGCGGACGCGTCAAGATTGACCAAGTGGTTTGGCGCATCATCCCCGAGCCGGCGACCCGCGTCGCGTCGCTGCAAGCCGGTGAGACCGACATCGCCGCGCAGATCCCCATGGACCTGCTGCCCGTCGTCAAGGGCGACGCGAACCTGCATGTCGATTTTGCCAACGAGCAGGTCACCCTGCAGCTCTTTATGGATACGCTCCCGGCGAACGGTAGTCCGGTCGCCGACAAGCGCGTCCGGCAAGCGATCGATTCCGCGATCGATCGAGACACCATCTGGAAGGCGCTCATGGGCGGCGTCGGCGCGGTGAATGGTCAGATGCTGACCCCTGGCATCTTCGGCTACGACCCGGATATCAAGCCCAATCCGTACGACCCCGACAAGGCCAAACAATTACTTGCCGCGGCGGGATACCCCAACGGCTTGAAACTCCAACTGCAGTGCCCAGTGGGCAAGTACCTGGTGGACCGGGATGCCTGTCTCGCCATCAAGGACCAGCTGGCCAAAGTGGGCATTGACGTCCAGGCCAACATCATGGAGACCGCCGCTTGGGCTCCGTATTTGCAGGATCCCAAAAAGAGGGCCGACATGATCTATGTCGGTTGGTACAGTTACGGCAACCCCGCGCAGGCTATGCAGTGGTTCAGCAAAACGCAGGCCTGGCACCGCTGGGAGAATGACCAGTATGACCAGCTCTTCTTGGATGCCAAGACGAACACCGACGATAAGGCCCGCCAGCAAGACTATTTCAAGATGGCCGAGATCGTGAAAGAAGAAGTGCCCTCGGTCTTTCTCATGCAGCAGGCGGCGCCCTACGGGGTGAGCAACAGAGTGCTGAATTTTAAGCCCCATCCTATCCAGTACATCGATCTTCTCCACGTGGACCTGAAAGCGCCAAAGTAACGGATTTTGTTCGCCGCAGAGTCGCGGCGAAAGAACCACACGGATCTGCGACTCTGCGGTGGAACGCTGTTGCGCTTGGGTCCTGCACTGAGAGGAATCCGCGGAGAGTAGCTCGGATGAACCGATTCATTGGAAAACGTCTGCTGCAACTTCCGTTTTCCGTTCTCGGGATTACGCTCATAGTCTTTGTATTGATCCGGATGACTGGCGACCCGGTCGTTCTCTATTTGCCTCCCGATGCGACGCAGGAAGCGCGGGCTCAGCTCACCCGGCAGTTGGGCTTGGACCAGCCGCTTCCCGTTCAGTATGGCGTGTTTATCTTGAATCTGCTCCACGGCGATCTGGGCCAGTCGCTGTACTACAAAAAGCCGGCCCTCGACGTCGTCGTCTCTTATATCCCTGCCACCCTGCAGCTCATGGGCACCGCGCTCATCGTCGCGGCGCTCCTCGGCATGGTGCTCGGCTTGACATGCGCCTTTTGGAAAGGCTCCCTGTTTGACACTTTCTTCGTGACCTTGTCAGTTTTTGGACAGGCCATGCCCAGTTTCTGGCTCGGGATCATGCTGATTCTCTTCTTTGCAGTCAACCTCCATTGGCTACCGGCTTCGGGGCGGGGCACTTGGGCCAACATGGTCCTGCCGACGATCACGCTCCTCATGTATCTCTTGCCCTCCACCCTCTTACTGGTTCGCTCCAGCGCCATCGAAATTCTCGCGGAGGACTTCTTGACGGTTGCGCGCGCGAAAGGTCTGTCGCAACGGGCCATTCTCTTGCGCCATGTGCTCAAAAATGCGCTCAATCCGACGATCAGTTCGCTGGGCTTGCAGATGGGGAGTCTGATGGGCGGCGCCATCGTCACCGAGACCGTTTTCGCCTGGCCCGGCCTCGGGCGGCTTAGCGTAGAGGCCGTTCTCAGTCGCGATTTCTCGGTGGTCCAGGCCGCCGTCGTCGTCCTCGCGACGTGGGTCGTCCTCTCGAACCTGTTGGCGGATGTGGCCAATTCGATCATCGACCCCCGCTTGCAGGCGGGGTAGAATTTACTGATAGGTAGCAGAGAACTGGACGAGGAAGGCCACGATGCGCTCAATGCAAAGGGCGTTCGCGTTGGGATCACTTTTCAGCTGGCGGAAGCAAGCAGAGCTTGCCGAAGCCCGGCCGCGCCGCAAGCGACGTGTCGTCCTGCGATTATGGGTCGGCGGGACCATTGTCCTGATCGTGGCGATGGCCGGGCTGCTCGCCCCCGTTTTGGCTCCGCGCGATCCGACGGCACAGGACTTGCTCAACCGGATGAAGCCACCCGCCTTCATGAGCCCTCGCCCCAGCCCATTTCTCCTGGGATCGGACGGATTCGGTCGGGATATCCTGAGCCGAATCCTCTATGGCGTGCGCGTTTCGCTGGTCGTCTCCGGTTCGGCCATTCTCGTCTCCGGCGTATGCGGGACCCTGCTGGGGCTCACGGCAGGCTATTACGAAGGAATGGCCGGAAGTATTATCATGCGCCTCGCCGACATGCAACTGGCATTCCCCTCGATGCTCCTCGCCATTACCGTCGTGGGCATCTTTGGTGTCAGCTACGTGAATCTGGTCATTGTCCTCGCCGTGAGTGGATGGGTGACCTATGCGCGGGTCGTGTACGGCAAAACGCGCGCGCTGAAAGAGATGCCTTATGTGCTCGCGGCGAGAGCGGTCGGAGCGACCCACGCGCGGATTATTCGGCGCCATATCCTGCCCAATGCCTTTGGGGTGGTTATCGTCATCGCGACCCTCCAGGTCGGTCAGATGATCTTGCTCGAAGCCGCCCTCTCGTTCCTCGGTCTGGGCGTGCCCCCGCCTGATCCCAGCCTCGGCTCGATGCTGAGCGAGGGTCGCAATGTGCTCGCCATCGCGAGTTGGCTGGCGACGATTCCAGGATTGGTCATCGTCACGGCGGTGCTGGGGGTCAATTTTCTTGGCGACGGTCTACGCGAGGTCCTAGACCCTCGAACCAGAATTCAGTAGAGGAGAAACGGATATGGCAGCGGAATTGGACTCGGATCGGGCGCGAGCAACTTATGCGCGGCAGCGGATCGAGGTGGCCCTGGAGGGCAGTCCCTTCGAGGCCATTGTGGCCATTTCGCCCGAAAACACACGTTATGCGTCCGGCGTTTGGGTTGCCACTCAGCAGACGCTCCGCGACCGTCTGGCCTTGGTCGTTTGGCCCAAATCCGGCCAGCCGACCCTGATCGTGTGCAACATCGAAGAGGGCTATTGCCGGAGTCAGTCCTGGATCTCGGATATCCGCGCGTATGCGGAGCACCTCCAATCTCCAATTGCCTTGCTGGCCCAAGTGCTGAGAGAAAAGAGGCTCGACCGGTCCCGGATAGGGATGGAGACCGGCTATCTCTCGGCTCGTTTCTGGAATGAATTGATCCAAATGCTCCCGAATGCTGTGTTTGAGCCGGCCGAGCCGATCTTCGACCAAGCCCGCATGATCAAGAGCCCTGAGGAGATCAGGCGGCTTGCTGAAGGCTCCCTTGTGACGGAACAAGCCTTGCTGGCCACCTATCTTTGTACGCGACCAGGAGAAACAGAACGTTCTCTGGCCCAACGCCTGACGGCAAACCTTCTCCTAATGGGCGCGGATTCGGTCCCTTTCCTGCACATTCCCGCTGGGCCAAACACCGGGTTTCCCCATCCACCGGCCACTGATTACCAAGTCAAAGAAGGAGACCTGGTCAAGACGGACTTCGGAGGCTCCTTCGACGGGTACGTGTCGGACCGGGCTCGAACCATGGTGGTTGGCAAACCCTCGCCCGAGCAAGTGTCTCTGTACGCGTGTCTCGTCGAGATTCATAACGAGACCCTCCAAGCCGCTAATCCCGGCGTTCCCGCCAGCGAGATCTTTCGGGTGGCCCGGGCTGGATACCGGCGGCTCAAGGTCCCCTTTGATCCGCCGCATGCCGGACACGGCCTGGGACTCTCCGTCCACGAACCCCCGATGTTGAGCCCTGCTTTCTTGACGGAGCTCGTGCCAGGGATGGTGCTCGCGATTGAGACGCGCGTCCGGATCCCGGGCGAATACGGGATGCATATCGAGGATCTCGTGGAAATCACAGCGGATGGACACAGGGTCCATACGCGCAACTTCCCCTACGAGTCGCTGCTCGCAGTCTAATAGGATGCGGAAGAGATTTGAGGAAAACCCTTACCATGCAAGCACCCCACAAGCCAATTCCGATTGAGGAAATCTGCGCGGCGCGCGAACGGATCAAGGGCTTTGTACTGCACACACCCCTGGTTTCTCTCAACGTGGACGAGGCGCCCGGGGAGATCTATCTAAAGTTGGAGAACGTGTAGCCCATTGGTTCCTTCAAACTGCGCGGAGCAGGCAATGCCGTTGCCGTAACCCCGAAACAGCAGTTAGTGAAAGGAGTGTACACGGCCAGGCGGGGAACATGGCCCAGGGGCTCGCCTGGTTTGCCCGCCGCATGCGCGTGCCCTGCACGATCGTCGTGCCCAATCCCGCGCCGGAGGCGAAGCTGTCCGCCGTCACGCGCTTGGGTGCCAGGTATGTCCTCGTCCCATACGACGAATGGTGGCGGGTCATGTCCGAACACTCCTATGCCCCGTTGGCAGAGGCTTTCTTCGTCCACCCGTGTAGCGATCCCGCTGTGATGGCCGGCAACGGAACGATTGGTCTCGAAATCCTGGAGGACCTTCCGGATGTCGACACGGTGGTCATTCCCTATAGAGGTGGGGGATTGAGCGCAGGGATTGCCTGTGCCATACGGGCGCGCAAGCCCAGGGTCAAGATTTATGCCTGCGAAGTCGAGACGGCTGCTCCGTTGGCTGCGTCGTTCGCCGCCGGCGCGCCCCGCCCGGTGCCCTACTCTCCCAGCTTCGTGGACAGGATCGGCTCCAAGAATGTGTTGTCGGAGATGTGGCCCCTGGTGAGCGGACTCCTGGACGGATCGCTCGTCATGAGATTGGACGAAATTGCGATTGCGGTTCGTCTACTTATCGAGCGGAACCACGTTGTGGCCGAAGGAGCCGGAGCCGTGCCGGTCGCGGCGGCCCTATCGGGCAAGGTCGGGGGCGGCAAAGTGGTCTGTGTGGTATCGGGCGGGAACATCGACTCGAGTACGCTGTGCAAGATTCTCGCGGGGGAATCTCCATGAAATACATCGCGTTGCTCTGTGAATTCGAAGCGACGTCCCCCCCGTTTGGCCACAGATGCGGCAATCCGGGGGCAAGTGAAGCAGAACGGGCTCGCTCCTTCGCCCGGCAAAACTGGGCGATTGTAGATGGGGTAAATTTTAATCTCTGGCGCATCAACCTCAATTTCGCGTCAACGCAAGCGTGGCGAGGGCAAGTTCTGCTTCGATGTCCCTCCAGCATTCTTTTGTCGCACTCGGCCTCGCCCTCGAGAGCGAATGGGTCTCGGCCCGCGAGGCCACCCCGCGCCGTTCTACCGCCACACCGGCATCTAGGCCGCACCCGGTAGCCCTTGGAGAAACTAGGAAGAGTGCTATTGCGGCTTGGGCGTGGACCCGGACAAGGTAGCGCTATTTACAGGGAGCGCACGAGTGGCCGGCTCGGATGTGGAGGGAGAAATCTGGGTCATCGGGATGCTGGGCCATCTCCATTTTCTCAGGACCCTGTTTATGCCAAAGGCGAGAGCCATACTGGGCCGCCCGCATCCGCTTGTCAATGCATTCTTGAGAGCGGCGATGAGCGCCATCGGTCGTCGCATCAATATCATCTAAACCGTCGGGTCAGTCCCGAGCTTAGCTTGAACGAATCAAAACCAAGTCAGTCAAGGAGGCCTAATGCACATTCTGTTACTCAACGAAACGGAAGAAAGAAAAGTACTGAGCATGAAAGATGCCATCGACATCCTCGAAAAGGCCTTTGCCGAGTTCACGATCGGCGGCGTCATCATGCCGCAGCGACCAGTCATCAACGTGCCCGAGCACGATGGTATGGCGGGCTTTATGCCCTGCTACCTTCCCAAGATGGGTGCATTGGCAATCAAAGCGGTGAATGTGTTCAGGAACAATGCCCAAAGAGGGCTTCCGTCCATTCACGGGGTCGTCGCGCTGATTGACAATGAGACCGGTGTGATTCTCTCCATCATGAACGGAGGCTATCTGACCGCGCTGCGAACAGGCGCCGCCTCCGGCGTGGCGACCAAGTATCTGGCGCGCGAGGATGCACATGTTGCCACCATTTTTGGTACGGGGGTGCAAGGACGAACCCAACTCGAGGCCGTCTGTGCGGTCAGGGACATTCGAAAGGTGTGGGTCTATGATATTGTCAAAGAACAAGCCGAGCGGTTTGTCCGGGAGATGAGTAGCCTGGGAGGGAGTGTTCCGAAAGAGTTTCGAATCGCGTCAGCGCCGAGCGAGGCGCTGAAAGAGGCGGACATTATCTGTACGACCACGACATCGAAAACGCCCATTTTCGATGGCGCCGGGCTGCGCCCGGGCGTTCACGTTAATGGGGTGGGCAGCCATGCTCCCGCAATGAGGGAACTGGATACGACCACGGTGGTTCGCTCCAAGATCATTTGTGACTCGGTCTCGGCGTGCCTGGCCGAGGCAGGCGATTTGCTGATGCCGATGCAGGAGCAGCGCCTGAAGAAGGACGACCTTTGCGGCGATTTGGGAGAGGTCATCCTCGGGAAACGCCCTGGCCGCCAGAGTCGCGACGAAATTACCCTTTTCAAGTCTGTTGGACTGGCGCTCGAAGATGCGTCCACGGCGCTGTACATTTATCGCCATGCCCGCGGGCAAGGGATTGGTTCGGAGTATGAGATGTAGCGGGAGCAGGTGTTCGCAGCCTAGAACCAACTCACGCTAGAACAAACACAAAACTCTTGACAGATTGACTATACTTAGGGGATGCGAGCGATTCGGATATCCCCTTTGACTCGTGAACAGCGGGAGGAACTAGATCTACTCTATCGGAGGACTAGCGATCCGCGCCTGAGAACCAGAGCCCAAATGGTTTTTCTGTCGGCGGAACAGAAACTAACCGCCCCAGCCATTGCGCCTATCGTGCGAGAAAGCGAGCCGACCGTCTGGCGGTGGCTCGAGCGCTACTTGGCCGAGGGTCTGGAAGGGCTCAAGGATGATCCCCGTCCCGGACGACCTCGGCAGATCACGGAAACTTATCGGACCAAACTGCTGGAAGCGGTGCGGCGTCGCCCCCGCAGTCTGAACCAACCCTACTCGCTGCGGACCCTCCAGCGTTTGGTGGATTACATGGCCGAAGAAACAGGCCTGCGCGTTTCGACCGAGACGGTCTGCCGCGTACTCAAAGAGGCTGATCTTGTGCTCGGTCGCCCCCAGCACAAGATCACCAGTCCCGATTCCGAGTACGAGGTAAAAAAAAGACGATTGAGAGTACCTGCGACAACCTGAAACCAGGCGACGTCTTCTATTATGCCGACGAATTCAATGTGAGCTGGCTGCCGACCTTGCGGGCGATGTGGAGTCCGCGCGGTCAGCAGGTCATGATTCCCACCCCTGGGCAGCCGAGTCGACGCTACGGAATCGGTGCGGTGAACTATCACGCGGGCGAGACGATGGTGCTTTTCCGTCGGCGGAAGCGGCGCTCTGACATTGCCGAACTGCTGCAAGCCTTGGTCGGCCAGCATCCCACGGGCACGATCTACGTGGCGTGGGACAATGCGGACACTCATCAAGATGACGAGATTGAAGCGGTCGTGCGAGCGGCTGCGGGCAGGCTAGTGCTTTTGTACTTACCTACCTATAGCCCTTGGCTCAACCCGATCGAGATACTCTGGCGGCATTTCCGTCGAGAAGTCACTCACTGCGAACTGTTTGAAAATGTGCCAGCGCTCTTGCGGGCCGCCCAGGAGTTCTTCGATCGCTACAACCGCAGCCCGCAATTGATCCTATCCGTGATTGGTTCGCATGCTGCATAACTTTTGTGTTTGAGCTTCGAGCGCCTAACAAAATGAGGCCACAGAAACCGTTTATAAATCAACGCACAAGCGAGCGCCAAGAAGGCTTCGTGAATGTCGGCGCGCCGCTCGTAGCGCATCCGCAGGCGACGGAACTGATGCAACCAGCACAGCGTGCGTTCGACCACCCAACGATACTTGCCGAGACCACTACCATGCAGCGTGTTGCGCTTGGCCAGCACCGGCTGAATTCCGAGGCCGCGCAACACTTGGCGATGCGGTTCCGAGTCATAGCCGCGATCCCCTTGGACCCGGTCCGGTCGGTGACGGGGACGACCGACCTTGCCGCGGACGGGTGGAATCGCCTCGACCAAGGGGATAAGTTGGGTAACGTCGTGCGCATTCGCCCCCGTCATAATCGTGGCGAGCGGGATGCCCCGCCCATCCGTGATGAGATGATGCTTGTTGCCCGCTTTGGCTTTGTCCGTGGGATTCGGGCCTGTTTTTTCCTGTTCTGGCTGAAAACTTCGTCCGCCTCGATTCAAACGTCCCTCATTCACTCACGATGCGAGTTGGCAATTATGGTGCAAGCCATTCAGCACTGGGAACGCGATGATCTTGGCTTTCCCCTGCGTCTCTGGAGCTGACGTACTTCCCTCGGGTATCTGCTGCTCGATGCCCTGGTGCGGTCGCGCGCGATTGAAGTATGCCACGTATTCCCGGATCACCCGGTACAACTGTTGCTCCCCCAAGACCAGGATGTGGTCGAGACATTCTCGCCGCACGCTACCCAAAAACCTCTCACAAATCGCATTCGCCTTGGGCGCACGATAAGGCGTCTTCAAGATTCTGATAGATGTGCCCGCCGCGACCCGCGTGAAGGCGTTCCCCATATTTGCTATCGCGATCTCGAATTAGAAACCGTGGGGCTTGACCAAACGGCGTTGCTTCGCGCAGGTGTTGAGCGACCCAGTCATCCGTCGGTGACCGCGTGACACCAAAATGAACAATCCGCCGCGAAGCTAATACGACAACGTGACTTCACACTCAAGATGGTATAATGCTCTTTCCGAGTCATCGGACTGGAAAGAGCGTAGGACGTGATCGTACGGGTTTCGAAAGCGACGCCACC
>JAMDCU010000040.1 GCA_023489485.1 Chloroflexota bacterium
GGGAATTCTCTTATTGACCAAGGTTCGCGCCGCTTGGGCGCCGTTCGGAAATGTCAGCATGGCATTTTTGTTCGGCGTGGGCGGGGCGCTCACGATTGGCGGCGCGATCAGCGGAGCACTGTGGCCTCAGTTGGCGGCTACGGCAACCGCCATTTCTCGATTCCAGGACACCGGGACGCTCGTCAATGGTTTGATCCTCGTGGTGGGGACCGTGGGCGCTTTGCTTTCCTTCCGATTTGTGACCGGAGGAGAGCGGCGGGCAATGCGCGTGCTCGATGCAGTGGCCGCCCGCTGGGGTTATGTCGGCCGCTGGTTCATCTTGATCGCGTTCGGCGCTATTTTTGCGGATACGGCTGTTTCACGAATCTCCATTCTCATCGGTCGCGTATACTTTTTGTTACACGATTGGCTGGGCGTCGTGAAATAGTGCGGCGACCGCCTTCTGCAATTCTATGCCAGACAAGCCTGAATCCTTTCTGATTGCCGATTGCGGCAGTGTAAACACCAAAGTGGGACTCGTCGACCTCGTCGGAGGGGAGTACCGCTTTGTCGGCGTTGGCGTGACACCCACGACGACGGAATCGCCCAACGCGGATGTTCTGGTTGGCGTTCGGCGCGTTGCCGAGCAGCTTCAGGCGCGCGTGAACCGCCGGCTGCTGACTGAGGATGGCCGGTTGATCACGCCCGAGCTTCCCACCGGGCAGGGCGTTGATGCTTTCGCCGCCGCGACCAGCGCCCCGCTGCCCATCCGGGTAGCCATCGTCGGCTTGAGTCGTGCCGTGAGTCTGGCGAGCGCGACGCGCGCGATCAACAGCACCTACGCCACTGTCGAAGCGACGCTCGCCTTGGACGAGACAGGCAGCCGTTGGCTCGGAGCGACCGTGGTGACACGCGATGGGGAGGATTTGAGGCCGGGAGATGGCGACGCCGAGGGGAGCGACCAGAAGCGAACCGAGCCGCTAGCCGATCCAGCCGCTCTCGCCGCTGAAAAATTGGCGCAGGCCAACCCGGAAGTGATCGTCTTGGTCGGCGGCATTGACGGAGGCGCGACGACGGCCTTGTATGAACTCGCGAATTTGGTCGCCGTGATTTCGGCGGGGCGCGACACAAGTGCTCGCCCGGTTGTCGTCTTTGCCGGGAACCGTCAAGCCCGCCCCGAGATTGCCGCGCGCGTGGGCCAGGTCGCGCCCCTGCGCGTGGTGGATAATGTTCACCCCGCGCTCGACCGGGAGAACCCGCGTCCTCTGCAGCATGAGCTAGAAGCCCTCTATGAAGAGCGCAAAATTGGCAACCTCCCCGGCGTAAAGGGACTGGCCGAATGGACGCAGGCGCCGGTTCTGCCCGCCGCGCGGGCCTTTGAGAACGTCGTGCGTTTCCTCAGTCGCCGCCACAATTTGAATGTCGTCGGCGTCGACATCGGCGGATCGGCGACGACCCTCGTCAACGCGCAAGGGGAAGCTTTCAGGCGAGTAGTTCGTGCCGACTTGGGCACGGGGTTCGGCCTCGAGTCGCTCGTGGCGCAAGCGGGCGTGGACAGGCTGGTCAGTTGGCTGCCTTTCGAAACCAGCCCGGAGGAAGCTCTCGCCTATTATCTCAACCATGCAGTCCATCCGGCCTCGATCCCCGCCACTCGCGAAGAGGCGCGTCTGATGCAAGCGGCTGTGCGGGAGGCGATTGCGCTCACGGCGCGTTCGAGCGGCATCGAGGTAAAGGGCGCGGAGCTCATCCTCCTCAGCGGTGCGGCCTTGTCGCGCAATACCAGTTGGGGCTCGGTTGCACTGATGGCTCTCGATGCGCTCCAGCCGCAAGGGATTTTGACCCTCGCGGTCGACGCGCTGAATCTCGCGCCCTCCTTCGGCGCGCTCGCGTCGATCAGTGCGGCGGCGGCGGCGGGCGTTCTGGAACGGGATGGCTTTACGACTCTGGGGACGGTGATTGCACCGATCTCGAACAACCGCGAAGGCCAAATTGACTTGCGCGTGCAAGTCCAGCCCACGGGAAGCGGTGCCATGAGTCTCGAGGTCGAGCACGGATCGCTCGAAGTGATTCCCCTTGCCCCGGGACAACGGGCCTCCTTGGAAGTGGAAACAGTGGGCAGCGCCCTTCTTCCCTCTGCCCCCAAAGGGGTTTACAAGGCGGAGGTGGAGGGCGGCACGATTGGGGTTATCATCGACGCGCGGGGGCGGCCGATTGCCTTGCCTTCCGATGCCGACAAGTGCAGGACCAAGGTCCAGGAATGGCTATGGGATATTGGGGGCTGATGTCTGATTCACCTCTACCTGTTTTGCCGGTCACATGTGTCCAGTCGCTGACTCGAATCCGCCGCAAGCGAACGCTCGCTTCACCCGGCCAGGTCACGGCGAGCGTAGGGAGCTACGTCGATCCGCTGAATGTGGTTGCGCGCGCGAATAGCTCGACACATCTCATGGCGGTGCCGGTGGCGCGTTATCTCCACGTCCCCGAGTCCAAGCTGAGCGATCACCTGCTCAAAAAGCCGGGCGAGGCAGTGTACTCGCGTGAGATCATTGCTTCCAAGCCAGAGTTGTTCGGCACACTTCAGCGTATTTATCGGGCGCCGAGCGCCGGCTATATCGCCGCCGTCCAGGGGTCCTGGGTGGCGATTGGGCTGGCGGATTCGGCCCGGGAACTCAAGGCTCTCTACCGTGGGAGCGTGGTCGACGTCACACCCGGCCTCGGCGTGACCATTGAATCGGTGGGCTCACTCGCACAAGGCGTCTGGGGAGCCGGCGGTGAAGCCTTTGGCGTGCTGAAAAAGATGGTCGATGCGCCGGACGTCGTCCTGACCGAGGATAAGGTCGACGTAAGCGTACACGGCTCGGTCCTGCTGCTCGGAGCGGGGCTGACGGAGCAAGCCCTCGAGCGGATTGCCAAAGACCAAGCGGCGGGACTCGTCGCCGGCAGTCTGTCTGCACACCTTCAGGCGCGGATCGCCGAATTTCGAATTCCTACCGTTATCACCGATGGGTTCGGCGAGCTGCCCATGGCGGCACCAGTTTTCGAGCTCTTGGCGTCCCATGTAGGCGAAGAGATTTCTGTCAACGCGACGATGGGGACTCGGCGTGGTACCGATCGGCCGGAGGTTTTCATTCCCGCGGTGACCAGCTCGGCGAGCGCCGCTGGCATCGTCGCGGCGCCGGTGCCAGAGACCTGTGTTGGTGCGACCGTGCGAATCCTCTGTGCGCCGCACGCGAACGAGATCGGCAAAATAGAAGCCTTACCGAATCTGCCGCAGAATTTGGAAAGTGGTATTTCGGCTTGGGGAGCAGAGATCGAGCTGGCGGGGGGGCGAAGGCGTTTTCGTTCCTGGGAGAATTTGGAGCTAGTAGGGTAAGGAGCAGTCCCTGAATCAGACAGTCTGATAGAAAAGGAGACATTCATTATGGCAGAGATTGCGCCCGCTGGGGGCGGCCCGAACCGGATGTTTATCCTGATCGCGCTTGGCTTGGCGGCCCTGCTCATTATCGGTATCCTGGGGCTGGGGGGCTATTTGTTCGTCTCGAACCTAGCGCGGACTCAGCTCCCTGCGCCGACCGTTCGCATTGCGGCCGTAACGGACCTGACTTCGCCCACCGCACAGGCGTCGGACACGGAAGCCCCCACGGAAACCGCGACCCCGACATTGGTCGTCGCCGAGGCCGCGACCAACACGCCAGTGCTCGCGAGCGCCCAGACCACGTCGCAGCCGACGGTTACTCCCAGCCCAACGTCGTCAAGCCAGTTGCCCAAGTCGGGCATGGGGGATGATTTGCTGCTCCTATCCGGCGGCTTCGTCCTAGTGCTCGTCATCCTTGGTGTGCGGCACGCGCGGCTGACGGGCAAGGTCTAAGTCGCGGACCGTTCCGTCACGGACTCGTCTTCAGCGCGCCCGCCGAGGCTCAGCTCCGCCTGCCACCGCCGTTCGGCGCGCCTTCAGTTGACGAGTGCGGTTCAGATCGGGGGCAACTCGTCATTGCGAGCGACCGTAGGGAGCGAAGCAATCTCACCCGAGGCCGAGTTTGCGCCCGTGGCACTTCACAGCACGCCGCCGCTTCGCGGCTCCTCGCATTGACGCTCGTCTGTGTCGATTCGCCCCGAAACTGAACTACACCTTCAGTTGACGAGGCGCTTGACAATCGTACATGCGAATGATATACTCGACCTCGCAAAAGACAGTGATCCGGGCGAGTAACCGTCGCGCTGAATGCAGCGAGTCGCGCAACCTCGGAAACGGGAGGACGGTGTGAGCGCGACATTCCAGGTGACGGCGAATGGACCGGGGAGTTGCGGCCTGAACGCCCGGCATAGCCGGGTCAGTAGGCCCCGCCGGAAAGGCCCCCGTTATCGAGGCTGCGTTTGCAAAAGAGTGAGGCTGGCAATCCCGATTGTCACAGGGCCGGCCTAATCAGGGTGGCACCACGGGCAATTTGTCGCTCGTCCCTTGTTCGTCGTCGACTTGACCACGGACGAACAAGGGACGAGCGATCTTGTTTCCGGTCAACCCCCAAAATCCTACAGGGAGGAGCCATATGAACAAGGGAAGAATCCTGACGGGCGACCGGCCGACCGGGCCTTTGCACTTGGGGCATTATGTTGGCACGCTGGCCAACCGCGTCCGCCTGCAAGACGAGTACGAAGTCTTTCTCATCGTCGCCGATTACCATGCACTGACACGCCACGTTGAAAGAGACCATGTCGTCTCGACCCGGGAATTCACGCGTGACCTGGTGTTGGATTATCTCGCTGTCGGCGTCGACCCTGAGAAAGCGACGATCTATGTGCAATCGGATGTGCCGAGCGTTTGCGAGCTGCATCTGCTCTTTTCGATGCTGACCGCCGTCCCGCGCCTGGAGCGCGTGCCGACTCTGAAAGAGGTCATGGACGACGAACACCTTGAAAATCCTTCTTACGGATTACTCGGCTATCCGGTGCTTCAGGCCGCGGATATTCTGCACGTCAAGGCGAACCTGGTACCGGTTGGCAAAGACCAGGAATCGCATGTCGAAGTGACACGCGAGCTCGCCCGCCGCTTTAATTACCTGTATGGAGAGGTCTTTCCCGAACCTCAGGCATTGATCGGCGAGGTGCCGACCCTCTTGGGCACGGATGGCAAGGCGAAAATGTCCAAGAGTATCGGCAACACAATCTTTCTCTCCGATGAAGCCGCGGCGGTCGAGCAAAAAGTGCGCGGCATGTATACTGATCCGACGCGCATCCGCGCCGATATTCCGGCCAACCCGGAAGGGAATCCGGTCTTTCAGTACCACGATGCGTTCAATCCCGACCGCGCGGAGGTCGAGGAACTCAAAGAGCGCTATCGTCAGGGCAAAGTGGGCGATGTCGAGGTGAAGAAGAAATTGGCGGTGGCCCTCAATACCTTTCTTGATCCCATTCGCGAGCGGCGAGCGTACTATGCGGCACGTCCCCAAGTGCTGGAGGATATTCTCGCCGCCGGTGCCGCCAAGGTGCGGCCCATCTCGCAAGCGACTTTGACAGAAGCCCGCGAGGCGATGGGCTTGGGAAGGGTCAAGTAAAAAGACGCAATGCCACTTGTTGACGCCCTCCGAGCTTTGTTCTATAATGTCGTCGAGACGCCCTGATGAACGCGAAAGAATTGACGTTGCGCATCGTCCCATTGAGCGACGTGGTGCTCCACGAAAAGGTGGAACTCCGACGCGTGGAAAACCTGGTCGAGCATCTCCGAGCCGACCGGTTCTTGAAAAACCCGCCAATTGTTGCTCAATTCGACTCCAAATACGTCGTCCTCGACGGGGCTACACGTGTCACTGCACTCGAGAAAATAGGCTGCCGTGACGCCGCCGTCCAGGTCGTGGATTATGACGCGCCGGACATTATCCTCGAGACCTGGAACCATATGTTGCTCGATTCAGGGTTGCAGACGCTCTTCGAAGCGTGGGGACGGCTGCCGGGTTTGCGGATCGAGGCGACCGCTCTGGATAATGCTCTTCAGTCGCTCGACCAGCGTGAAAGCATCGCGGCCGTCCTGCTTGCCGACGGCCAGGTCTTTGCGATGGGCGCGAAAGATGAGGCTTTGGAACAACAGGCCAGGCTGTTGAACCGGGTGGTAGAGGCTTATGAGGGGAGCGGCGAACTGTACCGTGTGGCGCACACAGACGTAGAGCGCCTCCTGGCCGAGCATGGCCGCCTCAGCGCACTGATCGTGTTTCCGCGTTATCGCCGTGACGAGATCCGCAAGCTGGCGCTCGGCGGCTCCAAGCTCCCAATGGGTGTAACCCGGCATATCATCCCGGGTCGCGCGCTCCGGATCAATTGCCCGCTCGAGATCCTGGAAAGCGAACGTCCCCTCGGCGAAAAGAATGCCTGGCTCGACCAATGGATTCAGGACAAGATGCTCGAGCGGCATATACGCTACTATCAAGAGCCCGTATTCCTCTTTGACGAGTAACCAACCTTTTTCCAGTCCACTATCCAGGCGAGGGAATCATGGCTCGCACGGAACGTCGCCAAAAGCCACGTTCGGGAATGAATCTGCTTGTGGCTTTGCGTTCGCATGAGCGGGGGAACGGATGGTCGGGCTTCGCTCGCACGCTTGACTTGAGCGAGTCGGGCGCTCTCCTCGAAACGCCTGATCCATTTCAAGTGGGGCAGTCCCTGTCGATTGAATTGTTGTTGAACGAAGACCGCGTGGTCGAGGTGAACGCGACCATTATCCGCATCACCGCGGCGCAAGGGACGCACCGCGTAGCCCTCAAGTTCGAGCAGCTCGAACCGCATGTGCAACGCCTGCTTGCGCGTCAGGTCAAATCCTAGATGGCGCTTGACTGGCCCCTCTATTTTCGCGACAATCTCACGTTGGGAGAGCGCGATCACCCGGTGGCTCTCTGCTGCCTCTGGATCAAACAGGCGCGGCTGAGGGATTCGATCCCCGGGCATCTTTACAGCGTCCTCGGCAATCTCTACTCCAAGAACGGACTCAACTATCTCTTACGCAACGTCCTCGCGCATCCCTCCATCCGCGCGATCGTCCTCTGCGGACCGGACCTCACCCGCAGCGGCGCGGCTCTGCTCCATCTTGTTCAGGACGGCGTCGACGAGCACCATCGTGTGCGCGGCGACGATGCACAAATCGAAGCCGAGATCCCGGGCGAGGCGATCGAGAGCTTCCGCGCCCATGTTCGCATCGTCGATCTCCGCGGCGTGAACGACGTCAACAAGATCCACGAGACGCTTAGAGAACTCGCATCCGAGACGCCCCACGAGCCATTTGCAGAAGCGTGTGAGTACCCGCGCTCGACCCCGGCGGCCGACGAGTACCCGGCGGAAGAGACGGGCTTTGTGGTGCATGGCGACCACATTGTCGAGGTCTGGGTGAACCTGCTGGCGGCGGTCTTGGCGTTTGGCCGCCGCGACCTCACGGCCTATACCGTCCGGCAGCGCGAATTGCTCGACGTGATCGCGACCATTCACGACGAGGACCCACTGAATTTCGTTCTTCCCGCTTGGGTGCCGCTGACGCCTGAACAACTCGAGGCTTATTATCCCCAACTCCTCACGGCGGAGCGGCCGGAGAATATCGCTTACACGTACGGCGAGCGCCTCTTTGATTATTACGGCCGCGATCAGGTCGCGGCCATGGTGGACGAACTGCGGGAAACGCGCTATTCGCGCCGCGCCGTGGCGTCCCTGTGGGATCCGGCTCGCGATCCGCGCTCGGCGGACCCGCCGTGCCTCAACCTCTTACAGGCGCGTGCGCGGGACGGCAAGCTGTATTTGACCGCTTATTTTCGGAGTCACGATATCTTTCGCGCATGGCTGGTTAACGCCTTTGGTCTCCGCAAGCTCCAGCACGAAATCGGCCAACGGCTCGGCAAGTGCATGCTCGGCGACCTGGTCCTTATCTCCCAGTCTGCGCATATCTATGCGGATTCTTGGGAAGCGGCCCGGACCATCACGCGCGAGCACGAGCGCGAGTACCTGAAAAACCCACGCCTAGTGCGCGACCCGCGGGGTAGTTTCAACATCCGCGTGGAGGGATATCAGATCCGCGTTGACCATTATTCGCCCGAAGGCAATTTGCTTGCGACTTTTACCGGAAGCAACGCGCGAGCGCTCCAGCGGGAGCTGGCTTTCTACGTTTCACGCGTGGATCATGCCATCTATCTGGGAATGGAACTTGCCAAGGCCGAACTGGCGCTCAAGAATAATTGGACCTATACCCAAGATCAGGATTTGAGAATCGAGGGCCTGTCCGGCGGATCTGACAGCGAGAATGATGCCGGGTCGCTCGGCCTATAACATCATGCCTGGCCTCGCTCTGACCGCTCGAGAGTGACGCAGCGCCGATGAAACTCAACCCGACGAGCACGTCGAGACCGGCCGATTTCAAAGTGCAATATGAATGGCAGGCAGGGAGCGTCCCGCCGCCGTTTCACGACGAGTACACGATTCGCCTCGGGCCGGACCCGTCCGGCGAGATTATCTATTCACCCGATTACCCTAACCACAATCCCCCGGTCTGGCGAGAGACCTTCCCCTTCTCCGAGGACGATTTGACTCATCTCTTCGGCTTGATCGTGGAGAAGCGAGTGCTCACCCGGCAGTGGCTGCCTGCGAAACGACGAAGAGTGGGCGGCAGCCAGGAATGGCTCGACGTGACCGCGGAAGGCACGCGCGTCTCCATCCCCAGCGAGCTGGAGGAACAAGACGCGCAGGCAATGCGACCAGTGTATGACCGCATCCGTGCTCTTGTGCCTCAAGATTTGTGGAAGAGCCTCGAGGCGCGGCGACAGACGTACCAGGAAGGGTACGTGCAGCGGCGGTGAGCACTTGCCGCGTGCCCTTTTGGTAAAATTGCCAATAATCTGTTCAAGCGTATAATATCCCCTGTACCATTGCCTCTTCCAGAGCCGCGCGTGCTCTGGTTCAATGCGTCCTACGATTCGGCGCATCAGCACCCCTGACCTTTCCTTTTCTTTCGCTCTCGCATTCATAGGCCCGAACCAACGACATACGGATGGACGCTTGCGCCCATATCGGTTTGCAGCCCAGTCCCGATTCCGACCTTGCGAGGAACACGATTTACGTGATCTCCAGAATCCGATCGGTACTCTTGAAAAGAATTACCCATTCGCCCCGGACCTATCTTTTTCCCGCCCTCTTGCTCGTGTCGTCGTTCTTCTTGACGAGCGCCCATGCTGATCCGGCGCTATTCCAGACCTTCACCGAGCAGGACGGGCTGGCATCTGACTATGTGAACGGAATCGCCTTTGGCTCTGGAAATGCACTCTGGGTCGGCACGCCGCGCGGCGCGACGCTCGTCCAGGACAAGTATTGGATCACGTACACTTCCTCCCAGGGACTCGGAAACAACTGGGTCAGCGGCATCGGCGTAGCTTCAGGCGACAAGAGCTATTTTGCCACGGACGGGGGCGGGCTGACGGTCTTTGATGGCGGCAGCCACAAGACCTACAACACCGCCACGTCGGCCATACCAAGCGACTACCTGACCGGACTCGCCGTCGATAAACAGAACCGTGTATGGGTGGGCACTCTGGGTGCAGGAGTCGGCCGGCTCGAGGGAGAACAGTGGGCCACGTTCACGCTCCCCGACAACTATGTCAACGCGCTGGCTCTTGACGCCGGCGGAAATCCGTGGGTGGCCACTGACGATGGCGTTTCGTTTTACAACGGCAAGACCTGGTCCCGTTTCACTCAGACCTCGGGTCTGGCGGGCAACCGCGTGTTGGCCGTCGCGGTCGCCCCGGACGGCCGCGTTTGGTTCGGGACGGACAAGGGCGCCACCGTCTACGACGGCCGTCGCTTCAAAAGCTACAAACAGTCCGATGGGCTGAAGGATAACACCGTCCGTGCGATCGCGGTCGACGCGCAAAAGCGAGTGTGGTTCGGGACGCCGAGCGGACTCTCCGTGCTCGACGGCAGTACATGGAAGTCGTATTCGACCGCGGATGGCTTGGCCGATGATTTCGTGACCGCGCTGGCCGTGGATGGGCAGGGCAATGTGTGGGTGGGAACGCCCAGCGGCTTGAGCGTGTTCGGCAGTGTGACCCTCTCCGGTGCAAAGACGCTCCCTGTCGTCTTGGTACACGGCTGGCACGGACCCGCGTCGGATCAACTTGAAGACAGCGAATTCCGCTTTATCGCCCCGGCCATGGAGCAGGATGGCATCGCCCCGTTTTACGCGGCTGGCATCTTGCCGGACAAGACCCTTTTTCAAAACGCAGCAACCCTGCGGGATGATATTGCGGAGGTGAAAGCGAAAACGGGCTCGCCGCGGGTCGATATTATTGCTTTTTCCATGGGCGGACTGAACGCGCGCGCCTATCTCGAATCCACGCTCTATCAGAATGACGTGCGCCGCGCCATTATTCTCGGGACTCCTGAAGCAGGTGTCGATTTGTGGTATCCCCTCTTGACGCGCGAAATCGAAGATCGCCCCAAAGAGCCGTCCACTATCGAGTTGTCCCCCGAATATGCCAATCTCTTCAATCGCACGCACACCCCCCGAGCGACCGTGCCCTACGACCTCGTCGTCGGCGATGCCCGCAATCAGCCGGGACTCGAGTTGCTCAAGGCGTTTCCGCCGAGCGACGGACTGATCAGCGAATGGAGCGCGCATGCACTGAACGGGCCGCAGGTGCGCCACATTCTAGACTCGGATGTCCACTCGTGGAACCCGGCACCGCTCCCTTTCAACATCACCTCCTATCTCTATCCCGAGCAGACCTACACACGCTTTATCCGCAATGGACTGCGAGACCCCGATGCACGTCCCCTCGGCTTTGCCGCGCCGCCGGTCGAGCCGGTCGCGCCGCGCAACATCACGCCGATGAATGTCGATACTCTCAACCCCGGCGATTCGGTCACGCGCACAATTACGATCGATGCGAATCGCACGGCGCGGTTCTTTGCCCGCTGGGACGAGGGTGACGCCGACATGAGCGTCAAGGCTCCCGACGGGACGCGTTATACGACGGCGGCTCCGCGGGACGCGACCTTTCTCAAAGCGGATATTGCCGACTTTATCGGGTACTCGATTCCCCATGCCCAGGCAGGCGTCTGGTCGGTCACCGTGACGCGCCTGGATAAGGGTGACCAGCCGCTCACCGTCACTACGTACGCGGACCTCGACGCCGATTTGAAACTAGACGCGTCGACAGACCATCTCTGGTATCGTCCGGGCCAGCCGGTGATTGTCTCCGCGAGTCTCTCTAACCATGCGAGCGACGCGGATGTGCGGGCCAAGGTGGAGTGGTTGGGCAACGGGGTGACGCCGCGGGGCAGCCCGACCGAGGTCAAGCTCCTGGAAGAAGGTGAGCCCGGCAACTATGCCCAGGCTCTCACCGACCTGCGGGGTGGTTATTATCTCTTGCGTATTACCGCGCGAACCGCGACGTTTACGCGCGAGCGGGAGGCAATTTTCTCAGTATCACCCGCAACCGCGCAGCTAACAGGGGATGTTCACGTCCGCACAGAGGGCGCTGCCGGCAGCTATTCTGCGCTGGTCGTCGATGCGGGGGTGAATGCAAAGCAGTCAGGTAGCTTTGCGCTCGCGGCGACGCTGCGCAACCCTCAGAAGCAGGTCGTCGCGTCCATCACCGCGCCGATCACGTTGACGCAAGGGACTCTGACCGTCTCGGTAGCGATCCCCGGGCGCGATCTCCGAGCCCGCGGGCTGGATGGTCCATACAGCGTGGATCTGACTTTGATGGACGCGTCTTGGGCAGCCGTGGAGGTCGACGAGGCGCCAAGCGCCATGACTACAGCTGCCTATCGCGCCAGCGATTTTGGACAGTAAGGGTGGAGCGCAAGATGAAATGGAATCTTCGACGGTTGGCTCTCGTAGTGCTCGTGATCGCCGTCCTCGCCGTGGCCATTGCCTTTCTGATCGCGGCCGTAGTGCCCCGCAATCCGCCGAACGTGGTCCGCGTACAGCGGGGTGACATTAGCGCTTCGGTCAGCGCGACGGGCAAGGTGGCTTCTCAAAAGGCCGCGCGCCTTGCACTCCCTCAGGCCGGCGTCGTCGCCGCCATCGACAAAAAGCCTGGGGATGAAGTCAATGCAGGCGACGTGATTCTCAGTCTGAAGGCAGATGACGCACAGCGGCGCGTCAGCCAGGCCGAGTTGACCGTACAGATGCGCCAACTGGACCTGGCCCGCGCGAAAGCCGCTCCGAGTGCTCAAGATATTGAGATTGCCCGGGCCAACCTGAACAAGGCGACGATCGCCGCCGCGGCGGCCAGCGCAGTTTACGATGCAGCATCCACCCCGCAGAATTCTGCCCTTCGGGAAAATGCACAGGCCGACCTCGACATTGCCCGCGCCAACTTTGACAAGACCGTGAACGGGCCGACTCAAGATGACCTGCAGGCCCTCGAGAACAATGTCACTTACGCGCAGATTGATCTGGCCAGCGCCAAAGCCGCGCTTGCTCAAATGAAGGTGACCGCTCCTTTCACGTCGACGGTGACCGAGGTGGACGTACACGAGGGAGAATTGGTCGGCGGATTCACCCCGCTCGCCGCCGTGGCCGATCTGCATGTGTTGGAGATCGATGCTCAGGTTGACGAGATCGACGTGGCCCATGTGCAAGTGGGACAAGCGGTAGACATTCGTTTCGATGCGTTTCCAGGCGAGTCTTTCACCGGCAAGCTCACGCGGCTTTTCCCGGCCGCATCCACCGACCGGGGCAGTACCGTCTACGGAGCGGTCGTCAACTTTGACCCGGGTGCATCCAACATTCGTCCCGGCATGGGGGCGAACTTGAAGATCAATACGATTGAAAAGAAAGACGTTTTGCTCGTACCGAACCGCGCGCTCGTGACGGTCGGTACACGCAAGGCGGTTCACGTCGTCGGGCCGGGCCAGCCGCGGGATGTCATCGTCGAAACGGGTGTGAGCGACGGGAATCAGACCGAGATTGTGAGCGGCTTGCAGGAGGGCGACATCGTCGCCCTGCAATAATCAGTGAATCGATGCGTTTTGATATTTTCACCCTCTTTCCCGAAATGTTCGCGGGTGCCTTTGACGAGAGCATCCTCCAGCGCGCCCGCGCGGCGGGCTTGATCGACATCGCGCTGCACGACATCCGCGATTACACGACCGACAAGCATCACGTCACGGATGATTACCCCTACGCGGGGGGAGGCGGGATGGTGATGAAGCCGGACCCCATCTTCGCCGCCGTCGAAAATGTCCTCGGCACCCCTCTGCCACCCTCGGTGCCGATTATCCTCATGTCCCCACAGGGAAGGGTGTTCAACCAAGCGATAGCCGCCGAACTCGCCCGGCATGAGCGGATCGCGCTCGTCTGCGGACACTATGAAGGGGTGGACGAGCGTGTGCGGGAGCATCTCGTCGGCGATGAGATTTCGATTGGAGATTATGTTCTGACCGGCGGCGAGATTCCTGCCATGGTCGTCGTCGATGCCGTTGCCCGGCTCATTCCGGGCGTTCTCGGGTGCGCGACGGCATCCGCTCAGGACTCGCATGCTTCAGGATTACTCGAAGGGCCACATTATACGCGGCCGCCGGTCTTTCGCGGCTGGACAGTACCGGAGGCCCTGCTTTCCGGAAACCACGCCCAGGTGGCCGCCTGGCGCCACCAACAGGCTCTCCGCCGCACGCTGGAACGCCGGCCGGACATGCTCAAGAACATTGATTTGTCTCAGGAAGACCGCGAATTTCTGAAATCCCTCGGTTGGCAAGGGTCCTGACACACTGGATTTGCCTCCTGCCTCTTTCCGTGCTATAATCTCCGTCGCTCGCAAATCGGCAATCCTAAATCATACATCGTAAATCAGAAATGTGAAGGGTGGTCTACCGTGGATCTAGTAACCGTCGTCACGAAACGCGAACCGAATCCGAATATTCCTGAACTCCAGCCCGGGGACCGGGTCCGGGTACATACCCGCATCGTCGAAGGCGACCGCGAGCGTATTCAGGTTTTTCAGGGCACTGTCATGCGCCTGCGTAAAGGCGGCGCCAATGCCAGTTTTACCGTTCGCCGGATTGCCTCTCACGGCGTCGGGGTTGAGCGCACTTTTCTGCTCTCCTCGCCGCGTGTGGAAAAGGTCGAGGTGGCAGGGCACACGCACGTCCGTCGAGCTCAGCTATACTATTTGCGTGGACGGCGAGGCAAAGCGGCCCGCCTGCGCGAAAAGCGCACCGTCGCGCCCGAGCAGGCGACCGTGGCACCTGCCGAACCCGCCGCCGAATAGGCGGTTCATCTTGCATGAAAGAGCCGAGGGCAAGGGCCTCGGCTTTTATATTGCATGACCCTCAAAATGGCCCATCCTAGTCAGCCCATTCAGCCTATTCAGCCTATTCGCCCTATTCCCACCCTTCAATTCGAACACGCCTTTTGGCGCCATGAGATAGTTCATGTCGCCGGACTAGACGAAGCCGGACGCGGCGCATGGGCGGGCCCTGTCGTCGCGGGAGCCGTCATCCTTCCCCGGGTCCGCTATACCCGGAACTGGAAGTTGAGCTCCGCCCTCCGTGAGCTGGCGGGTGCGCGTGACTCGAAACTGCTTTCGCCCTCTCAGCGCGAGGTGCTCGTCGGCCCCATTCAATCCATCGCTCTCGCCTACGGAACGGGGAGCGCGACCTGCGAAGAGATCGACCACCTGGGAATCGTGCGAGCGACGAAACTCGCCATGCGGCGAGCGCTCGCGGCGCTTGGCATGCCTCCCGAAGCGCTCTTGATCGACGCCGTAAAGTTATCCGAGTTGGATTTGCCACAAAGGGCCATTATCCACGGCGATCAACTCTCGCTCTCGATTGCGTGCGCCTCGATTTTGGCCAAAGTGACGCGAGACCACATGATGATCGAACTGGACGGCAAGTGGCCGGGCTACGCTTTTGCCCGCCACAAAGGTTACGGGACCCGGCAGCACTATGCGGCTTTGGAAGCGCTCGGGGCTTGCCCCGAGCATCGCAAGAGTTTCGCCCCGGTCGCGCAGGTACGGCTCGGGCTATAAAAAGCGACCCCCGCTAAAGTCCAGCGAGGGTCGTGTGTTCTCTCCGCTCACAAGGCATTGGGGTCGCGCCACGCCTTGAGGAGCGTCATGAGCATGATCTTGAAATCAAACCACACCGACCAGTGCTCGATATAATACAGATCGTATTTGGTCCGTTCCCAGATCGACGTATTCCCCCGCAAACCGTTCACCTGTGCCCACCCCGTGATGCCCGCTTTTTCCTGGTGCCGCTCCATATAGCGCGGAACCATTTGCCGGAACTGTTCCACGAACACCGGTCGTTCGGGCCGCGGCCCGACGAGACTCATGTGTCCCAGGAACACATTGATAAAGTTCGGCAGTTCGTCCAGCGAATAACGTCGGAGCCATGAGCCAAAACGCGTCCGGCGGGGATCGCCCTGTGTGGCCCATATCGGTCCCGTCTCCGCTTCCGCATCCCGCACCATCGAGCGGAACTTGAAACAGGGAAATGGAATCGCGTCCAGCCCCATGCGCTCTTGCGTATAAATCGCCGGGCCGCGCGAATCCAGCTTGATGAGCAGCGCGATGAGGAGCATGAGTGGCGAGAGAAGGACGAGCACGATCGCGCTGATCACGAAATCGACAATCCGCTTGAGCATCAGACGCCAGCCGCGCAGCGCGACATCCCGCATGGTCAAGAGCGGCAGACCGTTGAGGTCGCCGACGTTCACTTCTGCGGCCATGATCTGAAAGACATCCGGGAACACTTTGATGCTGACGTTCCCGTCTTCACAGTGTGAGATGACGGAGAGCAGCTCTTGGTGAGAGGCTTCCGGAAGCGCGATGATCACTTCTGAAATGCTCTGGCTGTGCACGGTGTCGCCCAGCTCGTGTATTCCCCCCAACACCGGCAAGCTCTGCACCGTTTGTCCCGCTCGTTCGTCGTCCAGGAATCCCACCGGGGAGTAGCCCAGCCCCGGCGAACTGCGGATCTTGTCGAGAATCAGTTGACCCGCTTCGCCCGCGCCGACGATGAGCAGCTTGGACTCGCCCCAGCCGCGCTTGTACAACGCGGACCGGAGCGTATGGTGCGCCATCCGCGCCGTGCCGATGAGCACGAGGGCAATCATCCAGAAATAGGCGATCATGGTGCGGGGATAGTCGATCTCGGTGCGGTAGACGACGGTCGTCGCGGCAATGCCGACGATGATGCTGATTGAAACGGCGGAAAATACAGAGTACAGCTCGTCGAGCCGCGCGCTCCCCCGGCGGAGATGATACAACTTGTAAGAGAAAAACACCGCGACCACGGCGCACACGTTCAAAAGCAGCATGCCGAAATAGCCGCGAAACGAGGGAATGACCTGGCGGACCGTGGGGTCGTCGGGACGCAGGCGGTAGGCCAGGTAAAAGGCCACACACGTCATCCCGGCGTCGAGGGCGAGCAGGGTGATCCCGAAAACGATATTGGCGTGGCGTTTCATGACGAAGGTGTCTCGATCAAGCGATCAGCTCGGACCAGTTGGGCGCGGGCGGCAGGGGCCGCATCATTTCGCGGAGCAGCTTGCGTCCCCCTTTGATCGCCAGCCCGCCCACCACCAGTCCGTGCACGGGAAGCGGAGTTGCGCGCGCATAGTGCTTTTGGTAAAAGATGTAGGCGGCCCGCCAGAATTCGTATTTCGCTCGGGCCGACTGCTGGCTGGAAGCCCGTTTATAGTGCAGGACCTGGACGGCGGGATTGTAATAGACCTTCCACCCGTTGCGCTTGATGCGCAGGGCCAGGTCGAGATCTTCGCCGTACATGAAAAAGGATTCGTCGAGCAGCCCCGCCTGGCAAAGAGCCGTCGTGCGCATCATCATAAAGGCGCCGACGACCGAATCCACTTCGGTGACAAGATTTTCGTCCAGGAAGGTCAGGTTATATCGCCCAAATCGCTTGTGTTTGGGAAAGAGCCTCGTCAGGCCGAGAACATGGCCCATCGAGTATTCGGGGGTGGGAAAGCTCCGCCGGCAGGCCAAATCCAGCTTGCCGTCGGCCATCACGAGCTTGGGGCCGGCAATCCCGGCTTCCGGATGCGATTCGAGAAAGGCGGCCATCTCTGCGAGCGCCGACTCGGCCAGGACGGTATCCGGGTTGAGCAAGAGCGTATAGCGCGGCAGAGGCTGCATAGACAGGATTCGACGCAAGCCGAGGTTATTGGCATAGGCATAACCGCCATTCATGCGGCTGGCGATGAGGTGCACGTGCGGAAATTCCGCCTGCACCATCCCGGTGGTGCCGTCCGTCGAACAGTTGTCGACGACGCAGGTATCCAAGGAGATGCCGCGGCTCGCCTCGACAGAGCGGAGGCAGTTTTGCAATTGATCACGTGTATTGTAGTTGACGATGACAATGGCGAGGTCCATCTCTGAATTGATTCTAGCACAATCTCCGGCTGGGAGCAAAAACGCGTCCCTCAAAATTGCCAAAAAGGCGCTTTTCGATTACACTTTCAACCAGACTGGTTGCCGGTCACCCCTGAGGAGGAGAGAAGAAATGGGCAAGAAAGTGCTCGTTCTGTTGGCAGCATCGGCGCTCCTGATCATGGCATGCGATGTCACCAGCATTGCCGCTCGGTTTATTCCGCAGAACGTCAAAAAACAGGTAGAGGACCAGGCCAGCGGGGTGGCCCCGACCCTGGCCGCCCTCGCGACGGGCGTGCCGGAGACGGTGGCAACGTCCAACCCGATGACCGGCCCGACCAAGGCCGCCGCGGCGACCAGCGCTCCTACGAAAGCGGCAAGCAGTGGGGCGAGCACTGGCAATTTGCTCACCGATGCCGCGAACAAAGCCAAGGGCATGTCCAAGTACCGCATGGAGTTTTCGATGATTTTCGGCGGGATGGACAGCGGCAAGTACCAGGAACAGCCTTTTATGAATTTCAAGGGCGAAGTGGATGGCAAGAACTCTCACTTTACTTCCACGGGTGGCATCATGGCGATGCTGGCCGGGGATGAAAAGACGCCCTTGGAGTTTATCGAGGTGGATGGCAAGAGCTATGTCAAAGGGATGGGGCTGATGGGCGTGTATGACCCCAAAGTCTGGTACATCGACACGAACAACACGGGCAGCAGCTTTTCGAGTATGACCAAGCCCGACGATTTTGCGGACTGGACCTCCGGAGCCAAGACCGGGGATCTCCAAAAGGTGCGCAGCGAATCATTCGACGGACAAACCTGCGACGTCTATCTCTACAACATGAAATCTCTCCAGAATGCGGCTCTCGTCGGCCTGCTGGGATCAGCCTCGAGCAAGTCAGATTTCGGCGCGGTGGACAAGGCCGAGATGAACTTTTGGTTGTGCAAGGATGGGCTCGTCCACAAGTTCACGATGGACTATGAAGGGCACGACACCAAGGACACGACCCAAAAATCCGCGCTCAAGATGAATGCTCACATGTACGCGTTCAACGACCCGACGATCGTCGTCCAGGCTCCCAAAGACGCCAAGCCAATGCCCAAGTAGAAAGCAGAAACCTGGTTCCTCACACGAGAAACCAGGTTTCTGGTTAAATACCCCGTATCACTGCCCTGCGTCTCGGGCGCGAGTGAGCAGGCGGTTGCGAACCCTGTCGTCCGCTGCCATATCGATCGCGGTCCAGGCCATCGCCAGCGCTCCATCCATGATCGCCTTGTCTGCCGCCGCGGTAACGCAGCGCGCCGCAAATTCCGGCTGGTGGTTCACGGCGGGAAGCGAGTCGATGCCGATCAAGGGCTGTATAGAAGGCAGAACGAGGGACACGTTTCCCATATCGGTCGAAGCGGCGCTGCTTTCGAGCAGAGCCCCGAGGTCCGGAAAGCTTCGGCCGAGGCTCTCCGAATTCCGCCGGTAGATGGCGATCATGTCGGGATCATGAATCATGTGCGCATAGGGCTTGGTCCCCCCGATGTATTCCAGCTGCGCGCCGGTGCCCACGGCGCCCGCTTCAAAGCAGCGCTGGACCCTGGGGCGCAGCTCCGCAAGCTGGTCGAACGTCTCCGCTCGAATGACATACTTGGCCATCGTGTCCGCAGGAATAACGTTCGGCGCGTCTCCGCCTTTGGTAATAATGCCGTGAATGCGATCCGTAGAGCGGATGTGCTGCCGCAGCAGACCGATCGCGGTCTGCGCAATGGTGAGCGCATCCGCCGCGTTGATTCCCTCTTGCGGGAATGCCGACGCATGGGCCGCTTTGCCGGTATAGTGGACCTGGAACATGGAAGCCGCGATGATCTTTGGCAAAAGAGCGTCAAAGGGCGCAGGGTGCACCATCATCGCCGCGTGTAGGTCTTGAAAGGCGCCGCGCTCGAGCAGCAGTATCTTGCCCCCGGCATCGCCCACCTCCTCGGCCGGCGTCCCGATCACCGTGATCGTCAGCCCCACCTCGTCCGCCACTTGGGCCGCGGCCATGCCGGCGCCCACCGCCATCGCCGCGATCAGATTGTGACCGCAGGCATGGCCGATTCCGGGCAGGGCATCATACTCGGCGCAAATCGCAATATGTAACGAACCGCTGCCGGCCCGGGCGCGAAAAGCGGTCGGCAGATCGCCAATCCCCGTTTCCACGGCAAACCCCGCACCGGACAGCGTCTCACACAGCCATGCCGCCGCTTTTTCCTCTTCCCATGCCACTTCCGGGTTGGCATGGATTCGGCGGCTCAACGCAATCAGACTCTCCTGGGATCGATCCACCTGTTCTTTTGCCGCTTCTTTAGCATTCACGGTTTCTCTCCTCGGCACTCAACGCCCACTAGGGGCTACATTGCTGCTGCCTTCTGCATTCCGCCCTCATCCCTCATCCTTCAGAACTCTGTCACGCCGGTAAAGCGAAAACCGTCGGTCAAAAGCGCGGGTACACGTCGCGCCGCCCGGGACCAATCGTCCACAAAGAGCTTGTCCCCGCGCCCGATCCCGCGGATATGGTTCAGCGCATCCAAATAGCTTGTCGTAAAGCGCAGGTTCCGGACCGGCCGCGTGACCTCCCCTTTTTCAATCAGAAAGGTTCCATCGCGCGTCATCCCCGTAATGACCACCTTGAGCGGATGCACCACCCGTGTGTACCAAAACCGTGTGACCCAGATGCCGCGCTCGACCGATTGGATGATCTCGCGTTTATGCGCCGAGCCCGGCGCCATGAACATGTGCATGGGCAGAGGACCCGTGGCATTGGGAGCCGGGAGCGAATGGCCGGTGGAGCGCTTGCCTTCTCTCTGCGCCGTCGCCGTGTCGTACACCACCCCACGCGCAATCCCGTTCTCGACCAACATCACTTTTTGGCGGGGAACGCCTTCAAAGTCGAACGGAAGAGCCACCGTATCTTTCGCGCAGCCATCGTCCCACAAGGTCACGGCATCGCCCATGATCTTGTCCCCGAGCTTGCCCTTCATGAACGAACGATCCTCCTCCACCGCGAGGGCAGAGAAAGAGAGAGACGCCATAAAGTCGAGGAGGTCGGCGACGGCGTATTCCTCCAGGAGCACCGTATAGTCCCCCGCCGGAACGGCGATCGGATTGCGCGCCCGCAGCGCCTTGTCGATCGCCTCGTTCGCGATCGCCTCCGGTTTGATTTCTCCCACATCCTGGTGTACCTGGGCCGCATAGCCGGACCCGCTGTCCGACATCATCACCGCGTTCAGATCGGCTATCGTGCCGGGGTGATAGGCGAAGACGCCGAGGGAATTGGCGACCGCAATTTCAAAGCTGGTGGTGCTAAAGGCGCCGGCCGCGACGACGCCCCTGTCCTTGGCTTTGCGGCACAGTACGTTCACGGCCTGGGCCCGCTGTTCCGGCGAGAAACGGGCGGTTCGTTCCACAAAGGCGTCGACCGGCGTGATCGGTTGCGGATCCGGGAGAGACTTGAACTCGGCATTCTCGCGCTGCAGTTGGGCAATGGCGCGGGCCGTCTCGACGGTGCTTTTCAGTGCCTCCGGGCTAATATCGTTCGTCGAGGCCACCCCGACTTTTTTGCCGTACACGACCCGCACGCGGACCTGCGTATCTGATTCGGCGACGTTCTGGTGAATGGAAGAGTTGGCGAAACGCGTCAGCGCAGAATCGCGAACGTCAAAAAGGACTTCGGTCTGGCCGGCCTTGGAAAAGGCAAAGACCTGTTCCGCCAACGTGCGTATCTTGTCTGGACCCAGCATCGGCAGCTCCTTTTATCCCAGTACCCCGACTCGTACATTGCGAAAGCGCGCGGGGGCCGCGCCGTGCCCTGTGTGTGCGATCTGGAGAGGCTGTCCTTTGCCGCAGTTCGGCGTCCCCCATACCACCCAGCTCTTTTCGTTCCCGACCGCGTCGCACGAACCCCAGAATTGGGGCGTGATGCCGGTATAGGTCGCGTTCTTCAGCATCCGGGTCTTTTTCCCGCCCTTGATTTCCCAGGCGATCTCGGTCCCGAATTGGAAATTCAGCCGCTTGTCGTCGATACTCCAGGAGCGATTGGTCTCCATCCAGATGCCGTCGTCCGTATCGGCGACAAGGGCCTCCGCCTCCCAGGTCCCTGGGAGCAGGTTGATGTTCGTCATGCGAATGATCGGGGTCCGGCTCCAGCCGTCCGCGCGCATCGCCCCGTTCGATTTCCCGAGATCGAGCTGCTGAGCCGTCTCTCGACTTGTCAGGTATCCGACAAACAGGCCGTTCTTCACCAGGTCCGTCTTTTGGGCTCCGACTCCTTCGTCGTCAAACCCAAACGTGCCGAGACCGCCGGGAATCGTCGCATCGGCGGTAATATTGACGAATTCGGATCCATACCGAAAGCGGCCGAGTTTGTCGGGGGTCAAGAAGGAGGTACCCGCAAAGGCGGCCTCACTCCCCAGCACGCGGTCCAATTCGACCGGATGCCCGCAGGATTCGTGAACCTGCAGAGCCACCTGAGAACTGTCGAGGATTACTGTCGTCGCCTCATAGCTCGGGCACTGGTCGGCCTTGAGGAGCGCCCCGGCTTCTTCGCCCACCCTGGCCGCATTCTCCTCGAGCCGCTGCTCGAGGATGAATTCATAGCCGCGGGTCTGCTGCTGGCGCTCGCCCGAGTTCGGATAGGAGCGGATTTGCACCTCGCCGGTTTGCATATCCGTGGCGAGCGCCGAAATATTGCAGCCGCTCTCCAGAATCTCCTGGTCGATATAGCTGTCTTCGGTTGAGGCAAACACCTTGTTTTCGCGGACAAACACCATCTCGCCCCGCGCCACCTTGACCGCCTTGGTGCGGCGCATTTCCTCATCCGCTTTGAGCAGGAGGTTGATCTTGTCCGCCATCGTCAGCGTAAAGGGATCAAGACGGTAAGGAGTGTGATAAGAATCATTGACCGAAACCGCCGGGCCAAGGCGGACGTCCTTGCTCTTGGCGAGCGCGCTCGCTTTCGCGATGGCGATGGCCTGGACGACGACGCGCTCCACCTCCTGATGGTCCAGCCGCGAGCTGGAGGCAAACCCCCAGGCTCCGTTGATAATCACCCGCACGCCAAACCCTTGGGTTTCATCCTGTTCGAGCGCTTCGACCAGGCCGTTCTTGACCATCAGCCGTTGAGTCATGCGACTCACGATGCGAATGTCCGCGTAAGCGGCCCCGCGCACCTGTGCCTGATTCAGCGCCCGAGCCGTCAGATCCTTCATGGCAAGCTCCTTGCAGACCACAGATGACAGACAACAGACCGTACGGTCTGACATCATAGTC
>JAMDCU010000166.1 GCA_023489485.1 Chloroflexota bacterium
GGTGTTCAAGAGCACGAGCATCGGTAAATAGAGCCGGTTGCCTGCAGCGGCGGGGGCATTGACCGTGTGGCTCACGGGCGCAGAGGCGCTCCCGTGAAAGTTGGCGTCGCCGCTGTAGGCAGCGGTTAGGACATGCGTCCCTTTCGTCGAGAACGTCATGCTGCAACTTCCAGCCGCCACCGTCGCAGTGCACGTCGCCGCGCTCGCGCTGTCGCTCACGGTTACGTTCCCGGTGGGCGTGCCGCTCGCGCCCGACGCCACGGAGAAATGCACGGTCACGGCTTGACCGATGACCGACGGTTCCGGCTGCACGGACGTGATCGTCGTCGTGGTGGCAGCCGGCACCTGCACTTCATACGCACCGATGTCGCACGCACTCCCTTGCGGGCGCGCAATGCCGCGCTGGTCCGTCGCGGGGCAACCGACGTTCGTGCCCGCGTCGATCGCGGGACTGCCCGACAAGAGAGCGCGCGTGTTTGTCGGCCCGCCGTTGTTCTGCAGTGGACCCAGTTTGGGGTCCGTGCTCGTCTTGTCGCCCGCCGCCGTCAGGCCGCAGGTGTTCGCGCTTTCGAGATTGTTGCCTTGAGAGGTCACGCCGCTGTCGCAATTGTTCGGACTGCCGAAGGCCACGAGCGTGTTCTTGAGTTTGACCTTGGTACTCGCCACGGCCCCTCGGTAGATATTGCCCCCTTGCCCCCCGGCGGTGTTGTTCGCGAGCGTGCTGTTCAGCAGCGTCGTCGCAGTGGTCGCGATAAAGTCCTCCTGGATCTCCAGGCCGCCTCCGTTGGTGGCGGCCGAGTTGCCGGAAACGGTACTGTTCGTCAGATACAAGAAGCCGCTGCTGGACACACCTCCCCCCGAGCCCTTGGATACATTGCCTGACACCGTGCTCATCTGGACAATTGCCGTCCCTCTAGAGATGGCGAGGCCGCCGCCCGAGTTCCAGATAGCCGTGTTGCCCGAGATAGTGCTCTCGGTGATTCTCAACGGCGCGAACTCGTTGTAGATGGCGCCGCCGGTAGATGCCGTGTTCGCCGTGAACACAGTGTGGGTGATTGTCGTCGTGCCGTAATTCGCGATGCCCCCACCCATATATCCGTCGTTTTTCGTGAACAAGCTGTTATTCACATCCGCCTTGCCGTTCGCGAGCACGCACACCGCGCCGGCCCCACTTATGTTCCATACGGTGCTATGCAATTTGTTGTTGAGAAAACGCGCCTCGTCGAGCGTCAGCCATGCGCCGCCCGGGACGGTGATCGAGCCGCCGCAATTGCCTCCGAACCCATTGACCAGTGAGATTTGCGTCAAGGTCAGATGCTTGCTCGCCTGGAATTGGATATGGCTCGACGTGCCGACTGCATCCAGCGTCACCTTGTTGCCACCGTCGATCGTCACGTCGGAGGAAATGGCAAGCGGGCTGCTCAACGTGATCGTCATCGGCAGGGTGCCGCAATCAAAGTCCACCTGCTTCGTCGTCCCCAGCGCGAGTTGACTTGCCAGGGCGGCCTGCGTGCAGCTCGAGGCCTGGCCATTCCCCACGGTGGCCGTGCCGGCCCGCAGAGTGTGAAAAGTCTGGTCCGCACCATAATAGGTCTGCCCCCCGGTAACGTAGCGAACGCGCCAATGATACAAGGTATCGGGCTGGAGCACCGACGGCCCTCCGGGAGGGGAGGTCCAGTCTTCCGTGACGATCCATCCGACCTGTCCGGATGAGAGTGGTCCCGAATCGTGGTAGAGGCTATAGTTCGTATCCGTTCCGATATCAAAGTAGCTGGTTCCCCCGGTGCCATAAGTGTAGACGGTCGCGGTCGACAAGGCATGTACATCGGTGATGCCGGTGGTCGAGGGCGTGTCGTAGAGAATGGTGATCTGGTTGCTAAAGACATAGACACCCACTTGCGGGTTGAGCCACGGGCTGATATTGCCGTCCAGCACCCACACCTTCGCCTGGAACAGGCTGTTACTCAATTTGGTACTCGACTTGACCGGGATTTGGAATTCGAAATTGTGCCCCTGCAGCATCGGCCACGTATAGCTCGAGCTCGCCGGCGCCGGAACCTCGTACCACCCTTGGTTGTAGGAGGAATTGTGAAGGGTCTGCGGGCAGTCGGACGTGAAGGGGTTGCCGTCGTAAAAGCAATAGATAAGATGACTCGCATCGTTCGCGAGCGAGGTGTTCTCGGGCAGAGAGATGTCGATATAGGCGCGCTGGCCGGCGCACGAGTTGCCCATGCTCCACAGGACGACGTGGACATAGTAGACCTGGTTAATGGCGGGATTGGGGACGGCCGGGTCCGCATTGAACCCGACGTAGGTCCGGATGCCATCTTCCTGGTAGGGCATTCCCTGGATGATGCTCGCGCAATTCGTGATGCTGGACGCCGTGCTCATGCCGTCATACCACTGGGCCACGTTGGGCGCGGCGGGCACGGTGCGCGCCGCGCGTGGGGTTGCGGGCGCCGACCAGCCGTATGCGGCCGGGGCAAGTTGGAACAGTAGAAATAGCAGTGCGCACGTTAAGCCAAGTTGGTTAGTCAACTTTGACATACTTTTTTGCCTCCCAGTCATGAATCGTGGCTGCCTTGCACGTCTTGTTAACTGTCATTCTGAGGAGCGCCTGCGCCATCGCAGATGGCGATGCGACGAAGAATCTCGCGGCCGCGCTCTCCAAGAACCAACTCCCTATGCGCGCAGTCCTCTTCGCCGGCGAGGCGCTTCCGTGATCTCTTGGCCTCACCCGCCCTCCGTTTCATACGCTCATCGTCTCACGAACGGCAGGAACAATCTACCGCCGCCGGTGACGGCGGTAGGCGCGGACACGCTCACCTGGATCGTCGCCGTCGCGGTGAGCCCGCCGCTATCCTTCGCCGTCAGCGTGATCGTATGCGTCCCCACCGACAGATTCGCTTCGAGCAATTGTCCCGTCCCCAGCGCCCCGTCCTTGCTCGAGGTCCAACTGAGCGCACTGTCCCCCAACGTCTTGTCCTCGAGGTCGACACCCATCCCCTCGAGCACTACCTTCGGACCCACGGTGAAATCCGCACCGTCGGGCGGCGAGATGATGACGGCCGTGGGCGGCTTGTTCGCGACCGTAAACGCCGCGCCCGGCAGACTCTCCGCCGAATAGAACCCGTCCGACACCATCACCTTGATCCGCCCGCTCGCGCCTGTCGTCCCGGGCAACCCCGAGAAATCCACGCTGTAGCGCCCGCCCGTGATTCCGCTCCCAATTCCCATCCAGGTCGCCCCATTGTCGCGGCTGTAGAGGACGGTGTAGGTCAGCGCATCCCCGTCGAGGTCCGAGCCGGTCCAGACGACATCATGAATCCCGCTCAGCGTCAGTCCGATTGCATTCGGGTACTTGAGCGCCACGGTCGGCGCGTGCGCGCTCGCCGTGCGGGAAGCGAGGAGCGTCCCGACATTGTAGAGCTCGACGCGGTTCAGCCCCAACGGGTACGGCACGACCATGGCAAAGGGCGCCACCGGCGCCGGAGTGGCTGAATCATCCTCAAAGCTCTCGTTGAAACAGTAGTCGCCGAGCGTCGCGCTCGCCGCATCCTTCAGCCTGACGCAGTACTGCGAGCCGACCGGCAGCGTGTACGTCGGCACGTTTGAGAGCTTGAACAGCGGATCGAGCGTGCCGGTCGCCGGCGCGGTGTTGCTGATAATGCCGGTCACGAGGAGCGTATCGGCTGTCTGGGGCGCCTTGGCTTGCACCGGCGCCGCGCTCGCACCCCCACCACACATTTGGCCAACCAGCTGTTCATAGTTCTTTTGCGAGATCCACGCCTCGGACTCGAGGCGGTCCGGCACCATGAAGTCGAGGAGATCTTCCCCACCGAGACTCGCTGGCACCAGCTTGATCACGCGGTCGTACACGTCGAACCAGTGAGTGCCGGCGGTCGTCAGCGTGTCGTGTAAGAACCTGAAATTATGGCCGAGCTCATGCGCGAAGGTGCGCCGCCACTTGTTTGGGCTTTCGGTGTCATTGCCGAACGCCACCCCGCCCCCCAAAGGTGCTAAACCATTTCCTTTGAATGCGAGCGATGGGAGCCAACCGTAGATATGATCTGCCCGCGGCGCGCTGGAGGACAGCAGTTGTTCCGCCAATGCTACCAGCATGGCGCCGGCGCCACTTGGGGTGTTTATGTCATACGTCGTCGTCAGAACGGGTTGGGGATAATATATCAGCGCCTTGTCCGGGACGGGGAATATCTTGCGAAGGAACTCTTGTCCCCGGACAATGTTGCCGCTCGGGTCCGCGGGCGTGTAGCCGCCCGGGGGCGCATAGTGGATAGGCACGTAGGCGATGCCCATGCCCGTGCACGACTGTGTATCGACGAGCGTGCTCCGTTTGTTGTTGTCATAGTTGATCTCGGCCACGCTGTGATCCGGGTTGACCTCCACCTCGAGGCGCAGCACGGGCTCCAGTGTCCACGCATACGGCAGTTCAAAATTCAAGGTCTGATCGATCTGCTGCCAGTCCGGCCAGACCGGCGCCGTGATGCGTCCTCCGCGATTGAACGGGGCGACCGACCCCAGGACCGTGCCGCTGCCGTTGTAGGCTGTCAATTTGCCCGTCACATTGGGGACCGGGACCCGATCGGCGCCGACGTCCAGGTAGGCCCGTACGACCGTGCGCCGCCCGCGCACGAGCGATTCTGTACCCGCCTCGTCCTGCAGCCCTTGTGTCACTTCGAGGTCCCGGACCGTGAGGTCGCGCCCCTCGAGCCTGCGGACGGTGACATTCCACTGCACCGCCAGGGGCGGGTTCGCGTACGCCGAATCGGAGAACTGGATCGACTTGGTGAATACCTTGCCCTGCGCGTCGCCGTTGATATCACCTGGCCCCAATAAGGCGCCATAGTTGCCCAGCGGCCAGTCGTCCGTCGAAGAGTATCTATCTCCGCCGCAGTACACCGCATCCGTCGTGAGGCGATACGTGAACACGCGATCCACGTAAAAGCTGACGAACGGATCGAGCATGTACCAACTGCCGTCCGCGCGCTGCATGGGCTGTCCCACGAGGAGCCCATAGTCTGGTCCGCCGTTATAGCGCCCCGGGTCGATGAGGTTCTCCGCGTCGTGGCGGTACCAGCCGCCGGCTTGGCACGGCCCGCTCTCGTCCTTTGTTTCCTCATCGTTGACGATGAAAGCGAACGGATAGCTGTCCTGGCCCCCCGTGGAGAGTTGGTTCTGAATGGCAGCGCCGTACATCGTCACCTTGCGGCTGGTGACAGTCCTTGTGCCGGAGCTGTCCGTGACGTCCGAGAACGCCGTGCCCGTCGCGGTCCAGGTGACCAGCCAGACGGGCAGCGGAGCCGTCTTTGGCGCGGCGAGCGACGAAACGGAACGCGGTTGTGGCGCGCTTGCCGCGCCGGCGAGCGACGTCATTGCGATGAGCGCAAGGATGGCTGTAACGAGACCGACAGGAACGTGCAGCAATTTACGATTCATTCTCTCCTCACAAGGTTGCGGGGCGCACTCTCGTGACCCTGAAAGCTTCAGAAAAACCCCAGCTTTGAATACATACTTCTTTGCGTTCTCTCGAAGACCCCGCGCATCACCTGCCCCGCGGGCCTACGCGGGGTGCAGCGGAGTGGCCTGCATTCTGAGCGGACGCCGCTGCACTTGCGGCGGGAGTCGAAGGAGGCCACGCAGTCGAAGGACAGCGGGGGGCGCTCTCTGCGGTTGAGAGGGTTTTTCAGTGCCCTCCTAGCGAATCGTGAGCGGCAGATACAATTGTTGCAGCGCGCTCTTGACCGTGTGCGCCACCCCCGCCGAGTCGCTCGCGTCATAGTTGCTGTCCCCCGCATAATGGGCGACCAGCGTGTGCGGTCCGACCGTGCTGAACGTCATGCTGCAGCTTCCAGCCGCCACCGTCGCAGTGCACGTCGCGGCGCTCGCGCTGTCGCTCACGGTCACGTTCCCGGTGGGTGTGCCACTCGCGCCCGACGTCACAGAGAAATGCACCGTCACCGCTTGACCGACGGTGGAAGGCTCGGGGCTCACGGACGTGATCGTCGTCGTGGTGCGCGCCCGCGTGAACACGAATGCCGCCCCCTGTTGGTCGTTGGCACCAACAACGCTATACAACGACCCCAGGACGACCACGTTCCCACTGACGCCGACCGACGGAGCGTGATAAGCGTCAAGGGGGCTACCCCCGGGGCTGAACTTGGCCGTTTCGGTCGCGCTCGCCCAGCCCGTGCTCGGCTTGACGAACAGATAGGCAGTGTCTTGGTGGCTGGTGGTGCCTCCGTTCGATGTCCACGCCCCGGCGACGATGTTGTCGCCGCTGATCGCAAGCCCATTACTGGCGAATCGATCATCCACCTCAAAGTCCGACGGGGTGAGCATGGCGGTCTCGGTCATATTCGTCCAGTGGAGACCCGGTCGAACAAAGACATACGCGGCACCGCGCCAGTAATTGTAGCCGTCCGCATGGCGCCCGCCGACCACAATCGTGTCGGCGCTCATCGCAACCCTCATGCCGAACCAATCCAAGGCTCCTCCGTTGTATGCGGTGAGCTTTGTCGACTCGGTGACAGTGTACGTACCGGCGGTCCCCGGACCCCCGCTCCCCGGTCCTTCAAAGACATAGACGGCGCCCTGGCCATAGTTATTGCCGACTTGGCTGTTGTAACTGCCAACCGCGACCGTATCGCCGCTGATCGCGACCGAAGCGCCCAAGTACCAACTGTCCTGTCCATCCGAGGCCATAAGCGTATAATACTGCCCGGGCGCCCCTCCCGCCGCCGGTGGTCCGATACCTGGATTGACGAACATGTAGGCGGCGCCTTGCCCAACGCCGCCGGGGTTGTCATCAAGAGCGTTGGGCGCGCCGACCACAACAATATGGTTGTCGACGGCGACGGACATGCCAAAGCGTTCCTCCGGCAAGCCATCCTTTTTAAAGAGCTTGACGCTCTCCGTCGTATACCCCTTCCACCCGGTGGGGGGACGGTAATAGACATACGCGGCGCCTTGCACCACATTGGCTCCGATCGCAGCATGCCATGCCCCGACGACAATCGTATCGCCTTGGATCGCGACCGCGAGGCCAAACTCATCCCCCGCCGCTCCATCCGAGGCGACGAGCTTGGCAGCCTCTGTCGCGGTCGCCCAGCTCGCGCCCGCCGGTTTGACAAACACGTACGCGGCACCCTGGCTTTGGTTGGAGTGGATCGTGGCATTTGACGCGCCCGCCACTATTGTGTCGCCGTCAATCGCGACCGAATACCCGAGAATGTCATCAGCGGCCCCATCGGAAGCTGTCAGTCTCGCCGCTTGAATCCAGGGATCAATCATGATAGGATACTGCGCCCCGGTATCGTCCACCCGCACGAGGAGTGACCCACCTGCGATTTCCAGCCACGCCTGCAGTGCCTTCCCCGCCGCATCGCACGCCGACAGCCCGGTATAGCGCAGCCCCCCTTCGCCGTCCTCCCCGAGCAGCGTTACACCTCGACCGCCCGCGTCCAGCTTCGCCGTATTCCCGCCCAGATCGAGCACCAATGTCACCGCTCCCTCTTCCCTTGAAGCGGGCGGCGGACCCATCAGCGTAAAGCCTTGTTCCAGGCCGAACGGTCCATTGACGTACCATTCGGTGAGACCCGAGTAGCGGTACTCCACCCGATTCCCCTTCACCACTCGCGGGGTTGGGACCTTCGAGGCTCGCCCTGGGCCTTGTCCCGAGCGAAGCCGAAGGATTCTCGAAGGAGCCTGCCCTGAGCTTGTCGAAGGGTCCGGAAACCTCGAAGGCCTTGCATCCCGACCAATCGCGCGCACGCGCGGGTTCCACGACAAGCCGCCCGGCGCCTCGATACGCGCGCCCGCCGCCTCAAACGATGCCGCAAGACCCTGCGCGGGATTGACCGCGCGATAGGTGCCGTCATCTTCGGTGATAACATAGTCGGGTTGGTCGCGACCAATGGCCGCCGCAATGGTGGACTGTGCCGCCGAGGGCAGGTCGGAGAAGCGGCTCGTTGCGTCCGAGGGTCGCGCCGCCCGCACGGATAATGCAGGAGAGAGGGCTGGCAGCACCAAGCCGGCGAGGACTAGCGCCGCGAAACGAAGGATCGGGATCGTGATTGAACGGCGTGGGTGTGACATGGTTCCTCCTTGTGCTTCCATTGCAGTGAAAGGCCTCGAAATCCATAAAACGGGCGAACGGTGCAGGTCGGCGGCGCCTGTGCGAACCGTCACCGCGCGCGTCCGCTCAGCGTGATCTGGTTCTGCGTAATCTGCACTTGCGTCAATTGAATTTGGCTCAGGTTCTGATTCAGGACGTCGTTGATCAAACCCGATACGAGCGTGCCCAGGTCCTGCGGCACCGACACCGGGCCGAGGTCCACTCGCTCGACCCGAAAGGCGGCTCGCCCATCACTCAACGCCGCAGCAATCGTAATCAGGGCAGTCGATTTCACGCCCATGTACCCGACCTCGCCATAAAGCGTCATCCGGCCGCTCGAAAAGCAGACGACCGGGTGGTCGATCGGCATGGTCGCGACCATCGAGGGGTCTTGCTGCTTGGCGGCGTCGACAAACAGGTTCAGGAGCGAGGTGATCTCCTGGCTCGTCGCCGTAATCGTCACGGTCCTGCCGTGGGTCCTGGTCTGGGCGTCGATTCTCTGCACGAGCGCATCCGCCGCCGGCTTGGAAATCGTCACCGCGCAGGGGGCCGCGGGGCCGGGAACCTTGGGTTGCCACAGGCCGCACGCGGTCAGCGCGAAGGACAGAGCGAGCAAGAGAGCTCCGGCGAACCCTTCCGCCGCCCGCAAGGGCAGGTGTAAATTCGCTGCTCCACCGAGCGAAATCGGCGCCGTCCTAGCCATTGTCATTCCTTTCTCTGCCGTGCGGAGAAGCAGAGCCGCTGCCGCCTGCGGTTCGCTCCTGGAGAAACGCCAGAAGGCTCTCCAGGTCGGCAAACCCCTTGCGTTCGCCCGTGTGGGGGTCTTCGAGCGACGCCCGCCAGGCCACGGCGCTACCGCTCCTCACTTGCCACAAGCGCAGCATAAAGGCCCAGTACGGATGCGGTTGTTTGGCCATCTTGCTATCCCCCCAGTTGGATGGCCCCATCCTACCATGTCATCGCAAGGAAATCGCAAGGAAGTCGGGGTTACAATCTGCTTACGGAGGCCGAGCAGGACGTTCGTCACGTCTCCCACAGGTCAAATGTCCTTTTACTTACAGAACATTCCCCCCACCCTATTCGGGACAATTGTCCCTTACGTCACAAATAGAGGTGTGCTATACTCCTACCAGAACGAACAAGAAATCCAAATCTCTAGAATTACTAGGAGTAATAAAATGTCCCCCATAAAGAAAGCGGTCAGCACGAATGATTCGGCCATCTGGCTCGCCCTCGTTCGCATCTTTTTCGGTTTCCTCTGGCTGCAGGCCGGAATCGAAAAACTGACGAGCGGTGGCTTTGTCTCCGGCATGGGCAAGACGCTCGCCGCTTTTGCGAGCAAGAACCCTTACGGCTGGGAGAAGGCCTTTTTGCTGAACGTCGCCACGCCGAATGCGGCGCTCTTTGGCAACCTGACGATGTACGGCGAGATCCTGGTCGGCATCGCCCTCTTGCTCGGCGTCTTTAGCGAGGTAGGCATCACCGCCGGGTTGATCATGAACCTGGCGTACCTGTTCGCCGCCGGTTGGACGAGCGCGAGCACCGAGACCGTGAACCTGGCGATGGCGGGTGTGTCCGTGATCTTGTTGCTCTCGGGCGCCGGCAAGGTCCTGAGCCTCGAGCAATTCGTGTACAATCGCCTGCCCAAGCTGCCCTGGTGGCCGGAGCGGTTGGCTCAGACGGCTGAAACTTCATAACCTACATTTTCTCCTCGTCAAGAGACGTGCGGCGGTTCTGACCACCGCACGTCTTTTTTTGAAAGAAATTGTTTTGACCCTCCTCTCCATCTGGGGTATAATCGGGCCAGCTTAATAGGGAGTGCGCCTATCTCTAGCATCGTCCGTCCCCGCGCGCTTGCAAGCGTCGCCGCGCTCTTGCTCTACGCTCTGATACCAATCTCTATCTCGCCCACCTCCGCCGCTGCTTCCGCCCCATTCACAGAGTCTTGTGTCGCTGCGGGGAGCGCAGTTGGCGACGTCCCGTGGGACTCTATCCCGCAGACCCTCGCAGATCGCGGAAGCGGAGCGGGCGCCGTCTCCACCACGTCGGGTGAGACGGCTTCGGGCCTCCCGAGCGGTCGCTTGATTTTCTCCGCCGAAAACGGCGGCTCCTGGGATTTGTACACGGCGGATCCGAACGGGGGCGCATGGCAGAAGCTTGCTCCGAACTATGCCCCCGCGCGCGACCCGGCCCTTTCTCCCGACGGCAAGACCCTGGCCTTTCGCTCCCATCGAGCCGGCTATTGGGAGATTTACACGCTGCCGACGGCGGGAGGCTCGACGGCGACGCAGCTCACGCGTGGGATGACGTACAGCGCCGCACCCAGTTGGTCTCCTGACGGCAAAAAGATCGCGTTTGAATCCTACGCGCGCGGCGACCTGGACATCTGGGTCATGAATGCCGACGGCACACAAGCCGTCGACCTGACCGGCGACTCGCGCAGCTATGATTACGGCCCTGCCTGGTCGCCGGACGGCCAATGGATTGTGTTCACCAGTTGGCGGACCGGCGCCCAACAGATTTTCGCCGTCTCTGCCAACTCGAGCTGCGCAGGCAGCGATTGCCCCAAGGCGATCAACCTCAGCCAGAACAAGTTCGACGATCAAGAGCCGGTCTGGTCGCCCGACGGGAAAAAGCTGGCGTTCGTGTCGGACCGCGACGGGCAGCGAGCCATCTACGTCGCGGACTGGTCCCCGGCGGGCCTGGCCAATGCACACCGGATCACTTTCTCCGGCTGGGACGAGGCGCCGGCGTGGTCGCCTGACGGGAAATGGATCGCCTTTGTCTCGGCGCGGCCTGCCCGCCAGCCGATCTACATCGCCAGCGCCGACGGAGGCATTCCCCACGCGCTGACCGACGAGTCGATGTTTGCCGCCTCGGTGACCTGGTCGGCGGAGGACGCCTCTCCGAGCGACGGACCCGGAGATCTTCCGCGTCCCCTCTATTCGGCCCAGAGCGATGCGGCGGCGGCGGGCGAAGGGCATCCGTACGAGATGCGCCGCATTACTTCGACTCAGCTCAACCCCGGCATCAACAAGCTGAACGGCCGGGTGGCCGATTCCTTTGTCGCTCTACAGACCCGTGCCAAGCAAGAGCTCGGCTATGATTTCCTCGGGATCCTGTCCGACATGGCCCGGCCCCTCGATTTGCGCTGCGATGTCACGTGCGACACGTTAAGCTGGCACAAGGCGGGCCGTGCGTTCGACAGCCGTCTGGATTATTCCGATGCGCGCGTCGGCAACGCACTGGAATTGGTCCGCGAAGACGAGCAGGGCGAGACCTTTTGGCGCATCTTTTTGAAAACCACGGCGCAGGATGGCTCGATGGGCGAGCCGATGAAAGAGGCGCCCTGGAATTTGAGTTACCGGGCCCGTTGGATCGTCGGCCGCGGCGAAGGGGGCGTACCGAAGCCGGTGCCGTACGGCTTTTACGTCGACTTTACCGAGCTGGCGCGCGAATATGGCTGGGACCGCATCTCGTCACACGACGACGAGGGTTTCGATTGGCGCACGGACAGCATCGCCGCCGAGTATTGGCATTTCCAGCAGATGCAGGGGATGAAATGGTACCGGGCCATGCGCGAGGTCTATTCGGAGAGCGAATTAAAATCGCTCGCCGATTGGAATACGCTCGTCCAACGTTCCGGGTATGATCCGTATGTGCTCTTTTTGAAAGGCATTCCCGCGCCTCCGAGCGCGTGGCGCTGGTTCGCGCTCGGTCCCTAGTCCCGGTCGTATCGCCGAGTCACACAGGAAAATCCAATGACCCCTCAACCCGTCTCCCCGGCCATGCGCCGGTTCATCGTCTCCGTCGATCACGCCGTCATGTTCATCGCCCGGCACTGGCTGCTGATCGCCAACGTATCCCTCTTTGTCTTTATCGGGCTGCCGTTCCTGGCGCCCATCCTGATGCACTATGGCTATACCGGTCCGGCCGAGCTCATTTACCGAACCTACAAGCTCACCTGCCATCAGCTCGCCTACCGCAGCTTTTTCCTCTTCGGGCAACAATCGGCCTATACGATCGACCAATTGCGCGCGCTCTTATCCGTCCACAACGAGGATTTTCTCTACTGGACCTTTTTCCAGGGGAACCTGGTCCTCGGCTACAAGATGGCCTGGTGCGAACGTGACGCGGCGATCTACGGCTCGATGCTCATCTCATCGCTTATCTTTGGGCTGGTGCGGACACGCGTCAAGCCGCTCGATTGGCGCCTCTATTTGGTGCTCATGACGCCGATGGCGATTGACGGATTCACGCAACTTTTCGGCTGGCGGGAAAGCACCTACGAGCTGCGCGTCATTACGGGGGTCCTGTTCGGAGTCGGCTCGGTGTGGACTCTGTTTCCGCATTTGGAAATGGCCATGCGGGAAGCGGCCGGCCTGGCCCAAACCCAATGGGAACACGCGCGAGCGCACGAGGCCGCTCTGCGCGCACGGTGAAGGGCCGAAGTCCTGACCGCTGTAGGAGATGTGCGAGTCTCGGTCGCATACGCAATTGGTATCCTGCGTGCCGGCTGCGAGATTCTTCGCTCCGCTCAGAATGACAACCGGGACCCGGTCAGAAGCGGGGATCACGTAGTTGCATGCGCGAATTGCGGATGCTTGCCACCCTGAGCCAGTTTTGCTTGTCACCCTGAGCGTGGCGAAGGGTCTCGCGGCTCCTCCCGCAGAAAGACAACGCCATATGCGAGTGAGACCCGCATCAATCACTCGGACAGGCGCGTATGCGTGAATACTACTTTTACATACTGAGCAACCATTCGCGCACTCTCTACGCGGGGGTCACCAACAACCTGGAGCGGCGCCTTTATGAGCACAAGCATAAACTCCTGCCCGGGTTCACGAGCAGGTACCATCTCTCTCGGCTCGTTTACTTTGAAGTGTACGCCGACATCCGCGAGGCAATCGCCCGAGAGAAGCAGGTGAAAGGCTGGCTGCGCTCCAAAAAGATTGCGCTCATCGAATCGATAAATCCGAACTGGCGCGATCTCAGCGAGGACTGGCATCGAGGCGAGGCGGAGTAATGACCGGTGCATGATAGGTGCGAGTCTCGTTCGCATATGCAGTCAGTATCCTGCATGCCGGCCGCTCCTTCGACTCCACTTCGTTCCGCTCAGGACGCAGCGGCCTCCGCTCAGAATGACAAACACTACTGCTTCTCAAATCAAGCAAAGGTGAGTCGTAATGATTCAAGTCTCTCGTAAATCATTCATGAATTGGCTCGCGCCGGCCTTTTTGCTCGCCCTCGCCGGAGTCTTTTTCGTCGCCCCGTGGGGGCTCAAAGGCAAGCTCGACGCCGTCTGCTTTGGCATCTGACCGCAGCGTCCCAGCCACTCGTACGCTCTGGGTGGCACGACGCTTCCGGGGGAAGCGTTCCTGAGACAGTCTGTACCGGGCTATGCCGCCCTCGACCCGGCCACGCCGCTTCAGCTCCCGCTCGAAGCGCGTGACTTTGGCATGTACGTCGGCTTTCTCGTCACCTGGGGCTATTTGATCCTCCTGGGCCGCGGCCGGGCGCGGGGGATGCCGCCCCCCTGGTTAATGTTCGTGCTCGTCGCGTTTGTGGCGATCATGGGCGCGGATGGGGTGAATGCCTTTCTCTACGACCTGCGGGTCGTACCGCATCTTTACACCCCTCGTCTCGAGCTGCGCCTGGCGACGGGGCTCCTCTGCGGGATTGCGTTTGCCGGCTTTCTCGTCCCGGTGGTCAATTACTCACTCTGGCGGGAGATCGATCCCCGCCCGGCCATGAGCGGATGGAAAGAGTTGGCGGGCGCGCTCGGCCTCGCCGCGGTCCTCTTTGTCATCAACGAATCGCGCATCGGCCTCTTTTTCTATCCCTTCGCGATCGTAACGAGCGCGAGTGTCATTATTCTGATCGCGCTCATCAACCTCGTTTTCGTCCTCTCCCTCTTTCGGCAGGAAGGGTCGGCGGTGACCTGGCGGGATGCCCTGAATCCCTTTGCCGCCGGCGTCGTCTTGGCTCTCCTCGAGCTCGGCGCGCTCTCGCTTCTGCGCTATGGCGTCCTCGGCACCACGGTGCTCCCGTAAAGGATGAAATCAGAAGGTCGCAGACCCCGCGACCCCCAGCGGGGATGAAGGATGAAGAAAGGAGCAAAGGAGAGGGCAGTAGGCAGAAGGCAGAAGGCATAGAGCGGGAGGCGGAAAACTGATAGGTTGCGCAGCTTAGCCCCTTGTGGGCGTTTGTTCCAGTCCAAGAACGTGGTGTCCCCGAGGACCTTCGATCTGTGCCGACGCGGTCGGCCAAGCGGGTGCCAATGTCTCATCGTAACAGTGCGACGCCATTTCGTGTTTCGGTCCTCAACCATCTGGACGAGTTTGCCTTGGAACCCGTCGCCGCATGAACATACTTGAGAAAAACACCCCCTTGACTAGAACTAATGTTCGTGTTATAATATCAATGTCTCAGGCGGATGGAGCATCAGAGCACGGCTCTCTTTTTTTCGCACCCAACCTGCCTTTTCCTAATCATCTCTTATGAGAATCAATTGCAGAGGAGGTTACCATATGCCAAATGCATGGGACCAGCAAGAAGGCGAACCGGATGCGACCTACAACCGATTCCTCGTCTACTTGGGGATGGGACCGAGCCGTTCACTGACCAAGGCCTATGCGGTCCACCAAGGCAAGCCGGCCTCCGAGGCGCGTCGGAATGCGCCGGGCTGTTGGCTCCGTCTAAGCAAAAGGTGGCGCTGGGTCGAACGCGTGCGCGCGTACGATCGCGCCGTGATGCTCGAAGCGAACCGCCACACGATGGCCAAGCTCTTGCACGGGATCGACACGATCGCGTTGAAAAGCATCCGCGAGATCGAACGTACCAATCCTAATGGTTGGAAGCAAGCGGTGGAGGGACTGGCCCTTGTCGCAGAACTCATCCCGACGGAGTCGGCAGCTACAGCGGCCCTGGCTTGCGATGATGGCAAGCCTCCGGAAAATCTCATCCCGCCCGATTGAGACCTTTCCCGACCCGGTCGAATTCGTCCGCCGGGTGCTCGGCGTCGAGCCGGTAAGCTATCAAGCCGAGATCCTCCGGGCCCTCGCCGAGCACCGGAGGGTGTGCGTGCGCGGACCGCACGGCTTGGGCAAGACCGCCCTCGCCGCCTGGGCCGTCCTCTGGTTCGCGACCCTCTACCCCGAAGCCAAGATCCCGACGACCGCCTCCGCCTGGCGGCAACTCGACCACTTTCTCTGGCCCGAGATCCATAAATGGGCGCGGCGGGCGGACTGGACCAAGACGGGTCGGGCCCTTCAACTTTTCCAGCTCTCGCTGCGGATGGGAGAGCAGGTGGAGGCGTTTGCGGTGGCGACCGACCAGGCGGAGCTGATCGAGGGAGCGCACGCTTCTCACCTCCTCTATATCCTCGACGAAGCCAAAGCGATTCCGAGCTCCATCTGGGATGCGATCGAAGGCGCCTTTGCGAGCGGCACCGGCTATGCCCTCGCGATCTCGACGCCGGGAGGTCGCTCGGGCCGCTTTTTTGAGATACAGCGGCGGGCACCGGGCTTGGAGGACTGGTGGGTGCGGCACGTGACGCTGGAGGAAGCGCTCGCGGCGGGGCGGGTATCGCAGGAATGGGCGGCGGACCGGGAGCGGCAGTGGGGGAAGGACTCGCCGGTGTATGCCCAGCGGGTGCTGGGGGAGTTTCCGGATGAGAGCGAGGATGGGATGTTCAGCCTTGCGTGGATCGAAGCGGCGCGGGTGACAAGTGACAAGAGTAAAACGTGAGACGTGAGAGGGGGCCGTGTAGCATAGCCCCTTGTGGGCGTGCTCTTGGGGGGCAGCATGGACACTGATCGCGTGGGAGGACTCGACGTGGCGCGCTTTGGGGATGACGAGTCGGCATTCGTCATTCGGGAAGGGAACCGCGTGGTGCTCGCCGAGACCTGGCACGGCAAGGACACGATGTGGACCTGCGGCCGCGTCAAGGCGAGCGGAGTGCATGTGAACGTGGATGTGATCGGGATTGGCGCGGGAGTCGTGGACCGCTTGCTCGAGCAGGAGTATCCCTGCGCGGGGATCAACCTGGCCGAGGCGGCGAGTGCGTCTGACCGGTTTTGCAATCAACGCGCCGAGCTCTACTGGAACCTGCGCGAGCGTTTCCGCATGGGCGAGATCTCGCTCGCGGAAATGCCGAGCGAACTGTACGAGCGGCTGGTAGGGGAGCTGACGGCGATCCGGTACGGGTATGATTCGGCGGGGCGGATCCGCGTCGAGGACAAGGGCGAGATCAAAAAGCGGATCGGGCGCTCGACGGATTTGGCGGATGCGCTCGTCCTCGCGTTCGCGCCGGTGCCGGGGCCGCTCATCGCGTTTGTGGTTTAGGAGTCGGATAGTTGCGTAGTCGGGTTGCGTAGCCTAGCCCCTCGTGGGCGTTGGGGGTGCTCGGACCTGAGGGTGACAGGTGGGAAGAGTAAAACGTGAGACGTGATCTACGAGAACCGTGCTATAATTGATTCGACAGCGTTTCGCACGAGGGGCCGAGCAATGCCGGAAGTACCTGTTCACCAAGCAAGCCTGGGGTAGTGGGTGCGCTTGGCTTAACGGTCACCTGGGCTTATGGAAAGGAGCGATCGGCAATGACGATTGAGACCGGTCAAGATCGAGTGGATCTGCTCGCCGCAAATTGCAGAGAGACCCTTGAGCGATCGGGTAATTGCGCCCAGACCTCTTTTAGTGTTCTTCAGGAAGAGTTCGGCCTGGATGGGAAGCAAATCCTCAAAGCGCTCACTCCATTTCCCGGAATCGCGCTGCGAGGCGAAACGTGCGGGGCGGTCGTCGGCAGCCTAATGGCGCTGGGTCTCGTCTTCGGGAGGGAAGATTTGGAGGACTGGGACGGATACATCGCCTCGCTCCCGGCCGCGCGACGGTTCTGCCGGCGCTTTGAGAAGGAGAACGGCAGCACGGTGTGTGGGAGTATTCTGGAAGCCAAGCTCGGCAAGCGGTTCAATCTCGCCGACGGTGGCGAGGCCGTCGAGTATCTATCGGCCGGGGGGCGCGAGGCGTGCGCCGCCGTGATCATCAGCGCGGTTCAAATTGCTGCCGAATTGATGAGGAGCAAGGCATAGGCAGGGTGGAGTGGCGGAGCTCGCAAGGCCATATCGGTTGTGCGGTATACGCCCTCGTCCTTGCGACTGTGCATACTTGATGCTATAATGCATACATGAAGAGACGAATCACTCTCACGATGGACCCGGCCGTCGCTCGTAAAGCCAAGCGGTTGGCCCACGCGCGCGGCACCAATGTCTCGGCGCTCATCGAGGGCCTGGTGCGCGCCGCCCCGGGCGCTTCGCCAACCTCCGAGCCGTTTGCCCGCCGCTGGGCCGGCAAGTTCCGCGTCACTCGATCCCGGAAGGCCGACGCTCGACTCGCGGCGCTCAAGGAGCGCTACCACCTCGACCAAGAATGAAGGTCCTCCTCGATACCGATGTCCTCCTCGACGTTGCCCTCTTTCGGCGCGAATTCTACGAGGCGAGCGCCCGCGTCCTCGAATGGGCTGAAGCCGAGCCGGGTCAAGCCGGGGTCGCCTGGCATTCGCTTTCGAACCTCGCGTATCTCGTGCGCCCCGATGCGCGACCGTTTTTGCGAGAGCTCCTTCAGTTTGTCGAGGTGGCCCCCGTCAGCACAGAGTCGGCTCGCCTGGCCCTCGAAATGTCGCTCGGCGATTTCGAGGACGCCTTGCAGGTGGCCAGCGCGATCGCTTTTGGAGCCACGTTTCTCGTCACCCGTAACCTCGCGCATTACAAGCGCTCCCCCCTCCCTGCCCTTTCTCCCGCACAGTTCCTTGAGCATCTGGCGAAGGGATAGTAGCTCCTCCACGCCCCGCCCGACATTTGCCTTCAAGAACGCGAGTAGTATAATGGCGCTGATCCCGTCGGGTGTTGGCACGCTCTACCGGCGGGACGCGAGCCGAGGTGCGCTGACCACCTGAGGCGCAAGTGAGTGTGCGTAGTCGCCCGCTCTGGTCACGTACCAGGGCGGGCGTTTTTAGTTGCGCGTTTGGGCCGTGTCTCCCACAGCAAGGCGTAATCCAGTGCGTACCCTTACAACTTGATCCCCCGAACCAAAAGCCGGACATCCATCAGAGGTGCAAATGACCGCCTTGAATGAACTTGCTAGTCTCGTGCGCGAGGGACTCCCCGAGAAGACGAACCGAGACGAACTTGGGAAACGGTGCCGGGACGCGTTGGAAGGGATCTTTGGAGAGCGTTACCAAGCCCGGGCCCCTCACGGCATCCGTGTGGTTCTGATGCCGAGCGACGATAATGTCTCCTTCGCAGGTTTTGTGCACCCCGACAGTCCCTCCAGTGGTGCCTATGGCGGAACATCGCTCATTTGGTTCCCCATCTCCTCGGACGGCGAGAGCGGTCCTGCTTCTCTTCTGACTTTAGTGTGCGGTACACGCGGCCTGTCGCCCGACGAGCAAATACTCGGTCGCCCCGGGCACGCCCGCAATTTGCGCGCGCTCCGGCGCTATCTCTCCAAGCAAGGCGTTTCCGTCTGGTCCAAATACGATCCCACGAATCTCAGTCAGCCTCTCCCAGAGACGGTGCGCCGCCAGTACCCTGGCTTCGCTTCAGTTTTCAGCCGTTACGGTAGCTTTATCTATTGCGCGGCTCCCGTACCTCGTGACCCTGAAAAGGCAGAACGGGTTGTCGCCGCCTTTCTCGACCTCTATGCTTGGGAGCGGGGCTGGAGTCCTTTAAAGGCCGCGTCCAACGAGGTCGAAGCCTATCTCGGCGCACTGCGGGCGAATCTGTTTGAACGTGTTGATCGGCACAGTCTGGTCGACCTGCTTTACGAGCGCCAGTTTGTGATTTTGGAAGGCCCGCCTGGAACCGGCAAGACGCGGATGGCAAGGGAGGTGCTGGAGCAGGATTTCGCCGGTCACGGCATGACTGTTCAGTTCCACCCTGCCGTGACCTACGAGACTTTCGTCGCCGGCATCAGCCCGGATGTTTCTAACTCGAACCTTCGGTTTGGCGTTTCACCCGGCTGGCTAATTCAAGCCGTGCGCCAAGCCTCGAGCAAATTCCTCCTGCACATCGATGAAATAAACCGGGCTGACCTCGGTCGCGTGCTTGGCGAAGCGATCTACTTGTTCGAGTGCGGCGAAATCCGGAAGGGGGAGGGACGCCGCGTAACGCTTCCCCAGAGCCTGGACGATGGGACGCGGGAATTGACGATTCCTGAGAATCTCTACATCCTCGGCACGATGAACAGCGCGGACCGTTCCATCGCCATTCTGGATCTCGCCGTGCGACGCCGATTTGCTTTCATTGCGCTGTGGCCAGATATTAAAGTGGTCGCCGAACAGAATTTGCCTCTCGCAACAGAAGCCTTTGCCCAGCTGCAGGACCTCTTCACACAGTACGCTCCTGAGGAGGCCCTTGTGCTCATGCCCGGTCATTCCTATTTTCTCGCGACCAGCGAGGAGGAGTTGCTAAATCGATTCCGGTATGAACTGCTCCCGTTGCTCAATGAGTATCTGCAAGAGGGACGTCTGGGCTCATGCGAGAGCGAGGTTCATGCGTACGTGGATTGGTTAGAGGGACAGATTGCCCAACGTGCCGCGCGTAACTAGACCCTACTCACGGTCACCCCGAAAGCGCGTGTTCTGGGTGCTCGCCGATACCGGGGCCGGTCGGCACATCTCTCCAGAGGAGCTAGGAATCTCGGGCCGGGACCGCTCCTGGAACGCCTGGGCAGATAATCTGCTGCGTGTGAACCGACCCCAGTTCGAATCGCTCGGGATCGAGACGGGCCTTGTTCCGCGACCGGATACGATTAGTCTCGTCTTGCGTCCATCCGGGATTGTCGGCGCCATTCCCCTTCAGTCGCCCGACTCGCACAAGATTGCGGGCGGGGTTGTTGTGAAACCGCGTTTCGGCTGGAACGGGGTTGGCGCAGTCTTGAATGAAATTGGTTGGACAGCCGCACCTCAACTCCTCAAATATCCCCTTGTCCCAGGCAGCGCTCGTGAAGTTCCCCCGTGGGTCCTAGCGGGTCCCATCATACAGCGGATCGGCGCGTTGCTGACCCACCTCACACGCGGGTTCCGCCTCGAAGAGCAAATCCGCCAAATGCCTCGCGGACACATCTTGTGGTCGAAGTATGTCGGAGAGCAGATGGCGCACGGGCGGTATCACCAACTGCCTTGCCAGTTCCCAGAACTCGGCCCCGATTGGCTCTTACGTTCCTACTTGCGTTGGAGCCTCGAGCGGGTACGCTCCTCGCTTGCCGGCTGGGCAACGCTCGACCTGGTGGCCCGACACCTAATCGAGATCGCTGATCAGCTCCTTTGGGGACTACGCGATACATGCCCTCGGGTACCGCAGCACCGGGTACTTGATCAATTGGCCACACAACTGGCCTTGCCGACATCCATCTTGTGGGATGGGCTGGAGGCAATTGGCTGGCTTGTCGATGAACGGGGACTGGCCGGGCTATCAGAAATGGACGGCCTGTCCTGGCGATTGCCGATGAGCGAGCTCTATGAGCGCTGGGTCGAGAATGTAGTGCGTAGGTGGGCGCACGACTTTGGGGGCGCCACCACGACAGCGCGAGAAGGCAACGCTCGCTTCCCGATCTATTGGGAACGCCCTGGAGCAGGGAGCCTCCGCGATCTAGCCCCTGATTTTGTGGTGCAAGCGGGAGATTCGACGTACGTATTCGACGCCAAGTACAAAGCGCACTTTGAGGAGCTGGATGACCAGAGGTGGTCAGAGTTGGGTGAGGAGTTGAGATCGGAGCACCGCCACGACTTCCACCAGGCACTCGCTTATGCTTCGCTCTTCGATACCCCGCGTGTGGTCACATCCCTGGTCTATCCCTTGTTTCCCACCACCTGGAAAACGCTCGCCGGTCAAAACCGGGCGGTTGTGAGAGCCAAGCTTCCTACTCATACCCGCCAGATTGAAACGAGCCTACTCGGGCTTCCTCTTCAGCTGCAACCGGGGCAACCCGCTCAGGAACTGGTACAGACGCTCGATGTCCTTCGGGAGCCCCTGGAAGGGTCCGGACCATGACCCTAATATCAGGCCACTCGGAGGCTGACGCAATGGTCGTCGACATGCCATGTCCCGCGCGCAACTCGAAGAGTGCGGCATCGTCAATGCTGTTCGGCTTCCCTCAACCAGCGGTGCGAACGCGATTCCCTTTAAGGACAAGGTCGAGCGGTGGCGGGCGATTCGCACGATTACACGTCCATGAAACACCATCCCGACAAACGTTACCGCCAATCCATCCGCCTGCGCGGGTATGATTATACGCAGGCGGGCGCGTACTTCATCACGATCTGCACGCATCATCGGGAATGTCTGTTCGATGACCAGGTGCTGCGTTCCGTCGTGGAGACGCAATGGCGGTCACTGCCCCGCGATTTCGCCTCTATAGAATTAGACGAATGGGTGGTGATGCCCAATCATCTGCACGCCATCGTTGTCGTCACGGAAGATGCGAGGCGCGTGGATGCCGCGCGTAGGGGCGAGGCATTTGCCAACGCGAGATCGGATAGAGAACTGCCTGGCTCGAGCGTATCTCGCCGCTATGACCATATTGATCTGGCAAATGCCTCGCCCCTACATCCGCGCCGTCTTCATCCTTCCGCCTTCATCCTTCATCTTTCAAACGCCTTGCCCCAACAACGACCCACCCTGGCCGCCGGATCCTTGGGCGCCATCATCGGCAATTTCAAATCCACAACGGCCCGGCGCATCAATCTCCTCCGCAATATGGCAGGTGCATCCGTCTGGCAACGCAGCTACCACGACCACATCATTCGCAATGAACGCGAACTGGACGCCATCCGCGCTTACATCCTCGCCAATCCCTCACGCTGGGCGCTCGATATCGACAACCCGATCCATTCGCTGAAATCTGCCCCTCGCAGAACCGTTGACGATTATCTCCGCGACGCCTATCTCTTGTAGAGGCGGCCGCCAGCGGTCGCGCAGAACCGGATAACCCGTAGGGGCGGCCCTGCGTGGCCGCCCGCCTGGGGGGCCCCCCAAGAAGGGCGCCCACCTCGGGGCGCCCCTACAAACATCCACCTTCCATGAAACACCATCCCGACAAACACCACCGCAAATCCATCCGCCTGCGCGGGTATGATTATACGCAAGCGGGCCCGTAGTGAAGGATGAAGGATGAGGGATGAAGGATGAAGACGAGGGTGGAAACGGTCGGCGGAGATTCGCCGCGAGATCAAATTTGATGAATGGGTGGTGATGCCAAATCACCTGCGCGCGATTGT
>JAMDCU010000027.1 GCA_023489485.1 Chloroflexota bacterium
ATTCACCGACATGATGCGCGATGACAATCTGATGAACAAGCCGCCCGTGCAGGAAACGGGCGTGGCGAACCTGCGGCTGATCACGAGCGGCACGCGCCCTCCGAATCCTTCCGAGTTGCTTGCGTCGCGGCGGATGAGCGAGTTGATTGCGTCTCTCCAAAACCAAGCCGATATCGTTTTGTTTGATGCACCTCCGGTCATCGCCGTCACCGACGCGGCCGTGCTGGCTTCCAAGGTGGATGTGGTCCTGCTCGTCATCCACGCGGGCAAGACCAAACGGGAGCATGCCAAAAAAGCCAAGGTGCTCTTGGACAAAGTCAATGCTCGCCTGATCGGCACCGTGCTCAACAATGTCAAAGGAGACGCCGGACTGTACCAGTACTATACCGACGAGGAGAAGACCGGGTGAAGGGGCTTATTCTCAGCGGCGGCAAAGGGACGCGCTTGCGCCCCTTTACGTACACGGGCGCCAAGCAGCTCGTGCCGGTGGCGAATAAGCCGGTGCTCTTTTATGCGATTGAGGACCTGGTCGAAGCTGGAATTCAGGAGATTGGGATCGTCGTCGGAGATACCGGAGTTCAGGTCCGTGAGGCGGTGGGCGATGGCACGCGCTTTGGCGGACGAGTGACCTACATCGAGCAGGACGCGCCACGCGGGATTGCCCACGGGATCAAGATCGCTCAGGACTATATCGGCGGCGAGTCCTTTGTCCTCTTCCTCGGCGATAATTTCATCCGCGACGGGATTGCGGCGCAGGTCGCGGCCTTTCGCGCCGGCGATATCAACGCCCAGATCATTCTCTACCAGATGACGGATCCCAGCTCGATGGGTGTGGCTGTTCTCGACGGTGCGAATCGCGTGGTGCGTGTGGTCGAAAAACCAAAGCAATTTGTCTCGCCCTACGCCGTCATCGGCATTTATATGTTCGACCAGCATGTCTTTGAGGCGGTCAATGCGATCCGGCCTTCGCCGCGCGGGGAATTGGAGATCACCGATACGATCCAGTACTTGATTGATCATGGGCACAGCGTGCGCGCCCACCTCCTCGACGGCTGGTGGATTGACACCGGCAAGATGGCGGATATCCTGGAGGCCAACCGCCTCGTCCTCGACGTGCTCAATCCCAGGAATGAGGGTGACGTCGACGGTGCTTCGCGGATGGAAGGCCGCGTCGTGCTCCAAAAGGGAGCCGTGGTCGTCAACAGCACCATCCGCGGCCCGGCCATCATCGGCGAAAACACCCGGATTGAGAACGCCTTTGTCGGACCCTACACCTCGATCTATCACGATTGCCTCATCCGGAATTGTGAGATAGAGCACAGCGTGGTTCTGGAGAATAGCAAGATTCTGGACACGCCGGCGCGTATCGCAGATAGCCTGATTGGTCGAAACGTCGAAGTCACCCGGACCGGGGGGCAGACCAAGACACTCAAGATGATGATCGGCGACCACAGCCAAGTCGGAATTCTCTGACCCGTAATCAAACTGCGCCATCAGCGCCATGTCCATTTTCCGACAGGAGGACCAGCATGGCTCCCAAGACAGATCTGGCCATACCCTATCCCGAGGTGATGGCCGCCGTCGGCAGGTTGATTGCCAAGCGCGGTCTGAGGCGAGTGTGCGTGATGGAATTCGAGGAAGGCGTCATTGTGACCGGGTCCACGCTCTTTGAGACACAAGAAAGCTACAATGAGCGGACAGAGACGCACGTGCTTTCCACTGGGGACCTTGAACGCTTGACCAAGGAGCATTAAAATGTATCGTCCACAGCGCGCGGGGAAACCCCTTTCCTATTCCGAAATTCTACGTGTGGTCGGCGCGTATGCAGACCGGGCCTTTCTGGCCAAGGTGCGCGTTCTCGAAACAGATGAAGGGCTGATCCTACAAGGGGAGTTGACCCGGGGCGACCGGACCGGGGAATTGGAAACTTACCAGTTGACCACCGAGGATATTGACACCCTGGTGTGGGATGCTTTTGCCCTTCGTGGTACAAAGATATAACAAAGGGAGAAATGAGGAATTTACTCATTACCGGCGGGGCAGGCTTTATCGGATCGAATCTCGTGCGATATATGCTGCGCAAGCATCCCGACTATCACCTCGTCGTCTACGACAAGCTGACCTACGCGGGGAATCTCGACAATCTGCGGGATATCGCTTCCGACCGACGGTATGCGTTCGTAAAGGGCGATATCTGTGATGCCGAGGCCGTCGAGAGCGCCATCCGCGACCACAAGATAGATACGATTGTGAACCTCGCGGCCGAGACTCACGTCGATCGATCGATTATGGACCCCGATGCGTTCATCAAGACCGACGTGTATGGCACCTACGTGCTCCTGGAAGCCGCGAAAAAGTTTGGGCTGCGCTACCATCAGGTCGGAACCGACGAGGTCTACGGCTGGGTGGAAAAAGGCTCCTCGCGTGAAACGGATGGGCTCATGCCCCGTTCACCGTACGCCGCGAGCAAAGCGGGCGCAGACCTCCTGATTCATGCCTATTTCGTAACCTATCAGGTCCCCGTGACAATTACCCGGGGCGCGAACAACATCGGCCCCTATCAATATCCGGAGAAAGTGGTGCCTCTCTTTATCACTAACGCCATCGACAACCTTCCGTTGCCTGTCTATGGGGACGGGCGCCAGATGCGGGATTACCAGTATGTGCTGGATCACTGCGAAGGTATTGACTTGGCGCTGCACCAGGGCAAGCCGGGCGAGGTGTACAACGTTGGGACCGGGCGCGAGACTGTCAACTTGGAAATGGCGCGCCTCGTCTTGAAACTCTTGAACAAGCCGGAATCGCTGATTCAACACGTCGCCGATAGGCCGGGGCATGACCGCCGTTACTCGCTCGACGTGAGCAAGCTGTCCGGGCTGGGCTGGGAGCCGGCGCATACCTTTGAAGAAGCACTCGAAAAGACAGTCCAATGGTACGTCGAAAACGAGTGGTGGTGGCGCAAGATCAAGAGCGGGGATTATAAAGAGTACTATCGAAAGCAGTATGCGGGTCGGTGAGAAGACAGACGACGGACCACAGACCTCAGACAACAGAATTTAGCAGGTTGAGATAAAGCGGGAGCGCCTTCGGAATCGGGAAGGCGCTCCTTTTCTCGCTTCATATGGAGAAAATGAGCAGGCCTTACAAGAATGGCCTGCTCTCTGCTCTCCGTGATCTGTTGTCTGTCGTCTGTGGTCTGTTATCTGTTTACAATCGCTATCGCTTCGATTTCAACTGAGGCTCCGGCGGGCAAACGCGATACTTGCACGGTGGACCGGGCCGGGGGCGCGGCAGGAAAGAATTCAGCATAGATAGTGTTCATCGTCTTGAAATCGTCAAGATTCGTGAGAAAGACCGTGGTCTTGACCACTTGGCTGAGAGAGCTACCAGCCGCTTCCAGCGCGGCGGCGAGATTCTGCAAAACGCGGCGAGTCTCCGCCTCAATCCCCCCGGCCACCAGTTTCCCGGTCGCGGGATCCAGTCCCGCCTGACCTGCGCAGAAAACGAAATCGCCCACGCGAATCGCTTGAGAATAGGGACCAATTGCCTTGGGCGCCTTGTCCGTACTTACAACCTGTCTCTCCATGTTCCCTCTCCTAAATAGTATCTGGCCGCGAGGTTGATTCTATCTCAAACGAGGGACTTGCGATTGGATGGCCATGCGACAGCGGGAGTGCCCCATGGCGAGACACTCTTCTTCGCGTGCCGCAACCTCGCGCCCGAAAATCCCCTGCGCGAGACCGGCGAACACACCCCTGATCAAATGGCAGACGCCGCGCTCCGCCGGGCCGTAGGCGGCGGCAAAGGGGGACGCCTCCACCTCCAACTCGAGCTCTCCCTTCGGAACGTCGAGATGGCAGATCTGAATGCGGCCCCAGCCGATCTCGGTCCCCATATTCGCCATGAACTGGACTGACTGCTCATCGCTCAATCCGAACACCTCGCGGTATTTCCTGGCCGAGAGCGTCCCGCCAGTAAATCCTCCGGCATACAAAAGCTCATCCGCTTGCTCACCCAGCTTTGCTTCGGCGGCCTTTTGGAAAGCGATCAAAGTTTCGGGGCGAATCAGAAGATAGCGGACCTCCTGGTAGAGGAGGGCACCGCGAGCACCATCGAATTTCAGGTCGGCGAGAATCGAGTTATCCATAGCGTTACTCTAGTTTCAGGGTCCAGCCAAGCCCAAAGCTCAATCGGGAACCTTGAGGACTAAGGACTAGACTTCCGATGAGGACCAGACTTCCGAACTTTTTGGAAACTTTGGAAGTCTGGGGGGAATCATGCAACTCTGTAGTTTCTATCCCCTCAATTCTCTCGTCCTCGTCTCATCCACCTTCAAGGTGAGCGGGTCGAGGACCACCCCATACTCCGCCTCCGCTTGGGCGATAGTCACCTTGCCATCCCGGACATCCCGGACGACCGCCTGGGGATCGCGCCCCTTGGGATTCCCGTACCCTCCAGCGCCCGGCAATCGGAGCGAGACCACATCCCCTTGCTTCAGCTTGTCCACCCCTTTCGACTTGAGTGGCCGCTCTTCACTCGTCTCCGGGTTCAGGATAAACTTGCCCTTGCTCCCTTCTTTCCCTCCATACAAGCCAAAGGGGGCGAAAACCTGCCGGTCCCCGTAACGAGCGAGCGTCAAATCGTCAATCAAAGAGCGGGTGTCTCGCCGCATCGCCAGCGCCCCCCGGAATTTGCCCGCGCCCCCGGTATCCGGGATGAACTCATAGCGCTCGATCCTCAAGGGGAATTCGAGCTCCACCGCTTCAATCGGCGTATTCATAAACCGGGCGAGATGCGAGTCCTGCCCTTCCCGTCCATCCTTGCACCAGCGGGCGCCCGCTCCGCCTCCCTCAATGTCGATATAGACAAAGCGCTTGCCCGTCTCCGGGTGGTAGCCGCTCATTCCACAGTTCGTGATCTGGCCATGGGAGCCGGCCATCACCCGGTCGGGCAGTCCTTGCGCGAGGGCGAGGAACATCGCCTCGGCAATCTTTTGCGAGACATTCGTCCGGGCTCCGCAGGCTCGCGGTGGGCGGGGATTGACGACCAATCCTTCCTGGACGTTCACTTGAAACGGACGGTAGCAGCCGGAATTGGCGGGGACGTGCGGGTCGACGACCGCAATCAGGGCATAGTAGACAGCGGCATGGACAGTCGCGATCGGGCAGTTGACATTCCCGGGCACCTCGGGGTCGGTCCCGTCGAAATCCACGGTCGCGTGGTCTCGCTCTTTGTGGATGTTCACCTGGAGCTTGATGGGTTTATCCGTCAGGCCATCGTCGTCCACATAGTCGACTCCCGTGTAGGTCCCATCCGGAATCTTGACGAGTCCTTCCCGAATCCGCTTTTCGGAATAATCGAGGAGAGCATCCATGTGCCGCTGCACCACCGCCGGCCCGTACTTTTCAAATATCTCTTTCAATCGCCGGGCTCCCACAAAATCAGCCGAAGCCTGGGCGCGGATATCGCCGAGCGTCTTGTCCGGTACCCGGATGTTGTTGTTCAGGATGCCAAACAGTTCCGGGTCTTCTTTCCCCTTTTTAAAGAGCTTGACCATCGGAAAGCGAAGACCTTCCAGATAGATCTCGGTCAGTCCGCCTTGCGTCCCTCCGGCGACGGCCCCGCCCATGTCGGCATGGTGAGCGATCGAGCCGACAAAGCCCACCAAGTCTCCCTTGAATTTAACCGGGGCGAAGGTGACGAGATCCATGACGTGCTGGCCGCCGATGTAGGGGTCGTTAAAGATGATCACGTCTCCCTCGTCCAGCTCCTCGTCCTTGAAACGCTTGCGCAGATTGCGCATTCCCAGTTCAAAGCCGGTGAGGAGCATGGGGGCGTGGTGCGCCTGGGCGACCGTGTTGCCATGGCGATCGAACACGGCGCAGGAGATATCCTTCACTTCCTTGATAATCGTCGAGCGGGAGGTCCGGACCAGCGTATGGCCCATCTCATCCGCGACTTGCTCCGTCGCATACCGCAGCACCTGCATCAGGACTGGATCAGCTTTGACCGATTTTGTCTTCTTCGCGGCCATCTTGTTCTCCTTAGACACGAATCACCACATTGCCCCACGGGTCCACGCGGGCCGTCGCCCCGGGGGTGACCACGGTGCTCGAGATGATTTCTTCGATCAGGCACGGCCCTTTGACCACATTCCCCGGTTTCAGGAGGTCTCGCTCGTAGATGGGGGTCGGGACAAATCCCTTGCCGTCGAAATAGACGGGGCGTTTGCCTTTGAGAGCGGGGCGAGGGGAGGTAGGGCCGCGCTTTTGCCGGGCAAGTTTCACGTCCGGCACCTGGCCGATGCCGATGAGACGGACGTTGATGACATCCACCGGTTCGTCAGCCGAGCTGTATGCATAGGTTTTCTGATGCAGGGCATGGAAACGGGTCACGAGCGCGTCGATATCCTTGCGGGTCAAAGCGCCATCGTGCGGCACGGGCACGTTCAGTTCATACGCCTGCCCCGAATACCGGACGTCGGCTGTCCACTCGATCTCAATATCTTCATCCGCAATCTTTTCCGCTCGCAATTGATCTCGGGCTTTCGCTTCCATGGCCGTGTACGCTCGAACCAGTTCCTCAGGCAGGAGCGAGGCGGCCGATTTGGCAATGGTCTGGACATAGTCATGGCGAATGTCACTCGTGACGAGGCCGAAGGCCGAGAGAGCACCGGGATAGAGCGGGATGACGACCTTCTGCATGCCGATTTCTTTGGCGAGCTCGCAGGCATGCAAGGGGCCGGCTCCCCCGAAGGCGATAAGCGTGAACTCGCGTGGGTCAAAGCCTTTCTGGATGGAACTGCCCGCCATCCCTTTCACCATATTCGCATTCACCACCCGCGCGATGCCGTAGGCCGCCTCCTCGGTAGAGAGACCGAGAGGGCGGGCGATACAACTATCTACTGCCGCCCGCGCTTGCTCAGGGTAGAGCTTCATCTCCCCGCCGAGGAAATACTCGGGGTTCAAGCGCCCGAGGACGAGATTGGCGTCGGTGACGGTCGGCTGATCGCCGCCCAGACCGTAGCAGGCGGGACCGGGGTCGGCGGCCGCGGACTGAGGACCGACGTTGAGGGCGCCGCCCCGGTCAATCCAGGCGATGCTGCCCCCGCCCGCTCCGATCGCATGGACATCCACCGCCGGAATCTTGACCGGATAGCCCTCGAACTGGCCTTCCGACGACACCCGCGGCACTCCCCCGATGATGAGGCCGATGTCGAAGCTCGTCCCCCCCATATCGACCGTCATCACGTGGTCGTCCCCCACGAGTTGGCCGATAAAGGCGCCGGCCACCGCTCCGCCGGCCGGCCCGGAGTTGACGATATTCACCGCATGGTCGCGGGCCGTCTCGGCGCTCATCGCCCCGCCTGACGCCTGCATGATGCGCACCTCGACCGGCCCATACTTTTCGGCCAGGAGCGCAATGAGGTTGCGGACGTAGCGCTCGACAATCGGTTGAAGGTAGGCGTTGATGACGGTCGTCGAGGTGCGTTCGAATTCCCGGAACTCGGGACAGATCTCGGAGGAGAGGGAGACGAGCGCCTCAGGGTAGACCTGGCGGCAGATCTCTTTCACCCGCGCTTCGTGGCTGGGATTCAGAAAGGCAAAGAGCAGCGAGACGGCAATCGTCTCGACCCGTTGGTCCTTCAAATAGCTCACCGCCCGCACGACAGACGCTTCGTCCAGTGGTTTCACTACCTCGCCATGAGCGCCTACCCGTTCCTCGACTTCGGTTCGCAGATAGCGGGGGATGAGGGGCTCGGGCGTATCCACGAGGATGTCGTACAAGCCTTCGTCGGGGCGTTCCACGCGGGCGATTTCGAGTACGTCGCGAAAGCCGGCGGTGGTGATGAGACCCGCTCGGGCGCCTTTGCGCTCGATGAGGGCGTTGGTCCCAATCGTGGTCCCGTGACCGTGGACCATGTAATCCAGGTCGGCCATACTCGCGCCCGTGAGCCGGAGAATCTTGTCGATCCCGTTCAGAACGCCCAGGGCAGGGTTCTGGGGGGTGGTCAGGACTTTGGTATAATGGATCCTGCGACCCTGCCCAGAACGGGTTTTACCCTTGCGATCGTCGATGAGGACGATATCCGTGAACGTTCCCCCTACGTCAATTCCTATCCGCATACTCCCTCCTATATTCTCAGCCCGATCAGGTGACCGTCCCGGATGGCGTTGTGGACAGCGCGGGGGCGGACGGCATCCCCCACCACATACTGTTCGTCCGCCGAGAATTCGAGCGCACTCACCAGTTCCTGACGCGACTCGCGGGGACCGGCAAGGATCACACTGTCCGCCGGGAGCACACTTTCTTTTCCCTCGGCGTCCGAAACGATCACCGCGTCCGCACGAATCTCTTTCACCTTAGCGCTCGTGAACGTCTGAATCCCGTACTCTTTGACCCAGGCCGCGTGCCGCCACTTGAAGGTGGGGATGACATCCTCGCCCAGTCTCTTTCCCCGTTCGACAATCGTCACTTGCCTCCCGAGAGAAGCCAGATACTCGCCGCAGACGAGACCCATTCGCTCTCCGCCCAAGATGACAACCCGTTGGCCCACTGGGGTTTTATCTTCGAGGACGTCATAGGCGTTCAGTATGCGCTTGCCGTCCGCCGAAACGCCGTCCCGGCCGAGGCTCGCCCCGGTCGCGAGGATCACCACCTCCGGATTAACCCGGGCCGTGAGTTCGGGATTTACCTCTGTCCCCAGTTTCACGTCCACCCGGTATCGCTTGAGCTGGGTCTCGTAATACCGGATGAGCTTTTGCCACACCCATCCGCCCTCTACCTCTTTGGAGGCGTGGTTCAACTGGCCTCCCAGTTCGTTTCGTTTCTCAAAGAGGGTAACCTGGTGCCCCCGCTGAGCCGCGATAAAGGCGGCTTCCAGTCCCGCCGGGCCGCCGCCCACCACCATCACCCGCTTGACCTTGGCCGCAGGGCGGAGCGCGTACTCGGCCTCGTACTCATGCGACAGACGCGGGTTCATGGCGCAGTTGTAGGGGAGATTGCGGAACATGCGGGCCAGACAGAGGAGCCCGCCCACGCACGGCCGGATCTCTTCGACCCGGTCCTCCTGGACCTTGTGCAGTAGTTCAGGATCGGCGAGGAAGGGACGACACACCTCCCACAAATCGATCTTGCCTTCGCCCATCGCTTGATCCGCCATCACCGGATCCCCAAAGCGGGGACCGAAGGCGATCGGAATTTTCAAGGCAGCTTTGGCCCGCTCGGCGAGATACAACCAGCCGTCTGTGGGGACATCCCGACCGAGAGCCCCCGTACGAGACTCGTGCCAGCCGACGACCATGGAAATGAGATTCGCTCCCGCCTGCTCGGCGAGCTGCATGAACCGGATGCAGTCTTGGGGAGAGGAGCCGCCCCACTCGTCCATCAGCTCTTCGCCGTTCAAGCGGATGATGAGGAGCGCGTCCTGGCCGATCACTTTACGGGTCTCTTCGAGCAGTTCGAGCATAAAGCGGGCCCGTCCTTCGACCGAGCCGCCGTATTCGTCGGTGCGCTTGTTCGTAAAGGAGGAGAGAAAGTTGGCGAGAAGATAGCCCATGAAAGCGGTATGCTCCACTCCGTCAAAGCCCGCTTCCATCGCCCGCCGGGCGGCGTCGGCATGCTGGCGGATGATGCCTCTGATTTCGTCTTTCGTCACTTCGCGGGGAGGCCGAAAGTGGCGCAAGGTCTGGGGGACGTTGGAGGGCTGCATGACATAGTCGAGGTGGATGCCACCGTAGCGACCCCCGTGGAGGATTTGTTGGATGGCGACGGCTCCCGCAGCATGGAGCATGTTCGCGATCTTGCGAAAGCCGGGGATATAGTCGTCGCTGTAAATGGCGAGTTGGCGAAAGTAGGCTTTGCCTTCGCCTTTAGAGTCCGGATAGGCGCCTTGATTCGTAATGAGGCCGCACCCCGTCTTGGCGATGACCTCCATGCGGGCGAATTCCCGTTCGGTGATGTGGCCGTCCTCTGCGTTAAAGTTCGATACGGAGCAAGCCGCATATTTCACCCGATTGCGAAGGGTGAATTTCCCGAGCTGCATCGGCTGGAAGAGATGGTTGTATTTGGCTTCGCCGGGAAGTGGAGTCGTCGGAGTTGCCATTCGTCATCCTTTCTCTCGAACACAATAGCAATGGCTCGAATTCCTCGTTCGTGCTACAGCCGCACCGGTTCCCTGAACCCGCCCCAGACCTCTTTGAGCACGCCGACGATTTCTCCCACCGTCGCATACGCTCGCACCGCTTGCAGCATCGCCGGCATCAGGTTCACATTCCCCTGCGCTTGCTCCCGAATGCGATTGAGCGAAACCTGCACCGCACCCGCGTCCCTCTCCGCTCTTACCTGCGCGAGCCGCTTGAGCTGCTCCTCGGTCGCCTCGGGTTTGTATTCGTGCAATTCCACTTCCTCCGATACTCGTTCCCCTTCCGAGCGATACTTGTTTACTCCCACCTTGACAATCTCGCCCCGCTGCAGCTTTTGCTCGTAGAGCAGGGCTTGGTGAGCGACGGCCGCCTGGATGCGTCCTTCGCTCACCGCCTTGACGATCCCACCCATCTCCTGGTCCACACACGCCATCTCGGCCATGATTCGCTTTTCCATCTCGTTCGTCAGGGATTCCACGTAGTAGGAGCCGGCCAATGGATCGACGGTATCCGAGAGGCCCATCTCCTCGGCCAGTATCTGCATAGTCCGCAAGGAGATCAGCGAAGCTTTTTCGCTCGGGATGGTGTAGGCTTCGTCAAAGCAGCAGAGGGCCATGGTTTGAGCCCCGCTCAAAGCGGAGATGAGGGCATAGTAGGCGCCTCGGACGATATTGTTCTCCGGTTCTTCAATCGTAAGCCCTCCTCCTCCGCCTCCCGCGATCATCTTCATCTGCATGGTGTCCGGCTGCTTGGCCCCAAATTCGTCCCGCATTAGTTTCGCCCACAGCCGCCGGGCCGCCCGGAATTTGGCGACCTGCTCGAAGAGGTTCCCAAAGATATCAAAGTTGAAGGAGAGCCGACCGGCAAAGTCGTCGACCTTGAGCCCGCGGTCGATCACCCGCTGGATATAAGCCCGGGCGATCGAGTAGGCGTAGGCAATCTCCTGAACGGGAGTGGCCCCCGATTCCCGAATGTGATAACCGCAGACCGAGACGGGGTAATATTTCGGCGCCTGGCGCGCACAGAATTCCATGGTATCGGCAATGAGACGGAGCGCCGGTTCGACTGGAAAGATCCAGGCGCCCCGGCCGATATATTCCTTCAGGATATCATTCTGCGCGGTCCCTCGCACTTCGCCGAGCGGCACTCCCTGCTTCTCGGCAACCGCCAGGTACATGGCGAGGAGGACGGGGGTGGGGGCATTGATGGTGAGGCTCACGCTCACCTTGTCGAGGGGGATGCCCTGGAAGGCGACCTCCATATCTTTCAGGGTATCGACCGCCATCCCCACCCGTCCCACCTCACCTTCCGAGCGGGAGTCGTCCGAATCGAGGCCCATCTGGGTGGGGAGATCAAAGGCGACATTCAAGGCATTTTGGCCGTGGTCGATGAGGAAGCGAAAGCGGCCATTCGTGTCCTGTGGGGTGCCAAAGCCGGCGTATTGGCGCATCGTCCAGGCCCGCGAGCGATACATGAGAGGATGGATGCCGCGGGTGAAAGGAAAGTGACCTGGATCGCCAAGGTCTCGTTCATAATTCAGGTCCGCGGTATCTGCGGGTCCATAGACCGGCCTTACCGGAATCCCCGACTCGAGGAGCACCTCTCGAACCTTTTTCTCAGCCTTTTCAGCCATCGCAGTTCTCCTTACCCTCGCTCAGCCGCAGGCCTGGCCAGGTCTCGGACCGAACGGGCCATCGCCTCTAGATCCGAGCCGGTGGCAAACACCCCGGCGATGCCCAGGGATCGCAATTTCGCGTGGTCTCGCTGGGGGATATTCCCGCCGATGATCACCGGCACCTCGCCGATCCCCGCGGCGCGCATCTGGGCGAGCAGTTTTTCGGCCAAGGGGAGGTGAGCGCCCGAGAGGATGGAAAGGCCAATCACGTCCACATCTTCCTGGACCGCGGTCGAGACGATTTCCTCGACACTCTTGTGCAGTCCGGTGTAGATCACCTCCATTCCTGCCTCCCGCAAAGCGAGGGCGACGACTTTGGCCCCGCGATCATGCCCGTCCAGTCCGGGCTTGGCGACCAACACACGAATCGGCTTGTCTCCGTCCATATTCCCTCAGTTGCAGTGTTCGCAAAGCAGGCAGGTACATCAAATCTCGCAAGAGACCTGATATACCTGCTCCTAAATTTCGCTAGTTCACTTTGACGATGCACGCCATCCCGGTGTCGCCGGCGGCACAGCCGGAGAAGAGACCATACCCGCCGCCAACCATCGCCAACTCTTCGATCAATTCGACGACCAAGCGCATGCCGGTCGGGCCTTGGGGATGACCGAAAATCAACGACGAGCCGAAATGGTTCATCGCTTCCGGTTTCACGCCCATTTCAGCGCAGAAATAGAGGTCGTTCACGGCAAACGGATTGTGCGTCTTGATCGCCCGCATGTCTTTGATGGCGAGACCGGCGCTTTCGAGCGCGCGCTGGGCGGCCGGCACGGGCGCCTGGGCCATGTAACCCTTTTTCGCTCGCGCCGTTCCCGCCGCGATCAATTGCACGGTGATTTTGGCATCCCGGCTCAGTTCCCTTGCCTTTTCCCGCGTCGTCAAAAGCATGCCCGCATTCCCATCCGCGGGGAAGGTCTGGCCGCCAAAGGTGATCGTTCCGCCCTCGAGCACGGGCTTGAGTCGCGCCAGCCCTTCTTTCGTCGTCGGAAAGACTCCTTCGTCGTCCTTGACGGTCGCGAGGACCTTACGTCCGGAGGCATCTTTGACTTCAACCGGCGTGATCATGAAGCGCTTGTGAAACCAGCCGTCATCTTTCAGCGCATCCTGATATTGGCTAAAGCGGAGGAGCATCATATCGTTCTGCTGTTCGGTCGTAAAGCCGCCCTCCTTGGCGACGTTCTCGGCCGTCTGGATCATGGCATTCCGGGCATAAGGGTCGAAGTTGAAATTGTCCCACACCCATTCCTCGGTCTCGCCCCTGCCGCCCGTTCCGAGTGGATTCGGGTAATAGACGTGCGGACCGTTGCTGCAGCGGTCGAGGGCGATGCCCAGGATCGCCTGGCTCCCACCGACCTCCACCTGCATGCCGGAGGAAGCGATGACCTGGGCGCCGGTGGCGCACGCTTGGGAGACGACGGGGCCGGTGATGGCCGGCGAGCCGATGAGGGCGGCGAGCCACGGGCCGCCAAAAAAGGAATGTTTCTGGGGGACGGTCATGCCGAGGACGAGAGAATCAAAGGTATCGGATGCGATCTGCCGCTCTTTGAGGGCGCGCAGGGTCACATCGGCCGCCAAGAGGATCGGATGCGAATTGGCAAAGCTGCCCTGCCAGCGGGAAAAAGGGCTACTCCAATAACCACCATACGGAATGTACACATTCTCAAATTTCATCTTGGTCTCCAGTAGGTTATGAATTTGTAATTGCGTCCAGCATTTGCCGACCCATGGCGTTTCTCTATCAGACGCCGAGCGTATCCCCCCCGTCGACGAGAAGACATTGGCCGGTCATGTAACTCGCCTCCTCACTCACGAGAAAGGCGTGCACATTCGCGATTTCCTCCGGCTCAGCCATCCGATGCAGCGGTACCTTGTCGATCAGCCGCTTGACGAGGTCTTCGGGAATCGTCGCCGTCATCGGAGTCTTGGTGGCTCCCGGGGCCACACAATTGACGTTGATTTTGTAGCGGGCGAATTCGAGCGCCAGGGTGCGGGTTAAGCCGACAATGCCGGCCTTGGACGCGGCATAGTTCGCCTGCCCCATGTTGCCGAGCATGCCGAAGGAAGCGGTAAGGCTCATCTTGCCCGAGTTCTGTTCCATCATCGGCACAGCGGCTGCCTGACAGCAGAGCCAGGTCCCTTTGAGATTGACATTGAGCACGGCATCCCACTGCTCGTCCGTCATCATCTTGATCTGGCCGTCTTTGGTCTTGCGGACCGTAAAGGCATCGCGCGTAATCCCAGCATTCGCGACGAGGACATCGAGCCGGCCGAATTGCTTGAGGACGGCCTCCACCATCGCCGCGACCTCGGACCGCACGGTCACATTCGCGGGTGCGACCATCGCCGCGCCGCCCGCGGTGATCACCTCGTCCGCAACCCGCTTCGCCCATTCCAAATTCACATCATTGATGGCCACCTTGGCCCCTTCGCCGGCCAGCTTGAGCACCGTCGCTCGGCCGATTCCACTGGCGCCACCGGTGACGATGGCCACCTTGTCATTGAATCTCATACCGACCCCCAAGAGGGAATTCGCGAATTTTAATTTATGATTTAGGATTTCTGAACTAAGAACAGTCCGGCGAAGACTATGAATCTCGCAGCGCCATCCGGTTTGAGGCTCACTGGGATACTCGTTTCATCATGAGGACCCACTGGCCTTCGATGACGGACTTGCCCTGCTGGTTGAGCACAGCGGTGTCGAAGGTCACAATCCCGCGGTCCTTTTTCGAACTCTCCTTCTTTTCCGCCACTTTCAGTTCCAGGTGGATCGTATCGCCGAATTTCACCGCCCCGGTGTATTTCACAAACTGGGTCATGAGAGCAATCGTCGTCCCCTCGAAGATGCCGAGTTGATTCGCCTGTCCGGTTGCGATGGCAAGCGCGAGGACTCCGTGAGCAATCCGTCCTTCGAAGGCGGTCGTCTTGCCAAATTCCTGGTCCGTATGCAGGGGATTGAAATCCCCCGAAAGCCCGGCGAAATTCACGGTATCCGCCTCGGTCACGGTACGCGCCTGGCAGACAAAAACAGCGCCCACCTGGAACTGGTCAAAGGTGAGGCCGCGTGGCTGGTACGTCATACTCCCATCTCCTTGGCGATGATATTCTTGAGTACCTCGCTCGTCCCGCCGCCGTAGAGGAGAAAGCGGCCATCCCGGAAGAGACGCTGAGGCGTCATCTCCATCGCCATCCCGTAGGCGCCAAAGATGCGGGTCGCCTCGTCCGCCCCCGCCACCCCTGCCTCGGTCGCATAGTACTTGGCGATGGCTGCCTCTTTGTTGCACGGCTGGTTCTGATCGATCAGCCAGGCGCCGTAATAGACGACGAGGCGGGAGAGCTCGATGCGAGTCTCCATCTCGGCGAGTTTGTGCTGAATTGCCTGAAAATCCCCGATCTTGCGACCAAAGGCGGTCCGCTCGTGCGCATACCGGAGCGATTCATCCCGCGCCGCCCGGGCCAGGCCGAGTCCCAGAGCTCCGGTCATGACGCGGATTTCATTCAGGATTTCGCGAAGGGCGGCAAAGCCAAAGCCTTCTCGGCCCCCGAAAAGGTTCTCCTTGGGCACGCGTACCTGGCGGAAGGTGAGTTCGCTCGTTTCCGAGGCGACGACTCCCACCTTATGAATCTGATTTCCAACGGTGAGCCCCGGCGTCCCTTTCTCGACCAGGAACATGTCGATCCCCTTGAACCCCGCCTTGGGATCGGGACTCGTTTTGGCCGCCACGGTAAAGAAATCCGCCCGAGTCGCCGAGGTGATCCAGGTCTTACCTCCCTCGATCACATACTCGTCTCCGTCCCGAACCGCCCGGGTGGTGATCGCGCCCAGGTCGCTCCCCGCCCCCGGCTCGGTCATCGCAATGGTGCCGATTTTCTCCCCGCGAATTGCCGGGACGAGCAGGCGCTCGCGTTGCTCCTCGGTGCCAAAACGGTAGATGAAATTGGTGCCCATGAGACACTGCATCATGGCGGCGGCGGCAAGGGACATGTAGCCGCGGGCGAGTTCTTCGAGAAAGATGGCGAAAAGGATGGCATCGCCGCCCGCCCCACCGTATTTCTCAGGATACCGCAAGCCGAAATAGCCCAGTTCACCCATGCGGCGGAAGAGATCGGTCGGCCACTCGGCGCGCGCCTCCATCTCCGGGACGCGCGGCACAACCTCCTTCTCGACGAATTCGGCCACCGTCCGCCGAAAGACTTGATGCTGTGCAGAAAGCGAGAAATCCATGAGAACCCCATTCATGATCGTAGATTTCAGATTGCAGATTGCAGAATAGGAAAACCTGCTCTGTCGCAATCTGCACTCTGCAATCTGAAATCCCTAAATGACCGATCGCGCTCTTAGGTCAGCAACGTCATAGCCCAGTGCGCCAAGCACCGCCTCGTTGTGCTCGCCGAGGCGAGGGGGGAAGCTCAGCGTGAGATGGTGCTCCTGCAGCGACTCGGTCATGACCGCGGGCGGCGGGAGATGAAGGACGGCCCCGGTCTTGTCATCGCGAGATGTGATCATCTGCTCGCGGAGCCAGTCCTCCTGGAGCAAATCGGGCAGTGTGTTCACCCGTGCGGCCGGAACTCCCAGGCTCTGAAAAACCTCGATCCAAGTCCGGGTATCTTGCCGCTGCAGGACCGCGCCGATCTCTTGGTTGAGGAGACTGACCGCGGCAATGCGCCCCGCGTTCCTCTCGAACTCGGGACGGCCCAGCCCCGCAAATTCCGGCGTCGCCGTGATCGCCTGCCACTGCTTGTCGTTCCCGACGGCGACATAGATATAGCCGTCGCGGGTGGGATAGACAGAGACCGGCGCAAAAAACTGGTGTGTATTGCCGCGGCGCTCGACCTTTTCCCCAAAGCTCTCGGTGAGCATGATCGGGCTTACCATCCACGAAACGGCGCTCTGAAGCATCGCGAGATCCACGCGCGAGCCTTGCCCGGTATGCTCGCGCAGATACAAGGCGCGCATCACCTGGCCGTAGCCGTGTTCGCCTGCCCCCAAATCGGCCATCGGCAACCCGAACACGAGCGGAACCCCATCCCGTTCGCCCGTGAGGGCCATGAATCCCGAGCGGGCCTGGAGGGTGGGATCGTAGGCCGCCTCGTTGCTCTCTGGTCCAAAGCCGGTGATGCCGACCCAAATCAAGTCGGGTTTGAGCGTTCGCAGGGTGTCATAGTCGATGCCGAGCTTGATATAATCTTTCGGGCGCTGGTTGGTGGCAAAGATATCGACCGGGAGCTTCCGGATGAGCGTGTGCAGGATACTCCTGCCCTCTTCACAGCCCAAATTGAGGGTGATGGCCTGCTTACCCGCATTATTCGGCAGAAAGTAGGAATTCATCCCCTCTTCGCGGAGGACGTTTGAGCCCACCCAGCGGTTCGGGTCCCCTCTCGGCGGGTTTTCGACCCGGATGACGCGCATCCCTTCTTCGGCCAGGTGCAGCGTCAGGTAAGGAAGAGTGGTCGCTTGCTCGATCGAGAGGACGTTGAGGTGGGTGAAAGAGTTCATGGCGCGCTGGCCTTGTCTCTACTCTGGACTCGTCACCGGTTTTTTCTCGGCGAGATGGATGAGGACTCCAAAGGCATCTTTGGGATGGACAAAGGCTTCCCGCCAGACATAGCCCTCGAAAGACACTCCCGGTTTATACGTGTGGCGGTAGGTGATGCGACCGCCTCGCGCCTCGAGCTCTTGGATGGCCGCGTCGAGGTCGTCCACTTCATACGTGATGTGGTGGACACCGGGGCCGCCGTTGGACTTTAAGAACCGCGCAACGGGGGAGTCGGGCCGTGTGGCTTCGAGTAGTTCCATCTTGCTCTCGCCGATCTCAAAAGGCTGGTACTTGATCCCCATATCCTCGATGTATTCGATCGGCAGGAAACGGGCATCAAAGCAGCGCTGAAAGTACTCGCGGGCTTGTTCCAGGTTCTCGACGGCGAGCGCCACACGTTCCACTCGTTTCACAAACGGCATGGTTCCCTCTCTGGGAGACTCATCGGCGGCCGGATCTATTGATCCAGCACTTGTTTCAGCATCTCGACGAATTTCACATTTTCTGCGTGCGTGCCAATGGTGACGCGGATCGCGTCGGGCATACCAAAGCCGCCCATGGGGCGCACGATCACTCCGCGACGTAATAGCCCTTCGTTGATCGCTTGCACGGGGAGAGGCAGATCCACCAGGAGAATAAAGTTCGCCTGGGTCGGAACGAATTTCAGCTCGAGCTCGGCAAAGGCGTCGTAGAGGAAAGGTCTTTCGCGGGCCATGAGCTGGCGAGCGGCCTCGACGTGGGGGCGGTCGTCGAGTGCGGCAGTGGCGGCGCGCAGAGTGGCATCCCCCGTATTGAAGGAGATCTGGGCATGCGCCAGGTAATCCACCATGTCCGGCGTAGCGATCATATAGCCGATGCGCAAGTTGGCCATGCCGTACGCTTTGGAGAACCCTCGCAGGCAGACGACTTGGTCGCGTCCTTCCTGGACATATTCGAGGGCATTCGAGTACTGCGGGTCGTCCACGAAATCGTAGTAGGATTCGTCGAATACGACGACCGCAGAAGCCGGGACGCGGGCCATAAGAGCGGCCACCTCGTCGCGCGAGACGGTCGTGCCGGTCGGGTTATTTGGATTGCAGACAAAGATGACGCGCGTGCGGTCCGTGATCGCATCCCCCATGCCGCGGAGGTTGTACCGATAGTCCGCGTGTGGGACCGGGACGGGCGTGCCGCCGAACATGCGCGTAAATATGCCGTACAGAGGGAAAGTTGGATTGCAGTAAATGCTCTCGCCACCGGCGTGAAGGAAGCCAAGCGCGATCATCCGCAGAATGTCGCTTAAACCGTTGCCGGTCAGGAAATTTCTTTCGGTAAACGAGGTGCCGAACCGGGCGTTATAGTGGGCGGCGAGTTTTTGGCGGAGCTGCTTGTCGGCTATACCGGGATAACGGTGCGCGCTTTTCAGCGCCTCCTGAAAGGCGGCGACGCCCAAGGGGGAAGGGCCAAGGGGATTCTCATTGGAGGCGAGCTTGACGACGTCGCTCAACCCATATTCTGCCTGTACCTCTTCGATCGGCCGGCCGCCCACGTAGGCGGGAACGGTGAGGAGGTCGGGGTTGAGGTGAAGGTCTTTCATCGTTCTACTCCTTTTTCTTCAGCTCTCGCAGCACTCGCTCGGCGGTCATGGGCAGTTGGGTCATGCGCACGCCGACGGCGTTATAGATGGCGTTCGCGATCGCGGGCGCCGTGGGCGTTACACCCATCTCGCCCACCCCCTTGGCCCCATAGGGCCCTTCCGGATCGGCCGTCTCGATAATGACCGATTCCACCGGAGGCATGTCGAGCGCGGTCGGAACACGGTAATCAAGGAAAGAGGGGTTGAGGATGCGTCCCTCACGCACCTGCAGTTGCTCGGTGAGCGCGTAGCCAATCCCCATCTGAATCCCACCCTCGATCTGGCCCTCGACGTACATCGGATTGATGGCGCGCCCCACATCATGCGCCGCCACAATCCTGAGCACCCGAACCTTGCCGGTCTCGATATCCACTTCCACTTTTACCGCTTGCGCGCCGAACCCGTAAGCCGCAGAGATATTCCCCTTGTAGGTGTCCTTGTCTACAAGATGGGTCGGAGGGTCGTACCAACCGGTCCCGACGACGACATTACCCCCTTCTCGATAATGCATCGAACGCACGACTTTGTCAAAAGAGACCGCGCGGCTCGCTTCCCCTCGCGGGAAGATAAGCCGGCCCCGGGTCTCCAAATCGGCCGCGGGGACGCGGAGCAGCTTGGCGGCGGCCTCCAAAATCTGGCGTTTGGCATCCTCCGCGGCTCGCCGGGCGGCGTTGCCTGCAATGAAAGTCGTCCGGCTGGCGTGGGTGCCAACGTCCCAAGGCTTGACGGAGGTATCTGAATTAAGCACTGTGACATCTTCCAAGCAGACGCCCATGCACTCGGCGACGATCTGGGCGAGCGCAGTCTCGGACCCCTGTCCGATCTCGGTCGACCCTGTAATCAGCGTCACGCGGCCAAAATCGTCCACCTTGACCGTAGCCCCGCAGCCGTCGCTGCGGTAGATGCGCGCGCCGCCGCCTACATTTAGAGTCGCCGCAATCCCAATGCCCTGGCGCAGGTGGCTCGCCTTGTCCTCCGCTTGCGGCTCTCGGTCCTTTTGACGAGAATTGTCCTTGGTTTGCCAACCGATCCGCCGGGCCGCCTCGCCAATGCACTCGCGCAGCCCGCAGCTTGTGATTCTCAGCCCCTGGGGCGTCTCTTCGTTGGGTCCGTTGGCATTGCGCAGGCGGAACTCGACGGGATCCATCCCCAACCGGTCTGCCAGTTCGTCCATTTGCACTTCGACGAAGAAGGTCGATTGCGGATTGCCATAGCCGCGCATTGCGCCGGTCGGAGGGTTGTTGGTGTAGACGACGTCGGCGACGAAACGTGCGTGCGGAACGTGGTACAGACTCGCGACCGTCTCCATCATGACGAGGGGCGTGACCGCCCCCCAGGAGATGTACGCGCCGGCGTCGAGGAGCAGACGCGCGTCGCGCGCCCAGAGAGTGCCATCGCGTTTCGCCGCGCTGCGAACGTGCACTTGCGCGGGCTGGCGCGTGGCGCTCGCGATGAATTCCTCTTCGCGGGTGAAAGCAATCCGTACGGGCTTGCCCGCTGCCTTGGCGAGGAGCGCGGCAATCGGTTCGAACGGATATACGTCGAGCCCGCGCCCGAAGGCACCGCCGATCGCGGGCTGAATGACGCGAATGTCCCGCCCCGGAATACCCAGCGCCTCTGCAAGGTCGCGCTGGAGAAGAAAAGGAATCTGGGTTGTGCTCCAGAGGGTGACGCGCCCCTGCAAGTCGAACGCGGCGAGACAAAAAGAGGTCTCCATCGCGCCGTGAGTGACGTAGGGGAGGTCGAAATCCCCTTCGACGACGACATCCGCCGCGTCAAAGGCACGCTCGCCGTCTCCGTGCGAATAGTTGTAACGGGTGAAGAGATTGGAGGCCTTGTCTTCGTGGACGAGGGGAGCGCCTTCCGCAAGCGCGGCGGCGGGATCGAAGAGGGCGGGGAGCGGCGCGTATTCGACACGAATGAGTTCTAGTGCTTCCTCCGCCGTGTCCTCGTCCACGGCGGCGACCGCGGCCACCTCGTCGCGCCGGGTGCGGACCTTGTCGGCCTTGAGCGGAGTATTGTCGGCGCCATAGCCAAATTTGCGAGCAGGATTGTCCGCCCCGGTAATGACCGCCTTGACGCCCAGGAGTCTTTTGGCGCGCGAGACGTCCACAGAGAGAATACGAGCGTGGGGCACGTCGGCATACAGAATTTTGCCGACGAGGGTGCCCGGCAGATGCACGTCGTGACCGTATTCCGCGTGCCCGGTCGCTTTGTCAATGGCGTCCAGCTTGGGGATGCGCTGCCCGACGATCGAGAAAGCCGGAGGGTTACTTGCCATTCGCCACATCCATTACAGCCTCGACAATCTTTTGATATCCGGTGCAGCGGCAGAGATTACCGGCAATCGCTTCGCGGACCTCCGCCTCCGTCGGGTGAGGGTTCCGCTTCAGGAGGGCCACGCTCGAGATGACGATCCCGGGCGTACAATAGCCGCACTGGATGCCGCCGTGGGCTACAATCGCGTTCTGCACAGGATGAGGTTGGCCGTCTTGCACCAAGCCCTCGACGGTGGTCACCTCATGCCCATCCGCATCCACGGCGAGAACGAGGCACGACGGCACCGGCTCGCCGTCGAGGAGGACGGTGCAAGCACCGCAGTCTCCCGTGTTACAGCCGAGATGGGTTCCGCGCAGCTCGAGCTTGTCGCGGAGCGCTTCAAGGAGCGTGCGCCGCGGGTCAACGTCCAGTTCGAAAGCATCCCCATTCACCGTCAACGTGATATGATGCAGCATCTAGTGGCTCAACTCCATCAACTGGCGTCGTGTCAGCACCTCGACCATTTCCGTCCGGTACCAGGCGCTGCCGCGCACATCGTCAATCGGCTTGGCTTCACGTGCCGCCGTGGCGGCCGCTTGCCGAATCCGTTCCTCGGTCAGCTCTTGTCCGCGCAACACCTTCTCCGCCTGTAACGCGCGCAGAGGCGTCGGCGCGACGGCGCCCAGCACAATCCGCGCGTCGGCGCAGATCGCATGCGCCGTCTTGCCCCGCTCGAATTGGACGCTGACGGCCACGCCCACAATCGCAATGTCCATCGCCGCGCGGTGCTCTAGCTTGACGTACGAGGCGTGGGTGGAATTCGGTGGAGGAACGAGGATCTCGCGCAGAATCTCGCCCGGAGCAAGCGCCGAGCGGCCGGCGTCGAAAAAGAATTCGTCGAGTGGAATGACCCGCTCACCCTGAGAGCTTACGGCGACCGCGCGTGCCTGG
>JAMDCU010000133.1 GCA_023489485.1 Chloroflexota bacterium
TTTCGCCAAAAAGGTCATTTTGGAAAAAGAGGTACTTTTCGGTCCCCAGGACGGGGTCGGTCTCGACCCCGTGAGAGCGAACCATCTCATATATGCGCGCATGCGCGAGCTGGGAGGCTGCGGGATTAGCGCGGACAATCGAGAGATAATCGCGGAGTGTCCCTTGCCATTCCTCGGATTTGTATCGCGCGACGTGAGCATCAAGTTTTTCAAAAACGTCGCCCATAGGATTGCTCCTTCGTTCCTGCAAGGCTGTGCGTGTCCATCTTCCCCTCTGTTCAGCTGCAAATGTTCCTTAAGAAGACGTTACTCCTACTCACCTGGCAAGCGTGGGATTTGCCAGTTCCGGCCCGTAACACTCGCTTCCACAAGCTAAAACGAATCCCGAGGACAGAATGATGCTCCTCGGGACCAACGCTGTTTCCCGGCGCCGTCAAGTGCTCTAGCCTAGCCGTCCATGGCGGCGCGCTCTAATGGAAACTCAAAGCTTGTATTATGATTGAGCTGGACCACATGCGGATGTGCCGGTCTCTCGACTAGAAGCAATGCCTCCATTAGAGTTCGCCGTACTCCAACCACCATTATTCTATACCTTATGATGAGACGCTGTCAATAGCTAGCTCGTCAAAACCGACAGATTTTCTAAAGTCTAATCATTCTCTAACTATCGTTTCCAATCCGTTAAATCGAAAATGAGAAACGCCCACTTGTCGTTTCGGACAAGTGGGCGTTTTCTTCTTTCCGCAGGTCTGCGGAAAACTACTTGATCTCCACAGACGCGCCAACCTCTTCCAGCTTCTTCTTGGCTTCGTTCGCCTCGTCCTTGCTCACGCCCTTTTTCACTGTCGCGGGAGCGGATTCGACGAGCTCCTTGGCCTCTTTCAGTCCCAAGGTGCCGCCAGTCAACTCGCGGACGACCTTGATAACCGGGATCTTTTGCGATCCGGCGTCCTTGAGGATGATGTCGAACTCTGTCTTCTCTTCAGCCGCGGGGGCGGCGGCCCCGCCGGCGGCTGCTCCTGCTGGAACTGCGCCGGCTGCCGCCACGGCGACAGGGGCCGCGGCGCTGACGCCGAGTTTCTCTTCAAGCAGTTTGACGAGCTCGGAGGCCTCAATCAGAGTCAGCCCCTGAATTTGCTCGGCAATTGTGTTCAGTTTGTCGGATGCCATTCGAATACTCCTTCTCTATTATCCTTCAGATAATTGTTCGCTATTCTTCAAAACCAGCACTGGATCTTCATTCTTCCAACGCACTGGATTTTCTGCCCAGGTGCGTACAACTCTCTTTATCCTCCCGCGGGCGCCGGTTGTTCGGCGGGAGGATTACTCTTGAGCTGGTCTACTCGCGCCTGGAGCATGTACAGGATCTGGCGAATGCCCGCTGCCACGACTCCGGCGGCTTGGCCGCCTGGCGCGTTGATTGTTCCGAGCAAGCGCCCCAAGATCTGCTCGCGGGTGGGCAGCGTCGCGAGCGCGTTCGCTTCCGTCCCACGGAGGATGCGCCCGCCCATGATGGCCCCTTTGATCTTGACATCCTTATCCTTCAGGAAATCGTTCAGGGCCTTGGCGGTGCCAGAGATGTCGGTGTTGCAGAACGCAATCGCCGTCGGTCCGGCGAGGAGATCCTCCGGGACGGGCAGACCGGCGCGCTGCAGCGCGAGTGCGACGAGGGTATTCTTGGCGACGTGCAGCCCGCTATGCATCGGACGAAGCTGATTCCGCAGTCCGGCGATTTGCGTGGTCGGCAACCCGCGATAGTCGGTCAGGATCAAGGCCTGCGCCTTGCCGAATTCGTCTGCCAACTCGGCTATTAGCTTTTCTTTCTCTTCACGTGTGATCGGCAACTGAAATCACCCCCTTTATAAAAAAAGTCTTTGTGCCATGCCGACACAAAGACTCGCGATTGCGATCCATCTTTGCCTCGGCAGGCAAGAGCATTAAGCGTCGGAGCGACGTCCCCGTCACTCCGCGACGCACCTGCGGTCATCGGCGATATTTTATTTCGATTGTTCACGCGGGCGCCGGCTGATGGGCGCTCGCTCACCCCATCGCTCGGCCGTTAAGCGGCGGTGTGTAGGTTAACAGCTTCGTTCACGTCGAGCTTGACGCCCGGTCCCATCGTGCTTGTCAGAACGGCCTTTTTGATATATTGGCCTTTCGCAGCAGCTGGCTTGGCGCGCACAATCGCGTCGAGCATTGCTGCCAGGTTGTCATAGAGCTGTTCTTCAGTAAAATCCTTTTTCCCGACAATGGTGTGAATGTTTCCTGTCTTGTCCGTGCGAAACTCGACTCGGCCCAGCCGCAGCTCTTTGATCAAGCGCGGGAGTTGTTCCGGCGGAACAATGGTGCCCGCCTTCGGGCTGGGCATCAAGCCACGCGTGCCCAAAATCTTGCCCAGGCGTCCTACCTTGCTCATCATCTGCGGTACGGCAATCGCTACATCGAAATCCAAAAAGCCGCCTTCGATCTGCTTGATCAAATCATCGGCGCCCACCATATCCGCCGCCGCCTCCCGGGCGAGTCGCTCGCCTTCGCCTTCGGCGAAAACGAGAATGCGGACCTTTCTACCTGTGCCGTGCGGCAAGAGCGTCACGCCGCGAACCATTTGGTCCGCCTGCTTGACGTCCACTCCCAATTTCAAATGCAGTTCAACCGTTCCATCAAACTTGGCATAAGCGGTCTTTTTGACAAGCGAAACAGCCTCTTTGGCCGGGTACTCTTTTTTCTCGTCGATCTGCTTGACCGCTTCAATGTACTTTTTGCCGTGCTTGGCCATCTCATAACTCCCTGTGGTGTTGACGCGCGAGGTCGCGCTCCCACTTGGCTTTGAAGAGTCTACTCTTTGACTTCTATTCCCATACTGCGTGCGGTGCCTTCAATCATCCGCATGGCGCCTTCGACATCCACCGCATTCAGGTCTTTCATCTTCATCTCGGCGATCTCGCGCACCTGCTTGCGCGTGACCGAACCCACCTTGTTCCGGTTTGGTACGCCCGAAGCCTTTTCAACGCCGGCCGCTTTTTTCAAAAGGACTGGCGCCGGAGGTGTCTTTAAGATGAACGTAAACGAGCGGTCCTGAAAGATCGTTATCTCGACCGGCACAATCGTGCCCGCCATGCTCGCCGTCTTGGCATTGTATTCTTTACAAAACTGCATGATGTTGATGCCGTGTGGGCCGAGCGCCGTACCAACCGGCGGGGCCGGGGTCGCCTTGCCGGCCGGCACTTGCAGTTTCACAATTGCCTTTGCTTTCTTTGCCACTCTTCCTCCGCTACTGGCCTAGACTTTCTCTACCTGGAGCAGATCCAATTCGACCGGTGTCTCGCGTCCAAAGAACGACACCATGACCCGGACCTTTCCTTTTTCCATGTTTACTTCGTCCACCGTGCCGCGAAAGTCGGCAAAGGGACCATCGATGATGTGGACCACCTGTCCCGGTTTGTAGGTCACCCGGACTTTGGGCTGCTCGGTCTCCATCCGCTTTAAGATCTTGGCGACCTCATCCTCACGCAGCGGCGTCGGCTTGTCGCCCGAACTGACGAATCCTGTCACACCCGGCGTATTCCGGACGACGTACCAGGACTCTTCTGTCATGATCATCTCGACCAGAATGTATCCCGGAAAGACACGTCGCTGGATGACCTTCCGCTGTCCCTCCCGCACGTCGATTTCTTCTTCAGTGGGAACGATCACACGAAAGATCAGCTCCTGCATTCCCATCGTGTTGATGCGCTGCTCGAGGCTCTTTTTGACCTTGTTCTCATACCCCGAGTAGCAGTGAACGACGTACCAAGCCGGCTTGGGCGCTTGCTTGGCAGCTTCTGTCTCGGGCGCGGTCTCAGCCGGAACTGGAGACTCGGCCTGAGCGTCTGTGTCCTCAGGCGCGGGTTGCTCAGAGGCTTCAGGTGCTAGTTCAGCTCCGGTCTCCTCTGGTTCCTCCGCCCGTAGCGAACTCTCCGCCTCGCGTGGAGGGACCGTTTCCGAGATCTCACCAGCGATCTCCGCATTCTCGAGCGCCGGTTCCTCGGGAGTCTGCGCGGTCTCTGCCTGGGGCTCACCCGCGCGTGCAGTCTCTGGCTCTGCGGGCGCCTGATCCGCTTTCTCCTGAGAATAAGTTACACTATTCGTTTGAGGGTCCTGACGTTCTTCGTCCACCTTTACCTTTTCCAATCATCAATGAGGGCCGAGAAGGAATCTCAACAAAAGGGTAAAGATATAGTCAAAAGCGCCTAGAAAAACACTCATCACCATTAGCGTCCCGACGACTATCGCCGTCAAATTGATGGCTTCGTCGCGCGTGGGCCAGACTACTTTGCGCAGTTCCGCCCGCGTTTCGCGAACATAGGTCACTACACGATTTTCTCTTTTTTGTAGTTCTCTAACCACGGGTGACTCCTAGCTGCCACTGGCCGATAACAAGCCAAGACACCGTCCGCGCCCACCGGTGCTTCGATTCTCCACTAGAATGAGTCGGCGTGCCCCCATCGGGGAGACGGTGCCTTGCTTGTGGAATCGCAAAAAGTCTACCTACTTGGTCTCGCGATGAGCGGTATGGCGCTGGCAATGCGGACAATACTTCTTCAGCTCCATACGTGCAGTATCATTCTTTTTATTCTTCTCGGTCGTATAGTTGCGATTCTTGCAATCATTGCACGCAAGCGTAACGACCAACCGATTTTCTTTCTTCGCCATTATTCAAGCACCTTGGTGATGACTCCGGAGCCGACGGTGCGGCCGC
>JAMDCU010000070.1 GCA_023489485.1 Chloroflexota bacterium
ATTGGAGGTGATGATCTTCTGAGACCGCAACTCGAAGCAAGCAGCCTTCCTCGAACCTACTTTCCATTGGAGGATCGCAATGACCGTTCCCAAGCTACCGTTTGGACGACTGGGCCATCAGAGCACGCGCACCCTGTTCGGAGCTGCCGCCCTGAGCCATGTTTCGCAGGATGAGGCCGACCGTGCGCTGGACGTGTTGCTCGAGCACGGCGTGAACCACATCGACGTGGCGGCGAGCTACGGCGATGCCGAGCTGCGTATCGCGCCCTGGCTGAAGCGTTACCCGAATCGATTTTTTGTCGCGACCAAGACCGGGCAGCGGACCGCTCAGGGCGGAAGAGAGGAGCTGCACCGCTCGCTCGAGCGCCTGGGGATCGACCACGTGGACTTGTGGCAATTGCACAATCTCGCAGATCCGATCGAGTGGGACACGGCACTCAGCCCCGGCGGCGTCATCGAGGCGGCGGTGGAGGCCAAAAAACAAGGGCTTGTGAAAGGTATCGGCGTCACCGGGCACGGCTTGCAGATTGCGGCCACTCACCGCCGCAGCCTGGAACGCTTTGATTTCGATTCGGTGCTGCTGCCCTATAACGCGATCACGATGCAGAACGAGTACTATGCGGCAAACTTTGGCGCTTTGTACGCTACCTGCCAGGCGCGTAACATCGCCGTGCAGACGATCAAGTCTATCGCCTACCAGCCGTGGTGGGGAAAGCCGCACACCCGGGCCACCTGGTACAAGCCGCTCGAGGAGAAATCAGATATCGATACGGCGGTTTGGTGGGTGCTGTCCAAGCCTGGTATCTTTCTGAATACCGTGGGGGATATCGGCTTGCTCCCCAAGGTCCTGGACGCGGCGAGCCGGTTCGACGAGCAGGCCCAGAGCGCGCAGCAGATGAGCACGGGAGAGCACCTACCCAAACTCGATATGGTTCCGTTGTTTGTCTAGACGGCAAGCTTTTTCTACGTCATTTTAGGTAGACGATTCTACCTCAATTGTGGTAAGAGACCGCGCTTGGCGCGGTCTCTTTGTATGATTCGGGATTCGTAGTTTTACGGATGACATCTTGCCCGAATCGTGGCATTCTAATGCAAGTCTCGGGTGATTCAAATGGACCGAATGCGCGGTTTGTCGATAAGATGAAAAGGGAGAGTGAAATGTCTGCCCAGTCCAACTCGCGGCGCCGCTTTCTCAAAACAGGCTGCCTCGCCGCTGGAGCCGTCGGCCTCACAGTCTGTGGAGCCAGCCTCGTCGCCCTTGCCCCTGACCCGTCCCCGGTCGCTCTGCCATCCCTGTCCTATGGAGAAGGAACCATGAACAACCGCATTCTCGTCGCCTATGCCACCTATGCCGGATCGACGGCGGAAGTCGCCGCCGAAATCGGCAAGATGCTGGGGCAGCGCGGCTTTTCCGTCGACGTCAAACCCATTAAGGAAAAACCGTCCCTCGACGGCTATACAGCGGTCTTGGTAGGCAGCGCCGTGCAACGTGGCAAGTGGCTGCCCGAGGCGGTCGACTTTGTCAAGACGAATCAAGGGGCGCTCAATCGCGTGCCGGTGGCGCTCTTTTGCGTACACATCACCAATACGGGGAACGACGAAAAGAGCAGGCAAACTCGCCTGACCTTTCTGAACGAAGTCCGGCCACTCGTCCCGCGCGCGAGCGAGGTCTTTTTCCCTGGTCGGTTTGACCGGCGCGGTGCCGCCCTCCTCATGCCTGGCTTCGTGGCCCGCTTCGTGCCGACGTTTGATTTGCGGGACTGGACAAAGATCCGTGCTTGGGCGCAAGCGGTCTTTGCCTAGTGTTGCGACAGAAAAATCTTGCGTGGTTGTCATTGCGAGCGAAGCGTCCCGTGGCACTCAACGGGCGCAATCCCCAAGTTACGAGGAGATTGCTTCGAGTTCGCCTATTGAAACCCAAAGGGCGAAGTCTCGCAACGACACATGGACGAACCCTCGAAATGACAAATGCCATGAATTGGGGAGGGGATAAAGTGTCGACTCTGAAATTGAACCCAACCACCGAGCTGGAAACTGTCGGCTTAAGGTCGCAGAATCTTTACAGGATCGCCGGAGCGGCTGCCTTGATGGCAGGTGCCTTGTTTCTGGTCGCACTCGTCGATCTCGTCATCGCGGGGGTTACATCCGCCGGCTGGCTCTCGCTCCTTCAGAATAACTGGCTCGTCGTGCTCTTTCAACTGAATGCCGGCTTGAACGCCGTTCAGTATGATCTCTTGAATCAACTCAATCTTCTGGATATGGCTATCCTCGCGCTCACAGCCACGATGTATCTCGGCCTCTATGCGGCTCTCCGCAGAACCAGTAGAATTGGGGCCATCATTGCCGCGCTCCAACCATTCCTAGGCCTGGTGCTCTTTATCGCGACCAAGTCAGCCGGCCGCAGCGGAGTCATGGGAGCGGCGCTCGTCATCTCGCTCGTCATGCTGCGGAGCCATATCTTTGGCAAAGCCATCGCATCTTTGGGAATTCTGGCCAGCCTGCTCCTGCTGGTTGGCGATTTCGGGACTACCCCTGACTCTCCCTCAAACCTCCTGGCCATCTCCATAGGCATCGGGTATGTGCTTCTGGCGACCTGGTTCTTGCTAATTGGCGCAAGGCTGCTGCATTTGGAGCAAAGCGTATCTCGAGTGAGAGCCCTTGCGAGCGAGTGACCTGAACAGCAAGCTGGAGCAAGGGAGTATCGATACGAAAGGAGACACCTATGTCAGCTCGAATTCTCTTGGCCTATGCAACCCGCTATGGCTCGACGCAGCAAGTGGCCGAGGCGATCGCAAACAAGCTGCGCGAATCTGGGCTTGTCGTCGATCTTGAGCCGATGCGGCAAGTGAGGACGCTTGCAGGGTACGGGGCGGTCGTGTTGGGAGCGCCGCTCTACGTGTTGCACTGGCACAAGGAAGCCCACGATTTCCTATCAAAGCATCAAGAGGCCCTTGGGAAGCAGCCGGTGGCGATTTTCGCGCTCGGCCCACTTCACGACGACGAGGCGGAGCGGCAAGGCTCGCGGGAACAACTGGATAAAGAGCTGGCCAAATTCCCCTGGCTTGTCCCGGTCGCGATTGAGGTGTTTGGCGGCAAGTACGACCCGGCCAAGCTGCATTTCAGCGATAAGTTGATTGCCAGCCTGCCGGCCAGCCCCCTCCACAATGTGCCGGCCGGCGACGTGAGGAACTGGACGGCGATCGATGCCTGGGCAAGCAACCTGCCCGCCAAGCTTGAGCTGAAAAAGGCGACCGCCTGAGCGTTTGTGAGTATGTCTCTTCCACGTCAATTTAGGTAGATTTGTCCGTGCAGCAACGGAAACGACCGCGAACCGCGCGGTCGTTTTTGATAAAGCGTAGATTCATGACCCGGACACGGAGACAATCTACCACAAATTACGCATTTACCCTACCACAAAAGTAGGAGGCGGATGCCAACGACGCGCCCCTTTTTGACGATGCCAAGATTCGTTATATTTTCTGATGACGGTGGAACTAGATTCTGTTATTCTGTTGACAGGAGCAAAACAAGGAAACGAATGATTGAACAGCTGAGAATACTTGTCGTCGACGACCAACCACGTGCGCGCCAGAGCTTGAAAGCGCTGGTGTTGACATGGTTACACCTCGCCGAGGTCACCGAAGCGGGGACAGGAGTCGAGGCAGTGCAGCAGGCTGAACAATTTCGTCCCCACATAGTGATTATGGATGCGCGCATGCCGGAGTTGGGGGGAGTCGAGGCCACCCGTCTCATCAAGGCGAAATGGCCCGAGACGCACGTTATCGTGCTGTCCCTCTACCCCGAGTACCGGGCGGATGCACTCGCGGCCGGAGCGGATGCTTTTGTGGGCAAAGGAGAGCCGCCGGAGCGGTTGCTCAAAATGCTCATGGCCGCGGCAAGTGACAAGTCGAATTGAGTTCGGCGTAGGACGATAACACTTTTTCATAGAAACTTTGGCAGGTTCATCGATCCAGATCGCCCGGCCGCTGAATAGAGCGGGGCGATTTTCTTTTTGGAGTCCGCGGCTTGCCGATGACGCCCGCGCTAGAGCGTCGGGGGGGCCGGCCGTTCGCCAAAACAAGCCGTGAGGAGCATCTGCAACCGTCGCTCCAGGACGGTATAAGAATAGTGGAGCTTGCCCAGCCTGTAATTGTACTCCACCATGTCTTGCGCCAGTTGTCGGTTGCCCAGCACCTCTCGCACATGGCGGACCGTGTCGTCGCTAATGAAACCGTCAAACTCGACGACGCGAAAACCCTTGGGCTTGATGTCGATATCGAAAATCGAATAGTTGTTGACGACGATCGGCCTTCGATAGTAGATGGCTTCGAGAAAGGCGTTGCCAAATCCTTCGACGTCGGAGGGATAGGTCACGAGGTCCGCGAGGGGATACACATCCGCCAAGGTGTATATCTTGTGCCCGTCCGCGGTTCGCCCGCGAGAATCCGAAATATGCTCGGACACAAAGCTGGTCGGGACTCTGAGTTCGACCGCCAGATCCCGCAAGCGCCGTTCATACGCATCGCCTTCGTCGCCGGACGCATGCGAGATGACCAGCCGCGCTTTCAACCCCAGATGGTTGATCAATTCCATGGCGTGTTCGATGCCCTTGCGCTGTACGACGCGCGTGGGCTGCAAGAAGAAGAGTTCGTCCGCCGCGACCCCCAAAGTCTCGCGCGCATCGCGCGCGTAATCGTCCGAGGCAACGGGTGGGTGGTCAAAGTCCATGACATTGGGGATGAGCAGGCTCGAAATGCCGGTGCGCAGGCTCAGTTGGTTCGCTGCCGACGAATTGATCACCACATGGTGAATGGAAGGCAGATGGGGCGGAAAAGCCATATTGAGATAGTCCCAGGCGCAGTTCACCAGGAAACGCTTGCGTTCCCAGAAGAAATCGTGATGGTGCGCAATCGTCGGCATGCCCGTCTCGGCGATGAATTCCGTGAGCGCGAGGCCGAGTGGAATATTCATGGGAATCGCCAGGGCATTCTCGGGGATGAGGAGGTCGAGGTCCCAATCCCGGACAAAGGCGTAAATCTCAGCCTTGAGGTGTTCCTTCAACTGGTGGATCAGGTCCGTCGTTGCGCGAGGACGTGTGCGCTGGGAGAAGGCGGTCGTGTAGATGGCCTTGATATCGGGGTGCGTAAAGAGTGCCTCGGGCACGACGCGACTGCGTCCATTCTCTCGATCCGACGCGCCTGCAAAGTAGAAACAGGTGTGACCGAGACGTTCCAGTGCCTCGGCCCATTTGCCCGTTTCAAGCGAAACACCGTCCGTGCCGATAAAGCGAGTCGAAAGGAAACCAACCCGCAGACCTTTTCGCGCAGGGGCGAGACTGTCCATTTTACACCTCTAGATGATCAAGTGGGTGCCTGCCGCCTGACAAACGTGGCTTTACTCTTTACAATATAGCAAAAAGTCAGAGGTCTGCCAAACGCCCGGCCAATCGTAGATTGCCGCGTCCGGGGCGTCTCACCATTTGATGAGGGAATACCCCGACTAGAGCCGGATTCTCTCGCTCGCCTCGCCTCGCCGCCAACTGAGGGGATCGCGAGCCAGGACCGCACGCTATCTTTCGCCGACTGGGCAACGGAAGAGGATTCTCGGTTGAAATGTAATTCATCTTCGGCCGGTCTTACGAGACGAGCCTTGCGATGGCGCGGATCATCTTTACAGGGCTTGCGGCGCCTGCTCCATTCGCAAGAAGATTATTTGTTGCCCGCTCTCCACAACGGGTATATAATGCCCGCGGGCCAAGACCTGAGCCTTGGCCCGATGACCATCCGGCGGACCGTGTGGCGTGCCACGTGCTTTGGACACGTGGCACTTTTTTTCGCCAGGAAGACGGATCAAGGAGAAGCGAATGAAGCGTACGCGCATATTGATTATCGGCGTCGTCGTCGTGGTGGTTATTTTCGTCGGCGCACGTTTCGTCTTGAATGCAGCGAGCTCGAACAGCGGCTCCGGAGCGTTGACCTCCGCGGACCTGGCAACGGCTACGCGCGGTACCCTCGTCGCCACGGTAAATGCGAGTGGCAGTATTGAAGCGGCGCAGCAAGCGGACCTCGCGTTTTTGACCGGCGGGAACGTCGCGACCATCGCCGTCAAGGCCGGCGACGCGGTCAAGGCGGGCCAGGTACTTGCCACTCTCGACGCGCGCGAATTGGAGCTGCAGCTTGCACAGGCACAAGCGAATCTCGCGCAGGCGCAGGTGAAACTGGACCAGGCCAAGCAGGGACCGAAACCGGAGGACCTGGCCGCCGCCCAGCAGAGTCTCAAATCCGCCCAGGCGGCCTACGAGGCCCTGGTTCACCCGGGTCCGAACGACGTCATGGCCGCCAAAGCCGACCTCGACAGAGCCCAAGCGGCGCTGGCGCTTGCGCAGGCGGCTTACGACCGGGTCGGCGGCGCGACCAATCCGATGATCGGCATGATGACTCAATCCCGCGACTTGCAGCAAGCGACCTCGGATTACCGGAAAGCTCTCGCCGCCTACAACAGCAAGATCCAGCCCACCGACGCCCAAATCCAGCAGGCGCTGGCCTCCATCACCTCGGCGCAAGACCAGTTGGCGAAATTGCAGCCGAGCCCCCAGGATATTGCCGCCGCGCAGACGAATGTGGACGCGCAAACGGCCGCCCGCGACCTCGCCGCGCTCCGCCTCAGCCAGGCCAAGCTGGTCGCGCCTTATGATGCCGTCATCACCTCGGTGAGCATGGATCGCGGCGCCTATGTCTCTGCCGCCAAGAGCGTGATGACGATCGCCGACCTGAGCAAGTACCGCGTGACCTTGAATGTCGACGAGACCGACATTCCGAGCTTGCGGGTCGGCATGCCGGTCCAGCTCGACCTCGACGCACTGCCTGATGCTACGTTCACCGGCACCGTCGCCGAAATCGCCCCACGTGCCACGACCGTGCAGGGGGTCGTGAATTATGCCATCCGGGTCGCACTGGAGGCGCCCAGTCCCGACGTCAAGCTCGGGATGACGGCGAATGCCCGTATCGAGACGGCAAAGAAGGAGAATGCGCTGCTCGTCCCCAGCCGGGCCATTCACACGAACAACGGCAAGCGTTACGTCAGCGTTTATGCCGGAGGGCGCACACATGAAGCGGAGGTGACCCTCGGACTGTCAAACGACGAGTACGCCGAAATCCTTGATGGCTTGAAGGAGGGAGAGCAGGTTTCCCTGATCGCACCGAGCAATGTTTTTGGAGGGCAAATGACATTCGGGTCAAGCGGAAGCCGGTAAGAGGGCAGACGGATGAATATCGTCGAATCCATGCGCGTGGCCTTTCTTGCGCTCGGCTCGAACAAGCTGCGCGCGGGCCTCACGATGCTCGGCATCATAATCGGCGTCGCGGCGGTTATTGCGCTGCTCGCGGTCGGAAATGGCGCGAGCGCCGAGATTACGCGTCAGGTGCAGGGGATCGGGTCGAACCTGATCGTCGTCGTGCCCGGCCAGATCCGTCAAGGCGGGGTGAGCGGCATGGGCACGGCCGTCACCTTGACCCAGCAGGACGCCGAGGCGATTGGGAAATCATCGGGCTGTCCGGATGTCAGGGGGGTCGCTCCGATCTTTAGCAGCTCGGCGCAGGTCGTCTACAAGAGCAACAATACCAACTCGTCGATCATGGGCACCACGCCCGATTACGAAAGCATCGGGAACGCGCACGTGCAGCGAGGACGCTTTATTGCCGCGCGCGATGTCGATACCTCGGCGCGAGTGGCGGTGCTCGGGCCCAAGGTGGCCAAGACTCTGTTTGGCACGGGCGACCCGATGGGCAACAGCATCAAATTGAATCGGATCCCCTTTGACGTGGTGGGAATCATGGAGTCGAAGGGTGCCGGCGGTATGGGGGGGAGCAATCAGGATGACATGATCTACATTCCTGTGACCACCGCGCAGAGCCGCTTGTTTGGGACCCTCGCGACGACGCCGACCGGCCAGCGCCGCGTGAGCATGATTTACGTCTCCGCCGTCGGGGAGCAACGCGTCGATGCGGCCATGCAGGAGATTACCAACCTCTTGCGCGATCGCCACAAGATCAAGTTTCAGGATGACGATTTCTCGGTGGTGTCGCAAAAGCAGCTGCTCGGCATGCTCTCGACCATTACCGGCATCCTGACGGTCTTTTTGGGCTCCATCGCGGCGATTTCGCTGCTGGTGGGGGGAATCGGGATCATGAATATTATGCTCGTGAGTGTGACCGAGCGCACTCACGAAATCGGCATCCGCAAAGCAGTGGGGGCGCGGCGGCGGGATGTGCTCGCTCAATTCCTGCTCGAGGCGGTCACGTTGAGCGTGACCGGCGGCGTGATGGGCGTCGTCGTCGGAATCGGCATCGCGCAATTGGTGAATCTGAGCGGCGCCATGACCACCCAGATCACGCTCGACTCGGTGCTTTTGTCCGTGAGCTTTGCCATGGCGGTCGGGCTCCTTTTCGGACTCTACCCGGCCTGGCGCGCCAGCCTGCTGCACCCCATCGACGCGCTGCGTTACGAGTGAGCACGGGCCGCGAGCTATCCCTAGGTCTTGGCGATGAGGACCTCGATGCCAAGCTTGCCCAAGTCCAGACGCACGCTCGCGGGCAGCGCATTGTCCGTGATCACCTTGTTGACGGCCGTCGCGGGCGCGACCTGCATGATCGATTCTTGGCCGAATTTCGTGTGATCCGCGAGTAAGATCACCTGCCGCGCGGCCCGCAGCATCGCCTGCTTGACGGCGACCTCGGCGACATTCGTGTGGGACAAACCGAAATCGAGACTGATGCCGCCGACGGCGAGAAAGAGCTTGTCGGCGCGCAGCTCGCGCAGCGCCGCTTCGGTCGTCGGGCCAATCAGCGTCTCGCTCGACCGGCGCAGCGATCCCCCCGTCGAAATCAAAGTGATGCCGGGCGCATTGCTCAGCGCCTCAAAGACCGGCACCGAGTTGGTGATGACGGTGATGTTCTCCTTCTGGCCCAATTCCTCGGCCAGAAGAGTGGTCAGCTCACTCCCATCAATCAGAACGACATCCCCGGGTTGAACCTGTCCGGCCGCCATTTGGGCGATCGCGCGCTGCCGCATCAGCACGTCGTCTTTGAGCGTTTGAGCAGCATCCACTGCTTCGAATTCGATCCCCAGCAACTCGGCATGAGCCTGCATCAGCGCCGTCAGATTCTGGTACCATTCATGCTCACTGAACGGGATCACAAATCCGATCCGTTTCGGCAGTGGTTCCTCTCGAGCGGCGCCCGGGCCGATCTTTAGGGGAAGGTTGAGCTCGCGCTTGATCGTATCCCAGTTAGGCTTCCAGGTCCCATTCGTCTTTGTATAGTACTGGGGCAGAGTCTCGCTCGTGAGGATGGCGTGGGGAGTGATGAGGTATTTTTCCATGGGGCGGTGGTTGAAGGCGTGAATCGCCGCCTCGACGCAGATGGGCGCGACGATGTCGGGGAACATCGCCAACCCGGCTCGGCAGTAGCCGGCGGCCCCCTCCATCAGAGCTTCTTTCATCGCGGTCCCTTCCAGGCCAAAGGGGAGAATGAGCAACGCGTCCGGGTTCACGTCCATGTCGCGGCATGCGTGCATGGCCCCTCGGGCAGTGGAATCGTTGATGGCAAAGATGACGTTAATGTCCGGGTGGACGCTCAAGGCATCGGCCGTCAATTGATACGCCGTCTGATACCGCGACTGGGCATTGATCGACAGGATGACCTGAGCCGAGGGGATGACTTCCCGCAGACCGGCGAGGAACCCCTGGCTCCGCGCCTCTGTGTTGCTCAGACGATAGGTGAGGTCGAGCACCTTGGCTTGCCGGTTGAAATGGTCGCGGACATAGTTACCCGTCCAGGCTCCGAGCGCCTTGGCGGCTTGGAAATTGTCGACGCTCACCACCGGACCCATCCCATTCGCGCCAAGCGATTCGGCGACAATCGGAATGCTCCTCTTCGCGGCGCGGTCGACGAGCGCGCGATCAGATTGGGGATCGAGGGAAGTGGCGATGAGAACTTGGACGCGGTCGATCAACGAGCCTTCGGAGGTCGGAGCAGAGGGGGAGGGAGCAGTCTCTTCGGTACCGCTGGAAGCTGCCGCGTGCAGAGAGACTCCGCCGCCGAACGTGCGCCGCAAGCGATTCTCGTCGTGCAGACGCTGGAGGTCCCGGCGAACGGTGACTTCGGAAACCCCCAAAATGTAGCTTAGTTCTTTTACCGAGACGAATCCGCGTTCGTCCACCACCGAGACAATTTGCTCCAGTCGCTCTTCGCCAGCCATAGTTCCTCCGAACATATTTACCATAAACAAGGAATAATCTGCTCGTGTTCGAAACCATTATACCGCAAATGCACTTACGAAGTCAACCATTAAACCTTAAAAATTTACGATATCGGTCAGAAAGGTATTGACAATGGGCCGTTTGTATGATAATATTCGGTCATAACGCTGAAGTGTGTTCGACTTCGAAAGTCGAATGAACCTGTCCCGCTGGATTGACGGACCTCTGAGGTTGTGAATGCCTCTCTCACTTGTCGAGGGGCATTTTTTATTGGGAGAAAGGGACGCGTGAAATCGCCGACAATGGGAAGCAGTCAGTCAAGATCTCGCATTTGGGAAGGAGGTGGCCACTCGACATTACAGCGTGCCTTGGTCTCTAAAACAAGTATTCAATGCTGCAACGAAATTTGGAGAAGAAGATGAAACACCGAATCATTTTCGTTTTGGCCACTCTCATGCTCTTGAGCTTGATCGTCGCAGCTTGCGGGCCGGCACCTGCTGCACCGGTTTCACCGGCACAGCCGACCGCGGTGCCTGCCAAGGCGACCACCGCCTCCCAAGCGACCAGTGCGCCGGCCGCCTCGGCCCCCAAAAAGTTCAAGATTGGCTTCTTGGCGGGGACGACCGATCCGTTCTATTCCACCATGCAGCGCGGGGCCATGCAAGCGGCAACCGATTTGGGTGTTGACCTCGTCGTCCAGGTCCCCAAGGCGTGGAACGCCACCGAGCAGACCCCCATGCTCGACGCGATGGTCGCGCGCGGCGACCTGAATTTTCTCTTCCTCGCCCCGGTTGACAAGGACGCGATGATCGCTCCCCTGAAAAAGGCGAATGACGCCGGCCTGCCGGTCCTCACCGTCGACACCTTTATCGGCGACGGCGATTACGAAAATGGCCCCGTCAAGTTCCCGCTTTCGTTTATCGCGTCCGATAACAAGCAGGGCGGCGTGATTGCCTGCAACGCCCTGGCCGAATCGATCGGTAAAAAAGGCAAAGTTTACATTCAAAGTGTACGCCGGGGCACGAGCAGCACGGATGCGCGCGAAGACGGCTGCAAGGAAGCCTTGAAAGCCTACCCGGATATTACGCTCGCGGGAGTGGACTATAACAATGACGACGCTTCCACGGCCCAGGCGCAGGTCACGGCCATGCTCCAAAAGACACCGGACCTCGCGGGCATTTTTGGCACCAACGTGTTCAGTGCACAGGGTTCGGGCGCGGTCGTCAAGAATCAGGGCTTGAGCGGCAAGGTCAAGGTCGTCGCCTTCGACGCGACCGCGGATGCCATCAGCATGCTCAAGGCAGGGACCGCAGATCTCGTCATCGCGCAAAAACCCTCTGATATGGGCTACCTTGCCGTCGAGATGGCCGTCGCGTATTTGGAGGGGACGACGAGTATCCCCAAGCACATCCCCACCGGTTATGCGGTCATCACGCGCGACAATATGAACGATCCGAAGGTGTCGCAGTTCTTCTACACCGACAAGATTCCAGAGATTGCCAAGAGCACCAAGGGAGTCAAGATTGGCTTCTTGGCAGGGACGACCGATCCGTTTTACACCACCATGCAGCGCGGCGCGCAGGCCGCGGCCGACCGCTTTGGGTTCAACATGGTCGTGCAGGTCCCCAAGGCGTGGAACGCCACCGAGCAGACCCCCATGCTGGACGCGATGGTCGCGCGCGGCGATTTGAAATTCCTCTTCCTGGCCCCGGTTGACAAGGACGCGATGGTCGCTCCCCTGAAAAAGGCGAATGACGCGGGCATTCCCATCCTCACGGTCGATACGTTTGTGGGCGATGGCGACTATGTGAAGGGTCCCGTCAAATTCCCACTTTCCTTCATTGCCTCGGACAACAAGCAAGGGGGCGTGATCGCGTGCAATGCGCTCGCGGAATCGATCGGGAAAAAGGGCAAAGTCTATATCCAGAGCGTGCGGCGCGGGACAAGCAGCACGGATGCGCGCGAAGACGGCTGCAAGGAAGCGCTCAAGGCTTATCCCAATGTCACTCTCGTCGGCGTCGACTACAACAACGACGATGCATCGACCGCCCAGGCGCAAGTGACGGCTATGCTCCAAAAGACACCGGACCTCGCGGGTATCTTTGGCACCAACGTGTTCAGTGCACAGGGTTCGGGCGCGGTCGTCAAGAACCTGGGCTTGAGCGGCAAGGTTAAGGTGGTTGCTTTTGATGCGACCGCGGATGCGATCAGCATGCTCAAGGCGGGGACCGCGGACCTCGTCATCGCCCAAAAGCCTGCCGACATGGGCTTTCTCGCGGTGGAGATGGCGGCCGCCTATTTCAACGGGGTGACGAGCATACCGCCGCACGTTCCGACCGGTTATGCGGTGATCACGCGGGACAATATGAACGATCCGAACGTTTCCCGGTTCTTTTACCAGTAACGCTGCAGAGAGTGCCGTCCGGGGGGCAGAGTCAGGGAGGCGTGTGCCTCCCTGACGGAGCCTCCCCGACCTCTGGGACGTCGGCAGGGGGCTTGTCGTGAGCTCCCTGTTTTTGAAACCTGACCATTTCGAGTTACAATGGAGAGGCGGTTCGATTTCAGACGGCCCGGAAGCGCGGCGGCGACACGACGAGGAGAGCAATATGGCCGTAGCATCAAAGGACATGGCGCCACTGGAAGAAAAGACAGCAGCGGCGCAACCGCGGAAGAGAACACAGGCCGAAACCTTGGCCTCTCTGCGTAAGGTTTGGCCCTGGGTATTTCTCGTCGGCATGTTGATTTTCTTCACCGTGGCCTCCCAGCAGATGAACAACGTCAACTTTCTCACTCCGCGTGCCCTGCAAGGGATCATGCTCTACGCCACGCTCATTCTGATCGTCGGGTTGGCGGAAACCTTTGTCATCATCACCGGCGGTATCGATCTTTCCGTCGGTTGGACGCTCGGCTTTTCCGCCGTCATTGCTGCCCAGATCATGGAATACCTCTATGCCCGCGACGTACCGCAGCCGCAAACCATTGTGATCGGTATGCTGGGAGGCGTCGCGGTGGCGGTTTTTCCGGGTCTGCTGAATGGGATCCTGATCGCCAAGATCAAAGTGCCTTCGCTGATCGCCACGCTCGGCGTCGGTTTCCTGGTCGAGGGTATTGCACTCATACAAAGCAATGGGTTTCCGATCGCGAACCAACCTCCCATTTTGGGAGACCTGGGCAACGGCTCGATCCTTCATTTTTCACCCGGAAACTGGCTGGTCCTTTTCGCCGTCCCCGCCAATGCCACCCAGGCGCAGCTGCAGGCGAATATTCCACTGATGCCCAACACCGTGCTCATCACCATCCTCGTCACGATGGCTTGTTGGTTCATTCTGGCCAAGACGCAGTTCGGGCAGCACATCTATGCGATTGGCGGTAACCCGGAAGCGGCCTCGCGCGCCGGCATTCCGGTCGCGCGGACCCTCATCAAAATGTACATCCTCGCCGCGGTGCTCGCGGGTATCGCCGGTGTGGTCTGGGCCGCACGGTTTACCAGCGGCGCCTATAACGCAGGAGAAACGACGTTGATGAATTCGATTGCGGCCGTCGTCCTGGGAGGCGCGAGTACCCTGGGAGGTGAAGGCACGGTGGTCGGCACGACGATCGGCGCGCTCATCATCGCGACGATCATCTACGGGTTGGTCGTGCTCGGCGTGCTCGCGTTCACCCAGTTTGTGATTGTGGGTATTGTTCTCGCCCTGGCGCTCATCGTCGACCAGTTTGGCCGCAACCTGGGCAAGTGAGGAAGAGGCATGCAGACACTCTTGAAGGCCATCGATCTGACCAAGCGCTTTGGCGGCTTGACCGCCGTCGATCACGCGAGCCTGGACATCCACGTGGGCGAGGTGGTGGGCCTGGTGGGCGACAACGGCGCCGGCAAGTCCACGCTCATCAAAATGATCTCCGGCGTGTACCAGCCGAACGACGGCGAGATCTTCTTTGAAGATAAGAAGGTGGCGTTCAGCGGCCCCCGCGCCGCGCGCGATCTGGGCATCGAAACCATCTACCAGGACCTGGCCCTGGCAGAGAATCTGGACGTCGGTTCCAATATCTTTCTGGGACGCGAGATCAAGAATCATTACCTCGGCGGGGTGGTCAACACGCTGAACCGGACCAAGATGCGGGAAGAGTCGGCGGCCGTGCTTGACCGGTTGGATATTCGCATCCCGTCGCTCACCCAGCAGATTCGCAATCTGTCCGGAGGACAGCGGCAGACCGTGGCGATTGCCCGGACGATTTACTGGAATGCCAAGTTGGTGATCATGGACGAACCGACGGCCGCGCTGGGCGTCCCGGAACAACGCAAGGTGCTGAAGCTGGTGCGCACGATCTGCGAGCAGGGAGTGCCGGTCATTATCATCAGCCACAACATGCAGGATGTGTTTGCCGTCGCGGATCGCATCGTCGTCATGCGGCGCGGCAAAAAGGTGGGCGAGCTCATCGCCGCGAAGACCACGCCGGACGAGGTGGTGAGTCTCATGGTCGGAGCCGAAGCGGTGCACGAGATGGGTATCCTCCCGAAAGCACTCAACGGCGCGAACGGAACTGCGACGTAAAGACAACGGCGTGAGACGCACCGGCGTCGAACACGGTCTTTTGCTCAGTCATCCTCATGCCAGCACCCTTCCAGGTCGTCATCGCCGGGCACCTTTGCCTCGACATCATCCCCACTTTTTCCGCGGAGGCGGGTCGCGACGATCCGCTGCCGGCGCCGGGTCAGCTGCGCCAGGTCGGCCCGGCACTCGTCGCGACCGGCGGTCCGGTTTCTAACGTCGGATTGGCGCTCCACCGGCTCGGGATCGGAACACGCCTGGTGGGAAAAGTGGGGGACGATGCGCTGGGCCGCGTCGTGTTGGAGTTGATCCGTGCGCACGATCCTGAGCTGGCCGCAGGCATTGTCGTCGCACCGGGACAGGCGACCTCGTACAGTATCGTCCTGAACCTCCCGGACCGCGATCGGTCTTTCCTGCACTGCCCGGGTGCGAATGACACCTTCTGCGCCGCCGACCTGAAGATAGACGAGATCGCCCCGAGTCGTCTCTTTCACTTTGGTTATCCGCCCATCATGGCGCGGATGTACCAGGGGGGAGGGAGCGAACTGGCCGCGGTCCTGCACGCGGCGAAGGAGTTGAATCTCACCACCTCGCTCGACATGGCCATGGTCGATCCCGACTCGCCTGCCGGACGGGCGGACTGGCAAGCCATCCTGCGCACGGCCCTGCCGAGCGTGGACCTCTTCCTCCCGAGCATCGAAGAGACACTGCTCTTGCTCTGGCGTTCCGAGTTCGAGCGCCTTGCCAGCCGCGGTCCGCTGCTCGAGCAGATCACGCTTCCTCTGCTGCACGAATTATCGACGACGCTGCTCGGGTGGGGCGCCAGGATGGTGGGATTCAAGATGGGCAGACGCGGGATGTACCTGCGGACGGCGGGCGCGGGACGGCTCGCAGAGCTTGGCAAAGCCGCGCCGGCCAATCTGCAGTCATGGGGCGACCGTGAGATATGGTCGCCGGTCTTTCAGGTCACGCAGGTGCACGGAACGACGGGGGCCGGGGATGCGACGATCGCCGGTTTCCTCGCGGCACTGCTGAGAGGCTGCTCGCCGGAAGAAACGCTGACGTTCGCGTGCGCCGTAGGCGCGTGCAGCGTACAAGCGGCGGATGCGCTGAGCGGGATCCGGACCTGGGAAGAGACCTGGCAACGGATCCGGGCCGGCTGGACGCGGGCGGCGTTGTGAACGATACACAGATAGGTATGAGATGCAGATAGACCCTACCTCTCTTTTGACCAAGCTCATGCTTCTGGTCTCAATTCTGTTCGCGTTGGCAGGATGCGCAACCGTGCCGGTCTCCCCGGCGAGTCGGCCAACGGCGCCTCCGGCGGCATCTCCGACCGCGGCTCTTGCCGCGGCGGCAGCGATGAGTCGGATGGTAATTCCGATCGCGGCCACCACGGTGAGAGTGGGCCAGCATCGCTACTCTGCGCAAGTGCAAGTCAAAACGGCCAACGAGGTCACGCGCACGGTGCGGGTGAACTATCTGCTGTACTTGCCCGGCCGCTATGGACAAGACCGTCGGCAGAAGTGGCCGTTGATCCTCTTCCTGCATGGCAAAGACCAGCGGGGAAGCGATCTCAACCTTCTCAAGAAGCATCCTCTTCCCAAGATATTGGCGCAGCAAACCGATTTCCCGGCTATTGTCCTTTCTCCACAACTACCTGTTGACGACCGGTGGTGGACGAACATGATCGAGCCGGTGAAAATCCTGCTTGACCGAATCCAGTCGTCCTATTCCGTCGATCCCCGGCGCGTCTACTTGACCGGACTCTCGATGGGAGGATTCGGCACTTGGAATTTTGCCTTGCGCTATCCTGAACGATTCGCCGCGGTCGTGCCCATTGCGGGAGGTTATCTCAAAGGGAGCGACGCCATCCCTGAGAACATCTGCAGCCTGAGCGACTTGCCCATTTGGGTCTTTCATGGGGACAGCGACACTATTGTTCGGCCCTACCAGTCCAAAATCCTGGTCGAGGCTTTGAAAGCGTGCGGGGGGAATGTGCGGCTTACATTGTACCCCGGAGTCGGGCATGAAGGAGCGTGGACCCGGGCCTACGCGGACCCGGAGTTGTACCAGTGGTTATTCGCTCAGACGATCGAGGACGGGCCCGATTGAAACGCTCGGAGATTAACGCCATCCTCCGCGACGCGGACGCGTTCGTCGAACGATGCCAATTTCGTCTTCCGCCTTTTGCGCACTGGGGACCGCAAGACTGGACGCGACGAGGCGCTGAGGTGAGCGAGATCGTCGCGCGCCGGCTTGGCTGGGACATTACCGATTTCGGAAGCGGCGATTTCCGCCGGCGCGGTCTGTGCCTGTTCACGCTGCGGAATGGCAGCCCCGAGAATCTCAAGGCGATGCGGGGCAAGACGTATGCCGAAAAGATTCTCCTGGTCGACGTCGATCAAGAGACGCCGTTTCATTTTCATTGGGCGAAGACTGAAGACATTATCAACCGCGGAGGGGGCAAGCTCCTCCTTCAGCTCCATAACGCCACGCCGAACGAGGCCCTCGCCGATACTCCGGTGACCGTCAGCGTGGACGGCATCCGTCGCACCGTCGAAGCGGGCGGGGTCATTACGCTCGCGCCCGGCGAAAGCATCACCTTCGTCGATCACCTTTATCATCGGTTTTGGGCTGCCGAGGGCAAGGTGCTGGCGGGCGAGGTCTCGACCGTGAACGACGACGCGGCCGATAACCGCTTTCTCGAGTCGATTGGGCGCTTTCCCGTCATCGAAGAAGACGAACCACCGCTGTATCTGCTCTGCAATGATTATGGCCGGTACTATCGAGCCGGCTAGGAGAGAACCAGGGCTTTCGAGCGCTCTGGTTCTCTTCTTTCTGGCGAGGATGCCCATTGACGCCATCGGCAGGCGGGATATAATAGACCGTGGTTGTTAGGTAAGAAATATCAAAGGGAGAGTGGAAAATGCGATTCAAGAGACTGGCCATGCTCGCGGCCGTCATCTTCGCGGTGGGAGGGACGACCTGGGCCTACGCGGCTTTTAACGCGGCCCCTGCCCCCGAGGACATTTTGACTCGCGCCGTACAAACTCTGGAATCTGCGCAGAACGGGCACGCCGTGGTGAACATTGATGAAAATACGCCCAACAAGAGCGGAACGGCGACGATTGAAATCTGGGGCAAAAAGACGTCCGGCACCGGCGCGGGCGCCTACGAAGTGCGCGCCGAGGTGCGACAGGCGAGCGACCCCAAGCTGCAGGGCGGCGTGTTCGTCAGCGATGGTAAAGAGTTCTGGGCCTTTTCACCTTCTCAAAACACGGTTTGGACAGGGTCCGTCGATCAATTGAACAATGCGAATTCGTCGGGCGGCGGCGCTGCAAGCCTGTTGTCCGAAACGCCGCAGGCGCTCGTGCAAAAGCTTCTCGATTACAGCACCGTGAGCCTCGCGGGCACGGAAACGTTTCAAGGCAGCTCCACGTTCAAGCTCCAACTGACTCCCAAGCCCGGCAAGGGACCGGCCGCCGCGGCCGGGGCGACCGGTTTCGTGTGGATCGACTCGAGCCGGTGGCTGCCTTTGCAAGCCACGCTCAATGGCGGTTCTATGGGACAGGGCCGCGTGACGGTCCAGTCCATTGAATTGAACCAGGGCGTTGCGGATAATCTCTTTCGCTTTCAGGTTCCCGCGGGGGCCAAGGTCGTCTCCGTCAATGATTTGATACCGAAGCATGTGACGCTGAGCGAGGCACAGAAGACGGCCGGATTTCCACTGCTCACCCCGACCTATGTGCCCAACGGAGCCACCCTTGTCGACGTCCTGAAAGTGGGACACACGATTGCCCTCCGCTACGAATTCTCGGGCGGCGGTCTGGCCATCACGGAAGGCAACGGCGTCCAGAAGAACCCCGGGACCGGCCAATCCGAGTCGGTGACCGTCCGCGGCACGACCGGCACTTTTCGGAGCAACAGCAACGGCACCCAGGGCATTCTCGCCTGGACGCAAAATGGAGTGACCTATACCGTGAGTGGGGTCATCTCCAAGGCCGATGCGATCAAGGTAGCCGATTCTTTGAAATGACGGACGAGATCGTCGTCACGCGTGGACTGACGCGTGGCTATCGCATGGGCGAGAGCACCGTCCTCGCGCTGCGCGGCGTGGACTTGCACCTTCTTCGCGGCGAATTCGTCGCGGTGGCCGGCGTGTCCGGCTCGGGCAAGTCCACGCTTTTGCATCTGATCGGCGGACTCGACCGACCGACGAGCGGTGAGGTATGGGTGGATGGGGTCGACCTTGGCTCCGCCACCGAAGCGGAGCGGACGCGCCATCGCCGTGAACGGGTCGGTTTTGTCTTCCAGAGCTTTCACTTGCTTCCTCGCTTGACCGCCCTCGAGAATGCGGCTCTGCCCCTCATGTTCGCCGGTGTTCCTCGGGAAGAACGTAATGCCCGGGCGCGGGCCATCCTGGAAGAGGTCGGTCTCGGCCATCGCCTCCATCACTATCCCAGCCAGCTTTCGGGCGGAGAGCAGCAGCGCGTCGCGATCGCTCGCGCGCTCGTCCACAATCCGAGCCTCATTCTCGCCGACGAACCCACCGGGAACCTGGACAGCCAGACGGGCGCAGAGATTTTGGCGCTCCTCCGGCGGCTGAATGAGGAGCACGGCGTCACCGTACTGATGGTGACGCACGACCCAGCCGCCGCCGCGGCGACCGACCGGACGATCCATCTGCGCGACGGCAGCATCGAAAGGACGAAGGATGAAGGCGGAAGGATGAAGAATCGGGAGAGACAAGCTTCATCCTTTACTCACACCCCTCATCCCTCATCCTCTCTTCGCTTCTCTGACCTCTGGCGGAGCGCCTTTTCAAACTTGGAGAGGCGCGCCGTGAGGAGCGGGCTCACGGTTCTGGGCGTGTTCGTCGGCATTGTCACGATCGTCACCATGCTTTCGATCGCGGTCGGAGTCGAGCTGGAGGTCGAGCGCAATGTCGAGGGAGTGGGCCTCGAAACCGTTTTTGTGTCCCCGCCCCAGGCGCAGACCAGCGCGACGGATCCCTTTGCCGACCCGCTACCCACGACGCCGATTACGCCCGCGTCCATAGATACCCTCCGCCGGATGCCGCAAGTCGCCAGTGTCGCGCCTCTCGTGGATCTGCCCGCTTACCTGGACCTGCGCGTGGAATTGGGAAGCCGCACCGCATCGGCGACGGTCGAGAGCAGCGCGCAGCGCATTAGCCCCTTTCAGGGCGATACTCCATTCGTCGCCGGAAGAGCGCTGACTCCCGGCGAAGCGCGCGGTGTGGTGCTCACCTCGCGGCTCGCGACCGAATTGGGAGTGGGCGACGTGCAGAAACTCGTCGGGCAGAAGGTGACGCTGGTTGTGCGCCTGCCGCGCGGGGAGACGAACCAATTCCCGGTGACGGTGATCGGAGTTCAGCGAGACAACCGGACAAGCATCCAATTGGGAGTACAAGACGCGGCGGACATCAAAGAGTGGTGGTACGGGCAGCCGAACCTGTTCGAGACTCGCGGCTACGACGGTCTCGTGGTCAAGGCGACGAGCTTGGCGACCGTCGGCGCGGTGGTCGACCAGGTGCGCGCGCTGGGTCTGCAGGCGCGTTCGCTCCAAAGCTTTCTCGACGTGGCGAATCGGATTTTCGCGACGCTCAATGCGGTGCTCGGCTCGATCGGCGGCCTCGCGCTCCTCGTCGCCGCGCTCGGCGTCATGAACACGATGATTATGGCGGTCTATGAGCGCACGCGCGAGATCGGTATGCTGAAAGCCATTGGCGCGTCGCGCGGCGAGGTGCTCGGGCTCTTTGTCGCCGAGGCGGGCATGATCGGTTTCATCGGAGGGCTCCTCGGCCTCGTCTTGGGGACACTCATCGGACGCGGGGTGGATTGGGCGGGGCATTGGTACCTGGCCTCGCAAGGGGTGCTCGGGGTCGGCCCCCTCTCCGTCGTGCCCCTGTGGCTCGCGGTGGGCTCCATCGCGTTTGGCACCTTGGTCGGTCTCGCGGCGGGCGTCTATCCGGCCATGCGCGCGGCCCGTCTCGACCCGGTGGTCGCACTGAGGCATGAATAAGCGGGTCTAGTCGACGAAGCACACTGCCAGCCACGTTTTTAGGGCTGGCAGCGTTTTTATCAAGAGAACGTTTTGTAGGAGGTTCCCGTGGCAGAAGAAAGCTTGCAAGCAGCAGTGGTTCACAATTACGGAGGTCCCGAGCAGGTCGTGATGGAACGGGTGCCGTGCCCCAAGCCCAAGGCCGGGGAGGTGCTCGTCCGTCTCAAGGCGGCGGGTGTAAATCCGGCGGATTGGAAAGCCCGCGCGGGCTATATGAAGCAGTTCAGGCCGCTGACCTTTCCCTGGATACCGGGATTAGAAGGCGCGGGAGTGGTCGCTGTGGCCGGGCCCGACGTGACCAGTCTCAAAGCGGGGGAAGCGGTTTATGGACCGATCGGCGGCTCGTACGCCGAATATGCCGTGGCACCCGCCAAGGACCTCTATCCCAAGCCGAAAGACCTTTCCTTCGAAGAGGCCGCTTCCGTGCCCGTCGGAGCGTTAACGGCCTGGGGCGCCGTTATTCAGACGGCGAATGTACAGCCGGGCCAGCGCGTGTTGGTGCAGGGCGGGGCCGGCGGGGTCGGAGCTTTTGCCGTCCAACTCGCCCGGTGGAAAGGCGCGCACGTCATTGCGA
>JAMDCU010000062.1:0-16393 GCA_023489485.1 Chloroflexota bacterium
GATCTGCTCGGAATCCATTTGGCGTAGTATTCGAAGCTGGACTCCGGGGAGATGGTGAACAGAAAGGTAGGATCGCTGCTCAGGATTCTCCCATTAACACTTTCTGTGAATGAGTTGTTGGGAAACTGATGACGCTGGTAGAACTCGGTGTCACCGTCAAACCAGGTATTCACCCACACAAAATGTGTATGTCTCTTGAGAGCTGTCAGGTTGCGCTCGCTCAGATACGCGTAATCCGATCCGGAAATCCAGCAGATGGGATTCGCAATATCCGGCAGGCGTTCCGCCAACTCCAGCACGCTAAGCAGGAGATACGGCATACCAGCATGCTCGAAGCCTCGGCACCATCCCATGCGGCAGGTAGTCCCTGCGTTTGGCACAGATTGGTCAAAGTCTGGGCCAACGATCAATATGAACGTAGAAGAGGCGCTGCCAATCGCCAGCCGACCGTGCGCCCGCACAATACGCGGTTTCCACGCGGCTCCCCGCATCCGGCGTCTCAAAAGAGACGTGCGCAAACGGCACTCCCCCAGTAGCGCAGTCCTCATACTCCTGTTGCAGCATTATTCCCGCGCGATAACGAAGTGAAACGCAGCCGTCTGATCTTCCGAGCAACGCGGGGTATCAACTGAAGGCTAGAGTGCGCCACATAAGCCATAGCATCAACGGTGAGCATGTTTGCCCCGCGCGCCTCGTCGTCATTCGGAAAGAGGCGGGAATAATGCTCGGCGAGGGTGCTCCACCGGCTAGGAGGCAAATACCTGAGCGGATTTCTAAAGAAGAGCTTCAGCCATAGCAGACCTAACAATGATCGCTTTTCACGAATCGGCATCTTCTTCTCAGCGAGGAAATGGGCGATTGCACTTAGAACGCAGAGTTCCCCGCTAGAATCACGGCTCGAGATAGTAATAGAAGAGGCATGGATTCGGTAATGCGCAAGAGGCTCTGCAAGGTGGAAAAGGCATGGATAGTCGCCGCAGGCACGAAGATAGAGTAATACGTCGTTGCCCATCCCGTATCGCCCACACGGTAACCCCAGCCGGTTATGATCGTCTATCGTCAACCAAGCTTGAAAATCCTTCCGACGTAAGAGGGCTTGGCCTGGCGAATGGGGGACACTCATCGATCCATCCAAGATGCCACGCAAAAAACTGTATCGACCTACAGGTTGATCGCGCCCCAGGCTGTTGGCAACCTGAATCTTGGGGAAGCCGGGAACATCACTATTGTGATAAATGACAGAGGAGTAGCACAGACCTGCTTCCGGATGCTCACGTAGAGCAGGCACCATCCGCTCAAGAGCCTTGGGTTCCAACCAGTCATCGGAAAAGACCAATTTGATGTAATCCCCACGACTCAACTCAAGGCAGCGCATCCAGTTACGCGCCGCACCCAGGTTGCTCTCGTTCCGGCTACATCGGACCCGTGAGTCCTTTCGCGCGTATTCCTGCAAGATTTCAAATGTGCTATCCGTGCTACAGTTGTCTACTGCCACCACTTCGATATTCGGATAGGTCTGGCTCACTGTACTCTCGATGGCCTGCCGCACCAATCTCTCTCGGTTGTAAACCGGAATCAAGATACTGACCAGTGGCAACACAGAGGTAAACATGAGATTTGATTTCTCTGTCGTGCTATACTTGGCTCGATATTGTACACAGGCTCTTTGGAGCGGCTTGGCTCATGCAATCATGCCTCATATGCGCGGGCTTGCTCGCGAAGGATCAACGCGAGCAACCTCCCTTTCACCTGACGAAATTCGGCTCGGAATGAACTTGAACTCAGCCAAAGACCCGCCAGGTATAGACTCACAAAAATGAGGACGTATGCGGTAAACTCGACCCAACCACTCGCCTGGGTCCGCCAAAAGGCGCCTGCTAGTAGCAGGGAGAGGAGGAGAGGAGCAGCTGCTTCCCGTAGAAAGCTAATGCGCTCCTGGCGAGATAGCTGTAGGAGTCTAAAAAAAGAATAAGGGTAATACCAGCTTGAAACGCAAAGCATCGACGCGAGTGGGGCTAACACTACGCCCACTATTCCCCAATTTATCACTCCGACGACAATCATGGGTACATACACGACGTTCTGAATGAACCCGGCAACACTGACACTCTTGATGTCACCAAGCGCCAAGCACAGATTAGAAAAGGCGCTCGAGACCACTCCGAAGACGAGGCCCAGGACGATTAGGGCACTGACTAATTCGCCAGCAAACAGCGATGGGCCGACCCATAAACGAACGAAATCGTCGTTAAAGGCGAGGAATCCGCCGAATAATAGCCCAAGCATCCAAAAAGTCATACGCATTAGGCGCATCAGGACGGCCCTCGCTTTTGCAACATCGCCCGTGCCCACCAGGTTGGACACTGCAGGCATGAATGCGACCGCGGGCCGCTCCGCAAACATCCGACTGAACTCGGGAACCTTGCGGGTAAGCGATAGCGCCGGGACCGCCTCAGCACCAAGAAAACGAGCTACAACGAAGGAATCTGCGTTGTTGGCAATTACACTGCCTGCCCGGTACAGAAACGTAAATGATATCAATTGACTAAGAGCGGGCAGCCGCCCAAGTGAAAACACTAGCTTGGGTTTTTCGGTGACCAAGCGCCAAAGCAAATAAGCTGCGTTGCCGAGTACCTGGCCTGCCCCCCGAACTAGCCCACCTATCGGGATTGCAAGCAACCCTGCTCCCCGGAACAAAAGAACCGCTGTGACAATAATGCTCAAGATGTTTACGATAACGTATACTAATCCTATTCCCACACTGCTCTGCAGCCCCTGGTTCACGGCTGTAACGGCGTAGGAGAATACCATCAGTGCGGTGCCAATCGTCGCTAACTGAAACGCAAGCCCAATAAGCCCGCGGTCCAGAGCCGGCCCGAGATTTAGCCAAGCTGCCGCATAGGTCGATGCAACCATACCCACAACGAGGATTATTGCAGATAGCGCGAAGTTAATCGCCAACCCACTCCACAAAAGTGCCTGCGTCTCAGCCCAATCACTCTGGCCATAAGCAACACCGATTCGTTGCTGCAGAACCGTTGACAGCCCGGGGTCAATCGCCGTAAGCCAGATCAGGACATTGCCAGTTGCAAGCCAAGCTCCATAGAGATCAAGAGGAATGAACTTGAGATAGAGCGGTACGAGCAGTATACCGGGCACGGCTGCCAAGGCGATAGATACGCCGTGAAAAAACAAGTTCCATTGCGTCGTGCGTCTTCTGCTTCTCATGCTAACTTCTCGCAGCACCCAAGCCGGCCAATCGACTCCAGGCATTGCATTGCTGGTTGGGCTTCCTCATACAATGTGTTTCGCAACAAGATATTCCTGAACCCGAGGCGCTCTCTTAGCGCCGAGCCTACCCCATGCCTCATCCTAAATAGCAATCGCAATGAGAGCGGAATGTGAATTCGCCGTAGTGTTTCATTCCTCATAGAAGCTGGCACGCGTTTGTCGACGAAGAAGGTGAAGAACCAATCAGCCGCCATGTTGGCCAGCTCGCGCCGAGCAGGATCCAACTCCTTGTAAGTGCCCAGAGGGTCGGTTGTAAAGACACCGTAAGCACACAAGGACAGAAAACCCGAGTTCCACCCAGGCACTCCAAAAGGTGCACTGGCTATCTCTTCTAATCCACGTCCCCGGATAACGCACGTTTCTCTAAGACCATATAGGTTACCCTTGACCTGCCGTATTGCGAAAGGAAGATAGTAAGTCAGCATCAAGGTACGCGTATTCCAATCTAGCCAACTTTGTTTGTGGCACCATCCAAAACTCGTTGCGAGAGCTTCACGGAAGATCGACGTATAACGATAACAATGGTTGCCCATGAAAGCCGGCCCCCAACCATGAAGGTCTCCCGAGATGTCGCCCCACGCAACTGGCTCCGCTCGCATCTCGTGTTGCCTGACCGGGAGAGGACCCCACCAAGAAACTGTGTTGCCATCGGAAAGAAACCAGAGACCGTGCGCTGAATCGGACAGGAGCATATCAGCATTTGAGGAGACAATCGCTCTGTGCCGATCTATCAGTCCCCACGGCAAGAAGAGATCATCATCCCCATGCAAAAAAACCACCTCATTCTCTTCCGCCATCTCAGTTATCGCAGAATACCAGTTCTCAATTGGGGGAAGTGTCCTCTCTCGATTCAATAAGCGCCATTCCCAGAGACCGGCTGAAGCGCTGTGTGCCTTTAGTTCACTCGCTAGGTCTTGAAGTGCAACTCGGCTGTTCGGGTCATTATTCGCTACGCATAATACCCGTCGTGAGTCAGTGGGCAGTTCTGCTTGCATGAGGGAAAGCAGGGTCCAGCGCAAGCGATCCGTGCGCTTATATGAAGGAATCACTACTAACATGGGGACTCATTTCTGAAACAAGCACGATCCACGCCCGTACGTGATCCTGAAGCTGCGATTGGTGGTCAGCTTCTGCCACGATTTTGCATCGTGAGAATAGTACTGAACTCCCCTCCGAGTATTCACTATCTCCAATTGGCCGAAAAGAACGAAGTGCCATAGCTGATGCAAATGCCCGGGAGTGTTTTACATTCGGTCACCGTGACATCTCACGTATCCAGCCCACTGTCTGCCCTAAACCAGCCCGAGCGCCCACTTGCGGTTCCCAGTCCGCTTTGCTGTGAATGCAAGATATATCTGCTACGAATATCTTCTGGTCACTTTCCCGCCATGGACGTTGGACATATTTCAATCGCACCCCCAGAGACTCCTCGAGTATTGAGAATAGCTCTAGCAGAGAGAGACTATTAGTCATTCCGCCACCGACATTAACGGCAATGCCGCAAATCTGATCAATATGAATAGCGGCCGCCATGTAAAGCCGAATGGCGTCTTCGGCATGCAAGACATCTCGGACTTGCTTGCCGTTTCCAGAGATCGTGAAGACCGGCGCCGGCTGCCCAGAATCCCTCGCCTTTTGAGTGGCAACTGCCTGCTGACAGAACCAGCCAATCCATCCCTGATCATATGTTGCGAACTGCCGTCCCCCGTACATCGATGAATGACGGAATACGACTGTCCTCAGGCCAAACATGCGTGCGTAGTCCAGCATATATTGATCCGCAGCGCCTTTAGAACAACCGTAGGGGGAGTGAAAGCTCAGGGGGATTGTCTCATCAAAGCCATGTGGGTAATCGGTGGCTACGTAGCGGGTTTGATGTTCCTCATAGCGAACCCACTCCAAATCCCCGTAGACTTTGTTGGTCGACGAGTACAGGACGCTGCTTGTCGGGGAGTGTTGGCGCACCGCCTCTAGTAGGTTGAGTGTTCCGAGAGCATTGACCTCGAAATCAAGCCTGGGGTTCTGCAAACTTGTGGTCATCGCCACTTGGCCAGCCAAATGCGCCACCACGTCAGGTCTGACCTCTTGGACAAGCCGTGCAACCGTTTGTGAGTCGCGAATGTCGGCCTCCACGAAGCGCCACTCTGTTCCGTGCTCCTTGCGCAGCCAAGCTAGATTGTCCGTGGCGCCTAGCCGGCTCAGGTTGTCTAGAATCACGACATCTTCGCCCTTGTGGAGAAGAGCCTTGGCCAGGTTTGACCCTACAAAACCACAACCGCCGGTAATCAGCCAGGTCATCGTCTGTGCACCAGTTGCTTCTTTGCCTGGTCGTGATTAAGCATTCGTCGAGTCAAGAAGGTGACTGCGATACCACCCGACCGTTTCTGCAAGTCCTTCCTGAAGGGACCAGATGGGGCACCAGTCGATCGCATGCCGTGTCTGCTCGATATTCGCAATTTGAGGGTACTCTTCAGTTCTACCGGGGCCCTCCTCAAGTCTGGGGCGTGCGCTGCTTCTGGTCAACTTGACTAGGAGGTCAGTCACATCGCCCAGTCGAATGCCCGTGCCTGTTCCTAGATCGATGGCCCTGCCCTCAACGGAGGCCTGGACGCCCACCTTGAGAAAACCCCGGACCAGATCAGTAACGTAGATAAGGTCGGCAATACGATGCGTACTTGACACAGCGGGGCTTTCATTACGCAACAGGGACAAAATGACGTACGGAACGAACTTGGCAGGCTGCTGCCGGGGCCCAAAGGCCATGAATGGACGAGCCATAACAACAGGCAATTTATATAGATGGAAGAACATGCGCGCGTACATCATGCTTGCAGATTTCGCCGCCGCGTAAGGCGATGTAGGAATGCCCTCCGTGTAGGAACTGCCAATTTCCTCAGATGATCCCACGACGACGACACGCTGACGGCTGTAGCTCAGTGTCGCGCAAAGCAGGTTTACAGTAGAGACCAAGTTGTTCTGGAGCATCGGCAGGACAAGATCGGCTTGTTGGCTTGCCGTCACGAGACCCGCAAGGTGATAGATCAGGTCGGGCTTGATTTCATACAGGGCCGACCGGGTTGCGTCGGAATCCTTAAGGTCGGCCATTAGCATTCGATGCACGTATGGGACTGGGAGCTCCGTCAAGTCTAGTCCGAAGACAAGCGCTCCTAACCTCGACAATGCCTCGCACAGATGGGTGCCGATAAACCCTGAAGCGCCTGTTACGAGGACACGGCGGCCATCGAACTGGTCGCCGAATTCGTCTACCCATGAATAGGGCATTTTCTTATCCACCAATGGTCATCTACTCTATTCCCACGCGTCCACCCTGGTTGCCGCAGGGTTGACGCCATGGGCGCGCAAATTCTGCGACAACGTCGTAAGCATGACTGGTGGTCCAGAAAGGTAGTAAATAGCGTTGAGAGGAGACCGAATGCGCGGCCAGATGGACTCAACTGACAAGCGCCCAATCGTCTCGTTGGCTCCAAGCCCGTCCACCTCTACCCGCTGCCCGCCGCCAGCACGCTCAATGAAGTAGCTTGTATGAAGGAAAGGGAGGGTTCTCCTTTGGGCCTCTATGAGATCGCGGTAGATGAGGAGATCCCTGTTGCGAGCTCCGTAGGCCAGATACACGTTGTGGCGAAATTCGGGGGTCAGATTATCGAGGAAAGCCGTGAACGCAGTGATACCTGTGCCCCCAGCAAACAGAACGACGTCCTGGGTGTCGCGTACGATGAACTCCCCGTAAGGGAGTTTTATCCATACTAAACGCCCAACTTCGAGTTCGCGTTCCATACGCGCGGTGAAACGCCCCCGAACAGAGTACGAAATTCGTAGACGGTCGCGCTGAGCCGGCCCGCTCGCGATAGAAAAGACTCGAGACTCGGGCCAGAATCCGGCCGGGTCGTACTCGTCGAGCGCGAGATGGAGGAATTGACCAGGACGAAACTGGGGCACGCGGCGTTCGGGGGCTAGCTCTACAGTGTAGACGTGATCGCCATGATTCACGAGCCGCTCGACGCGGCAACGGATTTTTTGTGCTACCGCCAAGGAACCACCGTGTATGGGAGCATTTCAGACTCGATCACCGCGCATGAACCTAGCGAACACACCCCTGATATACTCTAGCTGCGAGTCCCCGATCCCAGGGTAGACGCCAATGAAGAACGTGTTGTTCATCACGGTATCCGTATTCGTCAGGTTTCCCACTATTCGATGCTCAATACTCTCAAATGCTGGATGGCGCAGGAGGTTGCCGCTGAAGAGATTACGGGTTTCAATGCGGTTTGATTCTAAAAAGCGCGTCAGTTGATTGCGGGTAAAACCGGTGTCATCGCGCACTGTGATCGCAAACCCAAACCAGGAGGGATCCGAATGTTCAGTTGCGCAGGGCAAGATAAGGCGGTCGGCGTACGGCGACAACATTTGCATCAACCGTCGAAAGTTGTTCTTGCGCCGGGCTATAAAGCTTTCCAGCTTCTTGAACTGGGCGCACCCAACGGCCGCTTGCATATCTGTCAGTTTCAGATTGTAGCCCATGTGGCTGTACACATATTTGTGATCGTAACCGTGAGGAAGGGTGCCGAACTGCTGGCTGAATCGCTTGCCGCAGGTATTACTCTCTCCTCCGGCACAATAGCAGTCGCGTCCCCAATCGCGGATGGATCTGGCAATGCGGGCCAATTCTTCGTCGTTGGTGATGACACACCCGCCTTCGCCCATTGTGATGTGGTGAGCGGGATAGAACGACACGGTCGCCAAGTGACCAAAGGTGCCCGTCAGCCGGTCTCGATATCGCGACCCCAGGGCGTCACAGTTGTCCTCGATCAACCAGAGATCGTGCTGCTTGACAAGATCCATGACGACGTCGAGATTAAATGGAACACCCAAGGTGTGGGCCATCATGATTGCGCGTGTTTTCGGAGTGATGGCCTCGGCGACGCGTTCCGGGATGGCCGTATAGTCGCCGAGATTCACGTCAACGAAGACCGGAACGAGTTGATTCTGCACAATCGGAGATACAGTGCTGGGAAAGCCGGCCGCTACGGTAATCACCTCGTCGCCGGGTTTCAAGCGGCGATTGCCTAATTTAGAAGAGGTCAATGCAGTCAGAGCAACTAGATTGGCGGAGGAACCGGAATTGACGAGGATGGCATCCGAGAGTCCCAAGTACTCTGCAAAATCTGCTTCGAACCTCTCGGCGTAGCGATTCGCCGTCAAATAGAAATCGAGGCTGGCATCGACCAGATTGCACAGTTCCTCGGCATCGAACACTCGACCGCCATAGTGAACGGTATCCCGGGGCGGGTCGAAGGATTTACCCGAGAAGGTCTCTTCATAGTATTGTCGCACTAGATCGAGGATCTGCGCCCTAAGATTCGACATGGGGCCCAAAGAACTCCTGATACCAGCGAATAGTCCGCTGCAGCCCCTCTTCCAGCGTGAAAAGGGGCGCCCAGCCCAGGACCTCTCGCGCCTTGGCCGCGCACAGGTACTGGTGCCGGATCTCATTGCTTGCTTCATTGCGAACGTCAGGAATCAGATCCGAGTTCATCAAACTCAGAATGCACTCGGTCAATTCCAGCACGGTGATCTGAAGCTCATTCGAGAAATTGAATGCTTCTCCCCGGAGCTCGAGATGCGCGGCGAGTTGCTCGGCGACCAGCATGTAGGCAGCGGCTCCGTCTTCGACGTAGAAATAGTCTCGAACAAACCGCCCGTCGGATCGGATCACAGGACGCTGTTCCCGGAGAATGGAGCGGATGGTCCCCGGCACGATCCGATTCCAGTTCAGATCGCCACCTCCGTAGAAATTCCCGCAACGCGTGATGGCGACAGGCAATCCGTAGGAGGTGGCATAAGTATGGGCTATCAGATCCGCACATGACTTGCTCACGTCGTATGGGTGCTGACCTTGAAGCGGAGTATTCTCGCTGTAGGGCAATTGCTCTTGATCGCCGTACGCTTTATCTGAGGAGGCCACTACAATCTGCTTCACTTTCGGGCTGCGTCGGCAGGCCTCCAACAGAGCCCACGTGCCTCCGACATTCGTCTCGAACGTGGAGATGGGATTGCGATTTGCGATCCCGACAATTGTCTGCGCCGCCAGGTGGATGACCGTGTCTATCTCATACTCACCCAGCGCCCGTTCCAATACAGCTTGATCACGCACGTCCCCGCGTACAACCTTGACCCGCTCGATCACTTTGGATCGGATGAAGTCGCTCTGCGGTACCCAGTCGCGGACCAGGCAAACAACGTCCGCATCGGCTTCGACCAGCCGTCTGACCAGCCAGCTACCCACCAAGCCCGTGGCTCCGGTGACAAAGACGGGGCGGTCGCGCCAAAAGGTCAGACTCAATCCCACACCTTCCAAGGAGCTTTCTCGCTAGCCCACATGTCATTCAGCAACTTGTACTCCCGGTATGTGTCCATGGCGAAGAAGAAGCCGGGGTGGCGGTAGGCCATTAGCTGACCTTCGCTGGCCAGTCGCTCTAGCGGTTCGCGCTCGAGAATAGACATGTCCCCGCTCAAGTAGTTGAACACTGCTCGGTTGAAAACGAAGAACCCCGCGCTGGTCCAGCCATCCAACTGCGGTTTTTCCAAGAAACCGGAGACCTGACTTGCCGCGTCCACATTGAGAACGCCAAAACGGGAAATGGGGCGGACTGCTGTCACGGTGGCCAACCGACCGTGCGCCCTGTGAAAGGCCACCAAGCTACGGACGTCGAGATTGGCTACCCCATCCCCGTAGGTGACCATAAAGGTGTCATCATCGATGTATCGCTGTATCCTCTTGACTCGGCCACCAGTCATGGTGTCTTGCCCTGTGTCTGCCAGGGTGACGAGATAATCCTGTTCTCCGTGCGCGCCGTGATAGGCGACATGGTTTCGCTGACCGAGGCAGATGGTAAAGTCATTGGTCATCGCCTCGTAGCTCAAAAAGTATTCCTTGATCATTTCGCCACGATAGCCCAGGCAGATTACAAATTCCTTAAAGCCGTGATAAGCATACAGCTTCATGATGTGCCAGAGGATCGGATGCCCGCCCACGTCCACCAACGGTTTGGGGCGATACTCGGTTTCCTCGCGAAGGCGCGTGCCAAGCCCCCCAGCTAGGATGACGACTTTCACTTGTCCTCCAATCGCAGGGCAGTTTGGTACCATTCGATTGTCCGCTCTAATCCCACCTCAAAAGGAATGCTTGACCTGAACCCGAATTCTCTCTCTGCTCGGCTCGTATCCAGCTTCCGGCGCGGTTGTCCATTCGGCTTGCTCGTGTCCCATACGATCTTTCCTTCAAATTGGGTTAGCCGCGCGATAAGCTCTACCAGGTCCTTTATGCTGATCTCAAATGAGCTGCCAAGATTCACCGGGTCACTCTTGTTGTAGCGCTCGGCGGCGAGCAAGATGCCTTCTGCAGCATCCTCCACGTAGAGGAATTCGCGGGTTGGACTACCGTCCCCCCAGACGACGATGTGATCCTCTACGGCCTCTTTCGCGTCCACACACTTTTTGATCAGCGCGGGTATCACATGGCTGCTCGCGGGATCAAAGTTGTCGCCGGGGCCGTAAAGATTCACTGGCATCAGAAAAACGCTGTTGAATCCATATTGCTGCCGGTATGCCTCGCTCTGCACGAGGAGCATTTTCTTGGCCAATCCGTACGGTGCGTTCGTTTCCTCCGGGTAGCCATCCCACAAGTTTTCTTCGCGAAATGGGACGGGAGTGAACTTGGGATAGCAGCAAATGGTGCCCAGCGCCACAAACTTCTCAATGCCCGCGGCCCAGCTTTCGTGCAACAGTGGGACGCTCATCATGAGATTATCGTAAAAGAACTCGGCTGGATGCTCGAGGTTCGCGCCAATGCCTCCGACGCGCGCCGCCAGGTGAATTACCACCTGTGGATTACTATCTTTGAGCGCACGCCGTATGTCCTCGAGGCGGCGAAGGTCATAATTCTCTATTCTCGGGACGAAGATGCTTGCACCGCACTGGGACAACCTGCGAACGACATACTTGCCGAGAAAGCCGTCGCCTCCGGTGACCATCACGCGTTTGTTGTGCCAGAAATCGTCACTCAATGAGACAACCTCCAAAGTAGGCGGTCGACGGTGGATCGCTGCGGTCGTCATTTGACCCATCGCCCATAGTCCGCTCGCGGAATTTGGATTTCAAACTGACACTTGTCGCACCGCATCTGCACCAAGCCGGATTCGACCTCCAGCGTTGGCGTTGTTTCGCACAGCGCTTCACCGCATGGACAGACAAAGCCGTGCAGCCGGGCGGGGTTTCCATACACCAGCCCATAGTCCGGTACGTCGCGGGTGACGACCGCCCCGGATCCCACCATGGCCCAGCGGCCAATCGTCACTCCGCACACAATTGTCGCATGTGCACCGATGGAAGCGCCCATCCGTACGAGCGTTTCGGTGACGGTCCAATCGTCCACGCGTTTCAAGGTTCCGTCCGGATTGATGGCCCGCGGCCGTCTATCGTTCGTGAAGACGCAGTGCGGTCCGCAAAAGACCCCGTCTTCCAGCGTCACGCCGTGATACACGGAGATGCCGTTCTGAATCTTGACGTTATTCCCGATATGAACGCCCGAATCGATGTAAACCCCTTTGCTCAGGATGCAGTTGCGGCCGACCACAGCGCCTTCGCGCACTTGGCACTGCTGCCAGATTTTTGTGTTTTCGCCGATGCTCGCATCAGGGGAGACATCCGCAGTGGTGTGGGTATAAAAGCTCGATTTCATCTAAACTTTAGGCGCGCTCCGCCCTTCTGGCAGATTCTTGCACTCGCCGGAGGGTCTTTGTCACTATGGGACTGCCTTTGCATGAACCGCCCCGCCAAGAGTCGCGGGGTCTTCGACAGTCATGGCCCGACTCGACGTTGAGACGGTCAGGGAATTTCAGATTTAAGATTTTGGATTTAGGATTTCACCGCAGAGATCGCAAAGACCGCAGAGAAGAATATGTTGAGAACTTGGCGGCCTTTGCGGTGAAGACAAGTTTTTCAGGTCCTCTAGACCGCCTTGGCTTCCGGCCTGACCGGTCGAGTGACTGCTTCACTGCGGACGGTGCGGATAAAGCGGAGACGGCCTTTCTCCACAACAAGATGCACTTCGCCATACGGGCCGATTTTGTCGAGCGCCTGGTCAATCGCCACGACATCGCGCAATTCCAGCACTTTGAGAGAGCTGACTGCCGAGTTCTCGTCCATTCCGTCATTCGCCATCCGCTCACCCCCATTCAGAGAAAGCCGATTCCGGCACAAGGCATGACAAATCGGTCTCCGGGTTCTCTCACCTCTGTCGAGACCGAGAAAGACTAATTAGCCTAGATGTTTCGTGCCGGGGAATACGCGCGAGTCCAGTTGATCACCCATGGATAGTACGGACGAGCTTCTACTGTGTCGCGATCTTGCGAGTGCTCTTTATGGCGACTCTCGGTTCATCCGTCGTGCTGCAAACGGGTATTATGGATCGTGCCTGCGTATGCGGGTGCTATTCGCTGAATAGCACCCGACTCATCCCTCGAGTCCTTTGAGGGAGTGAAGCATGCGCTTGAGGAGTGACTAGAAGACAGTTCGCTTTTCCAGAACCGAACTGGAGTATAGCACCAGCTTGGCAAAAAGGCAATTTTCGTTGCAAACGAAGAATGCGCAGACCACTCCTTGCCGGTCTGCGCATGGCTACGCCGGTCGCGCTATCTATTCATGAGAGGAAAGTAAGACAGGTAGCACGTGCTGACTTGATTCGAGTATTGGGTCGTGTTTCCCTGATTATCAATCGGCATCACCCGGAAAAACAGGCATTGGTTCGTATTGTTCGGAACGACCGTCTGGGTCTCGAAGCCGGTCTTGGCCTGCGTGGCGAGTAGCGTCGTGGGGCTGGGTTGAGAGCCGCCGTAGACCCGGTACGAAGCGATATCCGTCGCGCCGTTCCAGATATAGGTGAGCGTGATGGACGAAGAGGTCTTTTGGAGAACGAGCGTCGGTGGGGTAGCCGGATGCCCCTGCCAGGGGAACCGAAAGGCGCGATAAGTCATCTGGGATGTGCCAAGGGTCAGCTCAAACGCCTTGGAGCCATCCGGCTTGACCTCAGTGACCACGCCCGCCGTCCCCCAACCGATGAACGAATTTGAATTCGCGGGCGAATTCCCGTTGGAGAGTCTCTGTACGTTACCCATAGCGAACGCATAGACATCAGGCGTGTCACGATATTCCCAAACCAGCGTGGCCGTCTTGGCAGTTTCGTCCAACTGGTACTCGACGGCTCGCGAGTATAATGGAGACAGGTCTGTTCGATCGTCGAAGAGGGTGATATCCATATTCGGCAGGCGGCGGATATCGTGCTGGAAGTGAAATTGGGCATCCTTCGTTAAGTTGAACTGGTCATTCTTGCCGCCCAGCCGCCAGATAATGTCGCCCGGGTTACAGTTATTGCCTGCTTGCCAGCAGATCTTGGTCACCTCGGACATATGGCGGCTCGACAGCAAGAGATTACCATCCCAGTCCACGGCAATGGTATTCCCGTGGACGTAGTCGATCGTTGGCGTCGTCAGGCTGACCTGCGTATCGGTGATGAGAAAATGGTCCCAACTCCTCCACTGGAACACGACGTTCTTGGCCGTGTCTAGCTCCTGGATGATGAGGCCAATTACCGTTGCATTCGGCTGGCCACCCACTACCACCTTGCTCATATCGATGGTCTGAGCATCGTATGCCAGCAGCAGAGCGTGCCCGTTTGGCAGCAGCTGTAATTCGTGCAGGTCCGCGGCGTAGCCGTTCCCCGCCGCATAGGTGTTCACCATGGTATACGTGCTATCCATCGCAAAGAATTGGCCTTCATCATAGTAAGTGAGCAGGCCGTTCGGCTGCACTTTGAAATCCGTCAATTGACCGTTAGCTCTCTGGTAGTAGACCGGCTGTCCCGAATTATCCAGAATAAGCAAATAGGAGGATCTGCCCGTGCCCCCCGAGAAGGGTGCCATAAACACATACCCATTCGCCGTTCCGTTTGCAGGTGTGGTCACCGTGTAAGTGGGAAAATCGGGCGGGACCGTGACAAAGCGAGGAGCAGCGGATAGTACGGGCTTGGCAGGGGCAGAAGGTGGAGCATTCTCCTCGCCGGGGAGCAGCGTAGAAACGGGCGCGGCGGGGTGGGGTGAAATAGTGAAATGGAAAGACGCGGGGGCAATAGATTGGCCCGAAATCGTCCTCAGGCCCGGAAAAAGGGCAACCGTTACCTCCTCGCCTGCAAGAAACGGCCGCTCGGGTTTGAAAATCACCGTCTTGCTGTCATCCGCGAGGACCGCCGAACCGCGGTGCTCGCCGCTCTCTGTTCCCACGACGCTAAAGAGGGCACTGTTCACAGTGCCGAGAACGAGTGATTGGCCCGGCCGCACCGCAATCGTCGTTTCTGCAGAGACCAACTGAGCGCCGGGAAGAGGAGAGACGTACTCTAGTCCTTGCGTAGTCTGGGCGATGGCGGGAGGGGTTGCAGTGGGAAGAGCGAATGCCCACACTCCGACGAGCAGCGCAAAAATGCCAGTCCAGAGCGTCTTCATTGGTGTCCTTTCTGAGCGTTGTTTTCTTGCTACTCGGGGAAAACAGAAGTAGAGGTAATTTATATTATAGGGGCAGAGAAGCGGTTCGTCAAGAATCAGTTGAGGTTAAAAGTCGCGACCCCGCAAGAATAGAGCACGTCTCGCGCAGCCGCGCACGCTCACGCTCCCTCGCCGGATAGGACCGCGGGAATCGTTCGCAGCAGTATGGCGAGGTCTCGGCGCAGCGAATAGTGCTGGATGTAATCCAGCTCGAGTTCGAGCCGCTCTTCCATGTTGAGCTTGCCGCGGCCCGCCACTTGCATCGGGCCGGTCATCCCCGGCTTGAACGCCAAGCGCCTGCGCTCGCGGTCATTATAGCGCGCGACGATCCACGTCTCTTCCGGTCGCGGACCGACCAGGCTCATTTCGCCCCGGAGCACGTTCCAGAATTGCGGCAATTCGTCCACGCTCCAGCGCCGGAGTACTGCACCTACTCGGGTCACTCGTGGATCATTGGGAACCTTAAAGACAGGGCCTTTCAAAGCACTCGCCGCGAGTACGTAATCGAGCTGACGCTCGGCATCCACAACCATCGTGCGCAGCTTGAACATTCGGAAGGGCTTGCCATTTTCCCCTGCGCGCTCCTGCACGTAAAGCGCCGGCCCCGGGCTGCTCAACCTGATCGCCAAAGCTGCGACGATGAGAACCGGCGCGCTGAGAACGAGGCCGACGAGCGCCCCGACGATATCCATGAGACGCTTGACGAGGCGATCGCCAAGAGTTAGCCCTTCCGCCGGCCGCTCGCTCACAGCCGGAGGAAGCGCGAACCCCACTCCCAGCCCCACACCCAACGCAGCTGCCCGGGCGAGCAGCAGAACTGGGGCGAGTAAGAGGACCGGTCGATCGTGTGCGGCTATCCGTACAAGCAGAGGAAGTGCAGTAAGAAGGAAGAGAACGAGGCTGATCAAGCCGGCCCAGAGAGCTGGAGGCCACGCTACGCCGGTGATGGCTGCCAGAACGGACACTGCGAGCAACAGGATTTGCCAGCGCTGCGAAGGAGGTGTGTGGGAATCCGAGACCAATTTCTCGGGTATCCAGTGCAGCATCGCGGCCTTCCAGTAGCCGATTCCGTATTTGCGCCGCAGGTACTCGCCCACCGACCGATCGTGTGGGTGGTAGACGATCGCCGCAGGTGCAAAAACCATCCGGTACCCTTTCCGCGCCAGGCGGAAGGAGAATTCCTGATCTTCCACCGAAGGCACCGGGAAGGCCGTGTCAAAACCGCCGTTCTCTATAAAGATGCTGCGCCGGTACGCCGCCGAATAGGTGTCGACGAAATCAATTGACGCCTGCTTGCGCATTCGGTCGTACTTGGACTCGTACTCTTGCTGCACGAACCGCGCGACGAGCGAACGGCTCTTCGTCCGATACGCACCCTTGACCCCGACCACCTCCGGGTTCTGAAGGGGCTCGAGCAGTTCGCACAGCCAGGTGGGCGCCGGAACACAGTCGGCATCCGTGAAAGCGAGAATCTCTCCGCGCGCGGCGCG
>JAMDCU010000062.1:17067-21459 GCA_023489485.1 Chloroflexota bacterium
ACGCTCGGACATCGATCTCGCCGTGGTAGGTCTTTCGCCGGACAACTATTTCCCGGCCTGGGCCTCGCTCGACCATCTAGATATCCCCTTTGAAATTGACCTGGTCCGCTATGAAACTGCTCCTCCTCAGCTGCGAGTGAGTATAGACGCAGGAGTGGAGTTATGAACGAGGTTGCACTCCCAAAGACGAGCCCGAGCTCCTCCTTTGCGGGAGAAGGATCGACGGATGATCAACCGCTATAGCGCTGTCGCACAACGGATTCGACAAGAACGCGATGAGCTGGAACGCATCTTCGCAGTCGTGCAACGACACTGGCAAATGTCGAAAACAGCCACCGACGCGGACGCCTATTTGAACTCGGTTGCACTCAACCTTCACGGTTTCTATTCTGGTCTGGAACGCATTTTTGAACTCATTGCGATCGATCTCGATGGTATCAAGCTCGGCGGCGAGCACTGGCATATCGAGTTGCTGCATCAGATGACACTCGACTTGCCTCGTGTTCGCCCGCCCGTGTTGTCCCGTGAAACAGCCGAACGCTTAGATGCCTACCGCAAGTTCCGCCACCTCATACGCAACATTTATACTACCCATCTTGACCCCGGCGAATTGGAAAAGCTCGTCGTCGCTCTTCCACGACTCTGGATGCAGACACGTGACCAACTCGACGCGCTGGCGAATTACCTGGACCAGCTCTCCCACGCCGACGAAGACAAAACGTAGGCTCATTCCATCGCGTTGATCCCCCAACCGTCTGATCCCCGAAATAAATGTAAAGGCGGTTCCGCACGTGCCTACATCTGGCATGGTAACGCATTTAGACGGAACTCGCGACTTGACATTCGAGCAGAAACAACTAAAATATTCGTCGTTGGTCTCTGACTCGGATTGTCTTCCTTTGTCGGTGATGACCGCCGCGAATTCCATATCGCGGCGGTTTTTTTAGCAGTTTCATCAGGAGCGCCCGGTGCACGATTCTGGGAACGCGCACACGCTCTCGGTTCGGCTTAAATAAGATCACTATGGAAGGCGCAGCGTTGCACCTTCCATAGTGATTTTCTTATACACAGCGAGACTCTCGGATCGGCAAGTAACTGACCTACCGCCGGATTGCCTTGATCGCCACAGCATACATCATCGCCTGAGGAGGCATCATGCATCGCAGTCATGCAACGCGGCTCGGGGTGGTACTTGTACTGGCAGTGATTGGCTTCGTACTTGTCGTTCCTCCTGGTTCTCTCTCCTCCACTCCCAACATTAGACCTCCCAGCTCCTCGGACTTGCCCCCGGCTAGCCAAGCCGCTATCTCCAACTCGCTCGGACGCGTTGACCGCGCTTATCACTTCTCGGCGAACGAGCGCGGCTACCATGCCATCAATTTGCCCGAGCATCTGGCCATGCAGTTCGGCCCAGGCGAAGCAACCATCACGACAGGCCGAGCCAGCTGGAACATAGCCTTGCGCGCGTGGGGCTATGGCAACGTGCTGGAGCCGGTTGCAGCCGCAGCACTCAAGGTGAGCGAGAATCACATCGAGTTTCATCACTTGACAGGAGATGTCGACGCTGCGGTTGCGGAATCGATAGATTCCTTGCCGCAGCCGGTGCCATCGACCATCATCGAGCGTTACTCGAACGGTCCTCTCGGTTTGGAACAAACATTCGTTGTTACCTCGCGGCCGACAGCTGGCGAACAGCCTCTTTCTCAACAGCAGGAAGCGATTCATCCCTCTCTCACTCTGGCGATGGATCTTGGGGATTGGCAAGCAGGGCTCGATGATGACCAAGCCGGCCTCACTCTCCGATCGCGCGAGGGATCGCCGCTCCTGCACTATGGCGGTCTAACAGCATTTGATGCATCGGGCCATCAATTACCCGCACGGCTGGATATACAGAACGCCCGCCTGTTGGTCCGCGTGAATGATAGGAACGCGCATTATCCCATCACCATAGACCCGCTGGTCCAGCAAGCGAAGTTAACTGCCTCCGACGGCATGTCCAGCGACAGCTTTGGCCGATCAGTCGCAATAAGCAGCGATGGGAACACGGCACTCGTCGGTGCGTTTCATGACACAGTAGGCACCAACCCGAATCAGGGTTCCGCTTACGTGTTTACGCGGTCGGGCTCGGGATGGACACAGCAGGCACAACTCGTCGCTTTCGATGGCGTAGGAAGCGATTACTTTGGCTGCTCCGTGGCACTCAGTGGGGATGGGAATACCGCAGTAATCGGGGCATATGGGGCACAAAGTTCAAAGGGGGCCGCGTATGTGTTCACGCGTACAGGCTCGACCTGGTCACCCCAACAGAAGCTCAACGCGTCGGATGGCGCGACCGGTGATCAATTTGGAATGTCTGTTGCGCTGGATAACGGGGGCGACACTGCGATCGTGGGCGCTCTGTATGCCAGCGTAAAAGGTCATGATGATCAAGGGGCTGCCTATGTGTTCACACGTTCAGGCTCAACCTGGTCCGAGCAGGCAAAGCTCACGGCATCAGACGGCGCTGCAAGTGATTTTCTGGGCTTTTCTGTTGGATTGAGCAGTGATGGGAATACTGCCATTGCCGGAGCATTTGGCGCGCAGGCTTCCAAGGGCACGGCGTACGTGTTCACCCGATTAGATGTGGTGTGGACACAAGATGGCGAGCTCACCGCGACGGACGGCACAGCGGGCGATTACTTTGGCCGGTCGGTAGCCATTAGCGGTGACGCCGCAACTGTCCTCGTCGGGGCGTATTATGCCAATGCGCCAAACATCGATCAGGGCGCCGCATACGTATTCACACGTACCCCGACATGGACGCAGCAGGCCAAGCTCATAGCCTCGGATGGCAGGGCCAACGATTACTTTGGCGGCGCTTCAGCGCTAAGCAACGATGGCAATACCGCGCTTATCGGAGCGGATAATGCAACCCTGGTTGCTGGGCGTTTAAACCAAGGCACCGCGTACGTCTTCAGGCGATCAGTGACGACCTGGACGCAGCAACCGAGTCTCTTTGCTTCCGACGGTGCATCAGGCGACCATTTCGGTATTTCTGTAGCGCTAAGCGGCGAAGGCACTACCGCTCTCATCGGGGCCTTCCAAGCGACCGTGGATATGCACAGCCAGCAAGGCGCCGCGTATGTTTTTGCCAGACCGATGACAACGACAAAGTTGGATGTATCTAAGACCCCTGCCGTGGTTGGAGAGACTGTGACCTTTACGGCCACAGTCGCCGGCAGCACAGGAACGCCTTTCGGCACTGTTACATTCAAGGACGGTCCAGCGACACTTGGGAGCGTCGCGTTGAGCGCCGGGGCTGCGAGCTTGACCACCTCTTCAATGAGCGTCGGACATCATGATATCACTGCCGAATACGCCGGTAACAGCGACTATGCCCCTAGCTCCGATTCCCTCGCCAACGGCCTCACCATTCTGAAAGCGAACACAACGCTCAGCATCACCTCATCGGGCAGCCCGACCGTCTTCGGGCAATCGGTTACTTTCACCGCGACTCTTGCAGTCGTCCCTCCAGGCGAAGGCATACCAACAGGCACCTTCACCTTTGCCGAAGCGCTAGGGACGCGTGCGCCCTTCCGCGCCTCCTCGACCCCCGCCGACGCCCCGACCTGGTCTACCACAGCTCTCTCTGTCGGCTCTCACACCATCTTTGTTCAGTACAGCGGTGATGACAATTTTAACGGCAGTGCGTCTTCAGGCCTCGCCCACACCGTGGACATGGCAGATACAACCGCGACCATCACGTTCGATTTGCCCGATCCTTCGGTCGTCGGCCAGAGCGTTGCGATCAGCTACACGGTTGCCGTGACCGAACCGGGCGGGGGGACACCAACAGGCAGTGTTCTCGTCGGCGATGGAACAAACACGTGTACCGACAGCGTCGCAACAGGCGCCTGCAATATCACTTTCATGACCGCCGGAAGTCACACTTTGACGGCGAGCTTCCAGGGTGATGCCAATTACAAGCCGAGCTTGGCTTCTCCTGGCCAATCTCATACTGTGAACAAAGCGAACACGACCACTACCATCTCCAGCTCTACGCCCAACTCCTCGATTGAAGGCTCGCCATTCACTGACCACTTCACGGTCGCGGTGAATACTCCGGGCGCTGGAACACCCACCGGTACCGTCACTGTCGCCGATGGAGACACAACTTGTCAAGCTGCGCTTCCCGCGACAAGCTGCTCTCTCACGCTCTTTAATCCTGGGGCGAGGAACCTGACCGCAACCTTTAGCGGCGACGCGAATTACATCGGAAGCGCCGCGAGCGCGGGTCATTCAATCGCGAATCTCGTCCCCACCCTCACCGCGCTCAGTCGCACCACCAGCTCCCAGGGTTCGCCTGGCTTTACGCTGACGGTGACCGGCACTAATTTCATTTCCGGCTCGGTG
>JAMDCU010000173.1 GCA_023489485.1 Chloroflexota bacterium
GGCGTCCTCCGCTTGTGATGGCCTGTCAATCGGAGTATAATGGCGCGGCGTGATAAAAGCGCGACCCGGAATTATCTTTGACAAGGAGAGACCGGGGAGACACATCCGGAGTGTTCGTTGAGTCTTTTGCGGCTAGACCTCATCAGCGCAAGCCCTGAACAGACACAAGCCTGGGGCGCGGTGCTGGGCGAGCTTGCCCAGCCGGGTGATGTATACGCTCTCGTCGGCGATCTGGGTTCTGGCAAGACTTGCCTCGTCCAAGGAATTGGGCGGGGGCTGGGAGTTCTGGAAGCGATCCACAGCCCTACCTTTGTTCTGGCGAACGAGCACAAGAGCGGCCGCTTACCGTTGTACCACGTTGACGTCTACCGCGTCACGAGCGCGGCGGAAGCCGTGGGGTTCGGTCTGGAGGACTATGTCAACGGCGAAGGAGTCTGTGTCATCGAATGGGCTGAGAAAATCCGGGAGGCGCTGCCGCCCGAGCGCCTAAAGATCGTCTTGCGCCATCTCGGCGAATCGACACGCGGGCTCAGGTTTGAGGGACAAGGCGAGCGGTATGAGGTATTGCTCATAGAATTTGAGCGCCGCATCAGGTTAGGGGATGCTACTCGCAATTGACACTGCAACGCGCACCGCAGGCCTTGCGCTGTATGATGAAGAAGGAGTCCAGGCGGAACTCACCTGGCGCTCTCGGCAGAATCATACGGTCGAGCTGATGAACCAAATCGTGCATCTGCTCAACTTGGCTCGCGCAGGAAAGCATGAACTGACTGTGATCGGCGTTTCGTTGGGCCCCGGGTCCTTTACCGGGCTGCGGGTGGGGATGAGTGTGGCGAAAGGGCTCGCATTTGGTTGCGACATTCCGCTGGTTGCCATCCCGACCCTGGACAGCGTCGCGAAGGCGCATGCCTTTCAAACCCTGCCGATACTGGCCGTGCTGGCTGCAGGTCGAGGACGTTACTCCGTAGCACCGTACCATGCCTTGCGGGGAAAAGTGGAGCGGGTAGCCGAGTACGCGCTGGTCGATTCCAGTGGAATGGTGGAGCTCGCCAAGCAAGCAACTGCAAGTTCTCAGCCGGGCACACAGGCCCGGGCTCGGCGGTTGTTTTTTTGCGGGGAAATTGACGCCCCACTCAAAGAGGCTCTTGTCAAAGGACTCGGCCCTCGGGCCTGCATCGCGTCTCCCGCGGCGAATCTCCGCCGGGCGGGATTCCTTGCAGAGCTGGCGTGGGAGCGGTACCGCCGCGAAGAGTTTGACAACCCCGAAACGCTCGCGCCAACTTATATGCCGTATGCTTCAGTCGAAGGGGCGACAGCAGGTCCACGCCTATGATCGATTTTGCTCCCCTCACTTTTCGGGTGGAACCCATGCGCCCGGAGGATATTGACCGGGTTATGCAAATCGAGCGCGTCGTTTTTTCGGCGCCCTGGTCTGCGCGCGCCTATGACTATGAGCTACACTACAATGATATGGCGCGTTATTTTGTGGCCCGCCCTCAAAATGGGTCCGTGGGCGACTCTGAGAACGCGAACACTGTGAAAGAAACGCGTGAGCGCGAAGACGCGCAAAAGCAGCGTTCTCTCTGGCGCCGCTTCTTGGGTTTGGAGAAGCTGGACCCCGCGCCGCCGCCACCGGAGGAACCGCCTGTCGTCGGCTACGGCGGCTTTTGGCTCATGGTCGACGAAGCGCATATCAGTACGATTGCTTCGCATCCCCAATGGCGTGGACGCGGTATCGGCGAGCTGCTACTAGTCACAATGATCGATGCCGCGATCGAGATGGGCGCGAACGCCGTGACTCTTGAAGTGCGGGTCTCCAATTCCGTCGCGCAAGATTTGTATCGGAAATATGGCTTTGAGCGAGTCGGGACGCGCAAGGGTTATTACAGCGATAACGGCGAAGACGCTCTGATCATGACCACTCCACGCGTCACCAGTGCGCAATTTAACCGGCGCTTTCAAGAGCTGAGAAAAGAGCTCTCTGAGCGATTGGCACACTGACCGGGTTGTGCTAGAAAGGCACTGGCCTCGTGACCTGTTGACGTAGAGCAGATTGCGCAAGTCAAGTTCATCCCTCAGCCTATGAAGCGCTGGCGCCAGAGAAAGGAGAGACTATGGTGAGTCAAGAATTGCTGGACATTCTGCGGTGCCCCGCCGATGTGCGAAACGGTCCGGATGCGGGTTTGCTCGACCTGGTCAATGGAGCGTGGCTCGTCTGCCGCGATTGCGGCCGCAAGTATCCTATCAAGAACGACATTCCGATCATGCTGATCGAAGAGGGCGACAAGTACCGGAATACGCCTGTCGAAAAGCTGGAAGCGCCCCAGTAGCAATGATCCCCATGCGCGGGAGCGCCATCAGGTGGTTTTTGTTTGTTCTCCTTCTCGTGATTGGACTCGGCTTTGCGCTGCCTGCTCACGCGCAGGGCACGATCACGACCGGCTCTAACACATTCGAGAATCATTTCCCCCAGAACCTTTTGTTCAAGCTGCAGGCCCAGAGCAGTACTAGAATCACACAGGTCGCCTTGAGCGTCCAAATCGAAGGTGCATCCTCGATCAGTCGTTACAACGCAGATTTTACCCCGGACACCAAGGTCCAGGCGATTTACACTTGGAAGATCCAGGAAGGGAATTACTTGCCCCCGGGGGTCTACGGACAATACTGGTGGGATATACAGGACAGCGCTGGAAACCAGATCCAGACGCCCAAGCAGGCGTTTCGGGTAGATGATCCGACTCAGAAGTGGAACAAGCTGTCCAACGACCAGTTGGCCCTGTATTGGTATGCAGGGGGACAATCCTTTGGCCAAGCCCTTTTCGACCGGGGCGTCCAGGCGATCAAGTTTCTGCAGCAGGACACCGGTGTCACGGTAGACCACTTGATACAGGTCTTTATCTACGGCGACCGGAACGATTTCTTTAATGCTCTGGAGCCAGGTGCAACTGAATGGACCGGCGGGCGCGCGTTCCCCGAATACAGTATTGTTCTCATCAACGTCGAACCGTCGAATTTGGAGTGGGGCTTGGGTGCGACAACGCACGAGTTGACTCACCAGGTCATACACCAAAAAGTCAAGGGTCCTCTAGGCGACCTCTCGATGCCGCACTGGATGGACGAGGGATTAGCCGTCTATTATGAGAATCCAGGCAGAGTGGACTCTCAATTCTCGGTTCCGCTCGGGCGCGCGATCCAGGCGGACACGCTCCTGCCTGTTAGGACGCTGTCGGGCACTTTTCCTGCGGACCCCAGTGCCGCCAATCTCGCCTATGGAGAAAGCTGGAGCGTCGTAGATTTTATCATCCGTCATTACGGTCGCGACAAGCTTGCCCAGCTACTCCAGGATTTCAAGACCGGCGGCTATTATGACGATGTTTTTCAGAAGGTTCTGGGGGTGGACACGGACGGCTTGGAGAACGAATGGCGTAAAGACATTGGCGCCAATCCCCGGGTCGTCGCCACACGTTCAAACGCGGCGCCAACTCCTTTTCCGACCTTTGGGCTTTCCACCGAGTTCACGCCCGTCAGTCCTGTCACGGCGCCTGCAACGGCAAGTTCAGTCGCCACCGCGGCGAGTCCCACCCCGAGTTATATGAAGGCAACGGCGACGCCACAAGAGGTTGCAGTGAACTCGACTCCTGTACACCCTTCTAGCTCAGGAAACAATACAAATGCTCCGAGCCCTCTTGGCAACCTCTGCGGGGGAGTATTTGGGCTCGTGGCGCTCGGGATTCTTGGCGCCGCCGTGCGCCAGCGCCGCAGTTAAATGATGAGAAGAGAAGCTACATAACGGTGCCACGCCCTCCTCGTTATAGATATCGGACATCTAGGAGGAGGTGGAGATGGCCACGAATATCGATCCAATGGATCGCCGTGAGCAAACGGTCGTGGAACAAGAGCCGGGAGATGCGTGGCGCGAGGTCTACATAGAGGATACGTCCGCGACCAGGCGCCAAGGGTTATATCAAGCTTCTGCACTCATCAGCTACTTGTTTGTGTTGCTAGAAGGCATGATTGCCCTTCGCATTCTTCTCAAATTAATCGGCGCCAACCCGAGCAATGCGTTCGCGAGCTTCATTTATAACTTTACCGGGCTGTTTCTATCGCCGTTTATCGGCCTGACGCCAACGCCGGCTGTCGGCGGGATGGTTCTTGAGATCTCGTCCATGGTAGCCATGATCGTTTATGCGCTACTCGCGTGGGCACTGATCCGTTTGATGTGGTTGCTGTTTTACCAGCCGAGTGACCGGGTGGTCTCGCAGTACGAGCGAGAGCATACGCGTAGCCATCGATAAGCGGATCTTTCTGGATCCATCGCCTCTGATCTCTCTTCCACCGTGGTAAGAGGGGGTTTTTAGTTGTTGTGGGCGGGAATGGCGCTCAAAGGGCCCCTCCCGCCCACGTTTAGATCAGACGCCTCTCGCCGCGTGCGCGACGAGAGGCTTGTTTTTTGAGTGAGACCTCGCTTCACGAACATAAGGACGGCTATTCTCTTGTGCAGGCCAGGGAGGTACATGGTAGTGGAGCTCGATGGTTCAGCCGGGCGCAACGGGAGATGAACTAGGCGCGCGGGGTGGAGTTGTTGCAGATGACGATAGCGGCGATGGCGCCGGGGACCCAGCCGAACAGGGTCAGTAGGGTCACAATCAAGATCGAGCCGCAGCCTTTGTCCAGGACGGCCAAAGGGGGCAGGAAGATACAAACAAGGGCCCGTGCAAGACTCATGGAAATCCTTTCCTTTTAGGTAGAGCGGGGGCAGACCTGTTCGAGCGAGGCATATTGCGCCCGAATACTTTGCGGGTTCGGCGGGTTAATCCAAATCACGCTCCAGCGGGCACAGGCTCACCATCAGTACATCAAGAAATCGCCGTTTCAAGCCGCGCCGCGGTTTATGTCATGCTGAGCGGAGCGTCTGTAGTAGCCAACCCCCAGTATCTCGCTTCCCACATTAGTAAAACGATATTCGTTGCCACTCCGCGGCTCAAGATGACAGCGAAGGGTGGATCAAACGCGCCGATTCGTGATTTACCGACATTGACTAGACAATCGCCCGACTGGGCAGACGGGACCTTGCTTAGGGGTTGCCACGCTTGATGATTGCGCGATCCAAGTCATTGGCGACGGTTGTGTCGAGGAAGATCGCTCGTGCCTCTCCGGCGACAAGGGGGCCGGAGTAGCGCCGCGATATGTGAGTAAGAAAGAGCTGTTTGACCCCTGCGGTCAAAGCGCACGTGGCCGATTCAGCCGCCGTAATGTGGCCAAACTTGCGTGCGATCTCCACGTCCTCTTGAAGATAGGTAGCTTCCATCACCAGAGCGTCGGCACCCCGCGCCGGCTCGACGACTTCATCAATCCGGGCAATATCGCCGACGTAGACGAATTTGGTGCCTGGGATTGGCTCTCCCAACACTTCCTGCGGCTGAACGATGCGCCCATTCGGTAGTTGGATGGCCTCTCCGGCAACGAGGCGCCGCCGTTCAGGTCCGGCTGGCACGCCAATCTGCTCTGCTGCCTCGACCAGGAATGGACGTTTTTCCTTCTCTTGAAACACGTAGCCGAAGCAGCCGGCCCCGCGATGAATTACCGAAAAGGCGTCGACCGTCAGGTTCTTGCCTTCGACAAGTCTGCCCGGTTTGACCTCGATCAGTTCAATGTCGATGTCCACTTCTCGGCTGCGCAGCACGACTTTCATCAGATCGCGCACGCGGTCGAGCGCCCAGCGGCCTCCGTAAATCTCCATATGCGAAATCGCCTCCCACCTTCCAAAGGTAGAGGCGATGCCCCCCAGACCGAGGATATGGTCCAAATGACCGTGCGTTAGGAAAATGCGGCGCAAATCCTTAAAGCCTAAACCGCTTTGCAGGATTTGGCGCTGTGTTCCTTCCGCACAATCGAGCAAGAACCGCTCTCCTTCGTGGATCAGAAGAGTCGAGGTCATGTTGCGCTCGACGCTGGGCGCCGAGGCGGACGTGCCGAGAAAACAGACTTCAAACATTAATCACACTACGCAGTTTCATTATCGTGATCATCACTTTGGCCAAGAACACTCCTCAACGCGGAGTATATCCAAAGTATATCTGTTGTCAATCCGTCAGACCCACCAGCTCCCAGACCTGTTCCACTTGTTTGCGTCCTTTCACTTTGAGAGGAGGCAGAGGGGTGACCTGGACCTGGTCATGAATTTGAGCAAGCACCCGCGCACTGATGATGATACGGCCGCCCACGGCGTTTTCCTGAAGTCGTTTGGCGAGATTTACGGCGTCACCGATCGCGGTATAGTTCATTTGCTGATGGGTGCCAACGTTTCCGACGACGGCTTCGCCAGTGTGAATCCCGATGCCGAAATTCAAACGGAGCGATGCTGGGAGCGTTTCGTGAAGGAGCGAGATGGCGCGGCGGAAATTCAAAGCGGCACGGGCCGCGCGGAGCGCATGATCGGGTTGAGCGAGCGGCGCATTGAAAAGGGCCATGACCGCGTCTCCCATGAACTTGTCGAGCGTTCCTTCTTGCTCGAGAACGGCCCCCGCCGCGACGGCCAGATACTGGTTCAATATCTCCACCAGCTTTTCCGGGGGGATTTCTTCGCTCAACCGGGTGAATCCCCTGATATCCGCAAAGAGGATGGTCACGGGCTGGCGTTGTCCGCCGAGTTTCAGTTGCTCGGGATCAGCCGGCAACCGGTCGACCACCGCGGGAGCGACGTATCTGCGGAACATTTCGCGAGTCGCCTCCAGATGGCGCTTTTCGGTAACGTCGTCTACGACGATCGTGACGCCCAGGGGCTGTCCGTTCGAGTCGTGCAGGGATGACACGGTCAGGTTCAGATTGACCGGCCCACGATTTGGAATGGAGGTCTCTATCTCTGCACCGCGGTTGAACCCTGCGCGCTTGACCGTTTCGACAAGGCGAGGCAAGGGGGTACCGGACAGAAGAGCCAGTGCGTTCTGATAGGGCTCTCCCAGCAACCGGTTGGCGTGAAGGCCGAGAATCTGCTCGGCCGCCTGGTTAAAGGCGGTGATGCGATCGGAAAGGTCTGTGGCGATGACGCCAGAGGCGATACTCGCAAAGATATTGTCCTGAAAGGTTTTGAGGGCTCCGATTTCGTCCATATTTTGGCGGACGCTTTCAAAAAGGCGAGCGTTTTCGATGGCAATCGCCGCCTGATCTGTGAACGCGGCAAGCGCGTCCAGATCGCGTGCCTGGAACTGCCCGGCCCGCAACCGATTGTCCACATAGACGACGCCGATCAGCCGCTCGCGGGCCTTGATCGGTTGACAGAGGATCGAGCGCAAGCTGAGACTGATCACACTGTCTTGGAACGAAAAGCGAGGATCATGCAGCGCATCCACGGTAACGACCGGCTGGCCCGTGGCCGCCACGCGCTGCACAATCGTCCGGCTCACCTCAAACGCAGGACTCGAGATCGTCGCGTGGTCCATGTTCCTCGCCACACGGAATGTCAGTTCTCCGGTACGCAGATCCGTCAGCATGAGGAAGCCGCGCTCGGCCCGCGTCACCTGGATGATAATGTCCATTGTGTGATTGAGGACCTGTTCCAGATCCAATGAAGAATTGACTGTGCGACTGACCTGGACGAGACCCTGGAGCTGATCGCGCTCTCTGTCTTGTCGATCCAGCTCCGCGTTGAGGAGATCAAGCAGGCGGTCAATGCGCGCGAGTTGTTCGCAAATGGGGACGGCTTGAGGAACGCTGGCCTTTTGGGCGGCTAACCATGTGGACAAGTCCTGCAAACCGGCGCGGAGGTGCGCAACATCATTCCGGGCGCGCACGAGGGTAAAACTTGAAGATTCTTGCATGGCCCGCGCTCATTGCTCGAAAGAACGGATTGGCATGTCACTAAAGACTGAATTGTCTAGAGTCACGGGCCTGCACTCAGCGATTCGCGTCCCCATAGATTTGGATCGGGTGGGGTATTGCTCAGCACCAGCCGCGCATTGGATCCATCGGGGCGCATGGCAAACACTGCCCAGCCGGTGCCATTTCGATCAGACCGCCAGAAGATGGTGTTTCCGTCACGGGACCATGTGGGCTGTCCGTCGTCGCCCTGGCCGGAGGTGATCTGCTTTGAGCCGGTCCCGTCGGCATTCACGACAAAGACATTTAGATGAGAATGGCCATTATCGGCCTGATAAACGATCTTGTCCCCGTTCGGTGACCACTGCGGGTTGGCGCCATTATCGCGAGTGATCATCGTCGTCGCCGCCTTCTTTAGGTCGTAAATGTAGAGACCGCACTGGCTTGAATTCGTTTCACAGCTCGCGTACGCGATGCGACTGCCATCCGGCGCCCAGGCCGGATTGAACCCACTAGTAATCTCTGCGATATCCGTCCCATCCGCATTGGCTGAAAAGATCTTGCCGCCGAATTTCAAGTTGCCGCGGAAATAGAGCAGGCGTTTCGAATCGGGCGACCATTGCACGCAGCAGGTGTCGGCGAACCCCAAGACCTTGTGCGCGTCGACGCCGTCGGCGTTCGCGACGTAGATGCCCGAGTCCTTTATTCGGTAGTAGGCGATCCTTGTGCTATCCGGTGAAAGGGAGGGCCAGAGTGCCATGTCTGCGACTTTGTGTGGATCGCTCCCGTTTGCGTTCACAATCCAAATCGAATGCAAATCAGCCTGATCGCCAAGCGCGACGGAGTAGGCAATCGTGCCGCTGGATGGATCGAGCGCCGAAGCAAGAGCCGGAGGGGCCGCCGGCATGGCTGACAGCTTGGGGAGGAGGGGTGCCGCGTGCCGTTCCGTGGTGGCTGATTTGGCCACCGGCGAATTGCGCACTGCTGCATTCGCCTTGGCAATTGGCGGAGCAAAACTGACGGGACTGGGTGTGGCTGTAGGAGTCAGCGTGGGCAGGTATACTAATGGTCTGTCTTCCCGGGGCGGAGTAGACTGCATATTCGGAGCGACTATCAAGATGACGAAAAGGATCAAAATGCCGAAAGCAATCCCCGCCAGCCGCCATTCTTCGGGAATATGCGGCAAGCGTTTCCTCAGAGCGGTCTCGGATGAAGATTGACCGCCCTCGGAGAAATCAGGGCCCTTTACGAAGCGAGAATCGGCAGGTTCAGGGGAGCTAGTGTCAAGGGGCGTCGGTTCTGGAACAAGAGGTGACTGAGCAATCACCGGCTCTGCAGAGACAATGGGAATGGTCGGTTCGGCAACTTTGTCCGCCAGCAAGAGTTCGGCGTTGGCGACCTGTAAATCGACAATGGCCGGATCTTCGCTCCTGGGGCCTGAAAGGGCGTTCTCCAGCGCCAAGAGCATTTGATCCACCGTCGCATACCTGTCTTCCCGGTCCTTGGCGAGTGCCTTTTCGAGGACTTTTTCGACAGGGAGGGGTGCCTCCGGGTTGAACGTCCGGGCACAAGGAAGAGGATCGTTAATGTGCGCAAGGACAGTCGCGTAGGGAGTATCGCAGGAAAAGGGGACATTGCCGGTGAACATTTCAAAGAGAACGATGCCAAACGAGTAAATGTCTGATCGGGCATCGACGGAATCGCCTTTGGCTTGCTCTGGAGAAATGTAGTATGGAGACCCGATGAGCATGTCTCGCGAGGCGGTCGTTTCGCCACTGTAGGTGAGCCGAGCTAGGCCAAAGTCGCCGAGGAATACGTTTCCTTCCAAATCGATCAGAATGTTGGAAGGCTTGACATCGCGGTGCAGGACGTCGTGGCTGTGAGCGTAAGCGAGGGCGCCGCCGACGGAATGCGCGATTTCCAAAATCCGTCCCGTCTCAAGCCGGCGTTCTTTGAGCAGCCCCTTGAGGGTATTGCCTTCGACGTAACGCATCACCAGAAAGGGGATGCCGTTTGATTGTCCATAGTCGTAAATTGGGATGATGTTGGGGTGATTCAGTTTGGCAACAATGGAGGCTTCGCGGTTCAGGCGTATGCGGAAGGATTCATCGTTCATCAGGGCAGGGTGGATGACTTTGAGGGCGACATCTCTGTCCAGGGACTCTTGATGAGCCCGGTAGATGGTGGCCATCCCACCCTGGCCGATGCATTCGATGATCCTATAGGATCCTACCACGTCGCCGGGAGCAAACGCCATTCAGCTTTCTCCAAACATGCCAGACGAGACGGGTGAAATGGCTTCCGTCAGTCCTTCGACTCCACTCTGTTCCGTTCGCCCCGCCAACAGACGCGTGGCAGGTGATGCCCTGGCAAAGACACCTGGCGCGCGAGACACACAGGGGCGGAATCGACGCATCCGCCCCCGGGGTTGTAGCTCGACGCTCAGAGCTTTTCCCAGCGCCCTTCGAGCTTTTGCATCACTTGGGGCAGAGACGTGTATTCCATTTCTTCGAGCGGCAGCCGGTGTGGTTCAAAAGGCCCATGACGACGCAGGTGGTCGGCGACAATGTTAGCATCGTGCCGCGCCTCATCCCAAGACGGATCGTCAAACATGTCGCGTGGGCCTATGAGCATCCCGTCCGCGAGCTGAAAACCAAGGCAGATGACACGCGGCGGTCCGTCGAACCGGGAGGGAGTGGCCTGCTTTTGCGAGGTTGGCATCAGCGGCCCGTAGTGCGAGCCGCGCATCCACCCCTCGATGATCCAGGGATACCGGAACGGTTCGAGGACTTCGCCGACGGCCGGAAAGTTGTGTTGCGAACGTACGACCATCACAGGATCGTCTTTCCCAACATACTTGCCCGCGATAAGTGAAAGGCGCTCGGTGGACGAAGCCGCGGCGATCGTCCCATCTGCGCGCGAAAAGACGTGCTTGATGGTAAAGCGGCTCGGCGTTCCGATGAACATGAGCAAGTCGTAGATCTCTTCGGGGGTTTCGAAAAAGATCTTTTTGTGCTCACGGATATCATGAATCTCGAATTTGAATCCTTTGTGCAAGGAGGGAGCGATCACCAGCCCCGCCGTATTGAAGGGGTCCACAAACATCTTGAAAAGCGGCAGATTCCATGATCCGGCCGAAGTCTTGTCTGCCATAAAGATGAGAATGGGCTCGGATGTCCGCTCATCGATCTCCATTTCGGCGACCCCCGGACCTTGGCCTTTGACGTTTCCGGAAAAGGCGTCCGCGAGCAGATCTTGACCGGCGCCGTACAATTTGAGCTTCTTGGCAACCTCGGTCCCCGTAATAAACGTGTCCCAGGCGAGTTTGTGGATCTTTTCGTTATCCACTCCGAATCGGTGCGTGGTGATTAGCTGCAAATCATCCCCGCAGGCGGTCACATGGAAATCGACGATTTGTCCCTGCTTCTTGGCGGCTCCCAGAGATTCCCTAGCGGATTCTTCAAGAGCAGGGTGGATCGCCGAATGGCCTACCCAACCGCCGATGTCGGCCTTGATTACACTGATCGTGATTTTGTCAGCCATACTCTCACTCCTTTGTGGGTGTTGTCTCGCGCGCACCTGTCATCACGGCAGGTGCAATTCCTCAGGTTTTGGTGCCCAGTCAAGATGACATATGAGAGAACGGAGCGAAGGCACAACCAAACGCGCGCGCTCTTGGGCGCGGGCGATTGTAGAATCGTTGGCCGTCGTACTAATAAAGGTATCCAGCAGATAAACCATCTCCTCTGCACGCTCTCGGGCATGCTCGGAGTTTAGGGCCTTGTTCCCCTGGATTTTGCGTGGACCTTCGCGTCCTCCCTCGGGTATGTCCCAATCGCGCAAACCGACCCAGCACCCAGCAGTGTAAAGCAGAAAGCCAATGGGCGTGGTCAGAAGAGGAACACGGGCTGCCAAGGCCGCGCGCGTCTCCCGCGCCAATTCTCCTTCACCCAAGAACGCCTCATACGCAAACCACAATCGACCACCCGCAGGAATTAGCGTCCCGATCAGATTAGCGATCTTCGGCGCGAGGTCTGCGAGGTCAACCGGTATGCCCTGGACATCCACATCCTCGACAAACTCGCCGTCTAGCCATGTCGGTACATAGATCGACGGGCGCCCGGCATTGTATAGTCCACGAAAGATGGGAGCATCGGAGGCCTCACCGTTGCTATTCACGAGCAAGAGCTGAAAGTGCCGCTGATCGAAGAACCGCGGCCGTCCCACCGTTTCGACGCGCAGCCGGAACGGTCCGACGGTTTGGTTCTCTAGCTGTTCGAGCATGGAAGTCTAGACGCCAGAAACAAGACTGCAGACGTCAGATAATTCCACCGGACTGGCGGCGGTGGGTCCACCGCCGACTGTTAGGTGTCGACAATGTTACGGGTTGGTGACGAGCTGGAAGGTGACGCGATAGTTGACGTGACGGTGCATGGGCATGATCATGCCCGCCGCGGTGTCGCTCGGATACTGATCCTCTATCGTAAAGTTGTACCCATCACCAAACATTGGGTAATTATAGTTGCAGTCGCAGAGGTCGCCTGCCGGTTTCTCGTCCGGATACTCTGAAAGGCCGCCGGTGCTGGTGAGATGCGCCTTCTTACCATCGATACGCTTGCCGTTTTCGTCCAGGACCTTGACGTAGATGGTGTGATCATTGCCCGACTCGTTGATGTCTTCAAACTTGAGCCTGACAACACGCCAAAACTTTTGTCCGTGCGCTACGTTCGCGGGGATAATGTGTACACTGTCCAGATGTGGAAGCGCGTCTGGACCAGATCCGAGTCGCGGATCCCAGTCGACCGGAGGCAGCGCCGGTATCGGCGCGGTGGGAGTGACGGCGAGCGCAGCGGGTTCCGCTGGGGGAGGCGGCGGCACCGTGGCGCTTGGCGGCGCGGCCGGTAGAACTTGCTTTTTCGGCGTTGCAGTCCTGGGAGGCGAAGTAGGACGCGGTCGTGGAGTCGCGGTCGGCCGCGGAATTGGCGTGTTCGTCGGGGGTACCGGGGTGGCTGTTGCAACGGCCCACGCGATTTTTTCCATGGTGGTGGATGTTCCTTGGTCAGAGCCCAGTCCCTTGGAGACGGGAGATCCCGTTGCATTGGCGGTCCCTGTAGCTGCGGCCGGTGCCGCCGACGGCGTCGTTCCCCCCAAAATCTGCAGGCCGCCCACGGCAGAGGAGACCATGGCGATCGCGGTGACAGGAAGCGCGATAAAGATAAACCATATTGATAGGACGCCAATCATTGCCATGCGCAACTTGGCGCCGGTGGACAGGTCGCGCAGCCAGCCCAGGAACTCGTCAACGAACGAGGGGCCCGTTCGCCGGCGGCGTCGGCGTGCGGTGGGTGACATCGAGTGCTGTGCATCAGGGGATTCAACGCCCGTTGCCTGCCTGACACCTGACCATGTTGACGGGGCCGCCATGGGAGGTGAAACGGTTCCGCTCTTGACCTGTTGCGGCGGAGGAACATTTTGGCTCGGCGCAGTTCCAACAGGTCTTGGCCGCGACCCGATTGGAGCCGCACCCTGGGTGGGCCGCGGGATTGGGGCCACCCCCGCCATTTTCACCTTATTCGGGGATTCGGCCCCGTTGGCTGTTCGCGCAGGAGAGGTTGCTTCCGTCGTTTTAGAAACCGGGCGAGCGCCTGAAAGCGGCTGTTGAAAGCGTCGTTCCGGTGTGGGCGCGGTCGGGCGTGGTCGTTGGACGGGCGGATGCTGTTGAGGAAGCTGCGATGGGCCCGTTTGGACAGCCGCGCCACGTGCAGGGGGAGGAGTGCCTCGCTGAGGAATGGGCGATTGGGATGGTTGCGGCGGATGGAGTCTGCGCGTTGGTTGCTGCGGCGGGGGCGGCACTGGCTGAGTGCGGTCCAACTGGTCGGCCATGAAGCGGGTAACGGTGGCGGCAAGCAGAGGGTACTGCTCGAGCATGGCCAGAAAGTCATCTTTGCCGATCGTCCACATTTGGACACGGCCAATAGTCTGGGCCGTCGCGTTATACCGGCCGCGCTGGATGATCTCTTGTTCGCCAAAGGACTTGCCGGGCCCGAGCAGAGCGAAGGTGAGGGGCTTGCCATCAGGACCAACGCCGATCATCTTTACTTCACCCTGATCAACGATGTACAACGTGTCCGCGGGTTTGCCTGCGAAACAAACGATCTCACCGGGGCGAAGCGTTTTCTCCCGTATCTGACTCGCAATAGCACGCAGATCATTCGAGGCAAGATGAGAGAAAAGCTTGACGCGACGCAGATTCCGTTCGGGGGAATCCTCATCGTGTATCTGCAATCGGTCGCTCAGAGTACGGCTCAGGGCATCGCCGATTTCCGGGTAATGCGCCATCAGATCGTCGTAGTCGTTCTTGTAGAGGACCCAGACCGTCGTGTCGACGGCCGCGCGTGCCGCTTCGCCGCGTGTTCTCCCCGTCATAAGAGCCATTTCCCCGAAGGTGGCCCCCGCCCGGACGCGCTCCAGAAGCTGCGCGTCTGAGAAAACGCAATCCAGCAGCTTGACAGCGCCCGTTTCGACAATATAAAGGGCGTCCCCTGGCGCGCCGTCTGCATAAATGAGTTCGTTCGCGGGGAAATGCCGCAACACCAACCGCCCGGCCAGAGCAGCAAGTGCCTGGCTTGGAATGTCTGTGAAGAGAGGAAGCTGGCGCATGCGGTCCATCGCATTGGCTTTGTCTTCCGAGCTGAGCGAAGCTGCGAGTGACCGGCTAAAGGCCAGTTTGAGACTAGGATGTGCTTGCGCCAGCTCGCGAAAAGCGACCTGCGCCAACGACCAGGCATGCACGTCGTCGATGGCCATGATGGTGCCCGCATACGGCTTGCCGGTGACCAGTTCGGCATGGCCGATCAGCGCGCCCTCACCCACATCTTCAAAGGAATCGCCTTCGCCCGATTTCGTGATCACGCGGGTCTGGCCGCGCTCGATCACGAAAGCAGCCTGTGCGGTCGTACCTGCCTCGGCGATTGTGGTTCCGCGCGGGTACACCTTGAATTCCAAACTCTTGGAGAGGGCGCTCAGGTCCTCCTCGGATAGGCCGCTCAGCAACTCGATGTTTCTCAGGCGGTGCTGGATGAGATACGGGTCAAGAAAGGCGACGCGCATTCCCAGAGCGGCGCTGAAACTCAGGCCGATGCTCGGATGTTTCTGAATAAGGTCTGCAAGGTCGGATCGTGCGAGGACAAGGAGTTGGGTGTTCGTGGCGGTGCGTGCGGAGGTGCTGTAGGCCCGTCCAAGGAGAGTGTCCACCTCGCCCAGGAGGCTCCCGGCTCCCAGGTTGGCGAGGGTTATGGCACGCTCCAAATGGGCATCTTGGAGCTTGACCCAGCCCGAGGTGATAATGAACAGCGCCTCGCTGGGCTGTCCCGCCGAGAACAGCAGCTCACCCTGTGAAGCTTGGTGCCGGCTCAGGCGGGCTGTGACGAGTTCGCGCTCTTCGTCCGACAATTGGACGAACAGTGGAACGGCGTCAATGGGTTGTGGAATCACTACGTACTTACCTCCGGGTCAGGATGTGCAATGACTGCCGCGCCCCGTCGAGCGGCAGGTCGTGCGGAGAGCACATGCAGAGAGCAATATGGGTAAGTCCAGAGCGCTTGCTATCCTTATTGGCGCGTAGATGGAATGATGAAAAAGAGATTGCTTCGGGTTCGTCCGATCGAGTACAAAAAGGACGACCCCTCGTAACGACATAAACCAGACTCTATTTTTCCTGAAAAACCAGCCTCCAGCCTCGTATTGTGGCACCCGCGTCCGTCGAACAGTCGCTCACTGGATCGCCAATGGTGAGGTTCGCGACAGCATTACTCTGGTCGTCGATGAGCGCGACAGAGTACGTGCCTGGCAGCGCCTTGAAATCCGCGTAACCGATTCCTCGCTCGGGCTTTAGACCCGTATAGATCGTATCCTCTCCGTTTGGCCAGTTGATCGTGATACCGATGTTAGGAATGTCACGACCATGGACGTCGCGAACATAGAATCTCAGATAGGCAGAGCCGGGTTCGTTCATGCACGAAAGAGGGTCTTTCTTGAGGAGTTGGAAAGGAAAGATTGAACCGGTTGGCGGAGACATGACCTGTGTGGGTATCGCGGTTAAAAGTGAAGTGGGTGTTCCGGTGTCTGTAGCCGTCGGCGTGGCTGTCGAACTCGTAACGGTTGTTGCCGCAAGCGTCGTTTCCCGGCTAGCGGTCGCGGCCCAAGTCGCGGATGGCGAAGGTGGTGTCGTGAAATCTGCTAGATCGGTTGCCGTCGCTTCCACGATGGGGCTTGCGGCATGGCTGTCCGGCGGCCGAAGCGATTCTGAAGGCGTCTCGGTCCCCGACGGCGTCAACGTCGCCGTTGGAACGGGTGTTTCGTTCGGCGATGCGCCTAGAGTTGCGGTCTCAAGTGCCGTGGGCGAATCCAAGGGAGAGCGTATGAGAACGATGGTGGTCGCGGCGGCGAAGACGGTTGGGGTTGACAGTGCGGCAGCGGTTTGTGAAGGCGCAACAAGTTGCGCCAATTTCAGCAACGCGTTGCTGGACGAGCCCTTGGCAGCAGGTGTCTCGCGTGCAATCAAATCATTCATAAATGAAACAGGATCGATCAAATGGAGGCTAGAGAGCCTTTTTTGCGCGGAGCCCGCGTCGCCGTCGAGAGAATAGGCTGCGCTGATCATCCGGATGTAATCGTCTTTGTAGGCGGGACTCAGATCGGCCATGCGCGCATTGTGATAATCCACGGACCAGATTACCCAACCGAGAATCAAGCCAATACCCATTCCGACGGCGAGGCTTGCCAAGATTGGGCCATGGCGGCCGGTCATGATCCCTGTCCTGTCACAGGCGCGTCCAGGATTGTCCGTCTCCGTTCGACTGTGTGCGTCTGGTTCGCGTCTTTAGTGCGGACGACTAATAGATGAAGAAAGAGGACAAAAAGTGGCGGTGGAACGTGAATAATGTTATAATCGTCACGAATCGCTCCACTAGTGCCGAAGGAGGGAGTCGAACCCACAAGGGCGAAAGCCCACACGATTTTGAGTCGTGCGCGTCTGCCAGTTCCGCCACTTCGGCAATCAGAAAATAGTATAGACTATTCCAAGTCGAAAGTCAAATTGGGGTCTCTTTTTGGATTCGCTCTTATCCGCGCGATCGGGCCGTCACAGCCATGGATGAAAAGGCATACATAAACGCAGCACAAAAGGGCGACACGGCCGCATTCAATCAACTTGTCCGCATCTATCAAGCCTTGGTCTATCGAACAGCGTTCCGAGTGTTGGGCGATGGTCCTGCAGCAGAAGATGCGACGCAAGATGCTTTGGTGTCCGCGTTCAAGAACATCCGTGGCTTCCGCGGAGGCTCGTTCAAGGCCTGGTTGCTGCGAATCATCACGAATACGTGCTATGACAAACTGCGCGTCAAGCAGCGGAGGCCGACGGCTTCTCTTGATGCCCTGATGCTCAACCCGGAGGATCCACCACCTGGATTGGAGCGAGCGCCCTCGATTTCTCCGCAGGAATGGGCTGAACAGAGGGAACTGAACGCGGCGATCCAGCGAGGCCTCGCTACTCTCCCCGCGGATCAGCGCGTGACACTAGTTCTGGTCGATATCGAGGGTCTTGCCTACGAAGAGGTTGCCGAATCGACCGGGGCGAATGTCGGCACGGTGAAATCACGCCTGAGCAGGGCCAGGGCCCACTTGCGTGATTTTCTTGTTGCCCAAGAGGAACTTGTGCCCTCCCATTATCGTCTAAAGAGTGGACGGTTTTAGAATAATGTCGAATCCCCAAATTGAGCGAAATGGACACGAGTGGGCCGAGGAGCGCCTGTCCGATTACATAGATGATCGGCTGCCGTTCCCAGAGCGCAATCGTTTGGAGCAGCACCTGCAAGGTTGCGAGCGCTGTCAAGCGAGCCTCGCTTCCTTGCGATGGACGGTCTCGCTTCTCAAGCGCGCTCCTGCCCCGACTCCTTCGCGTTCCTTCTTCCTGCCGGTGGAACAAAAGCCCGCGGGCGTGCCGCTCTTTGGGCTGGCTGCATTGCGTTTCGCAACTGCGCTTGCCACTCTGCTCCTGGTATCGCTGATTGGAATTGACTTGATCCTGCAATTCGGTGGGGCGAACGCGACGGCCAGACCTGCCGCCCGACCGCTCTCGCCTCCTCACGTCGCACTCAGCCAGCCGAGTGCGAGCTCTGCTTCAGATCAGAGTGTCGGAGCCTCGTCTGCAGCGACTGCGCCACTGCCACTGACGCCCGGCGCAGCCGCGACTGTCGCACCGCCGCCCGCTGCTAAAGCGCAATCCACGGTTGCTCCTGCTGGCGCCCAGCCATTCAGGTCCGCAGGGCTTACATCTACTCCAACCTATGCGCCGATACCCGGCGGAAGCGGGGAGCGGACAGCCAGCGCCAAGAGCGCGACGGAAAATGGGTCACCAACGCGACCTGGTCCTCTGACTTTAGGTGCCGTGCCGACGGCAGCACCACCCGAGCCGACACAAACACCGACAAGCCCCGCCGTGCCACCGACGGCGACACCTGCACCGGCCACGGCAACGCCGTCACCCGGCGCTCTGGAATCCAAGCCGGTCGTCCCGCCGCCATCCGCTCCGTCCACGTCCGTGGTCCTCCCAGCGGTGCGGATTGGAGAACTGGCCTTGCTCTTCTTAGCCGTCTTTTTAGGTAGTCTGACGGTGATGGTGGGGCGACGATCCAGGACAGGGAAAGGATGAGGGCAGAAAGCAGGAGGCAGATGGCAGCGCGCAAGCTCCGCAAAAGCCAGCCGAGTCTTGAACGCGGTATCTGCCGTTTTCGCTTCCCGCAAGGTATCTTGGACTTGCCCGCTCGATGATTGTGACCGTGGCGAGTGACATGTGGTGGGGCAAGGTTGGTTCATGGTGATGGGTAAGGGCACTGGGTCAGGTTCGTCCGCCTCGTTGACGGACGAACCTTTGCGTTGGGGGACGGGCCAGTGGGAGGCGGATCGAACGCGTTGACCCTCCAATTCACTTGTGCTAGAATGTCCCTTGCGTTGAAAGGTCTTGTTTTGTTCAGAGCGAGGTGAGGTATGAGCGCAAACTGGTTCTTTCAGCTTTATCCACCCTCACTGTCTGCTATCGAGAACGAGTTGCGTCTTGCTTTCTGGACGGCGGGCCTCGACAGCATTTGGTTCAGTTGTACGAAAGACACAGTGCCCTATGTATGCCAGGGAATCTGGCACAAGGAGGGTTTTACCGTCGAGTGGGCCCCCGGCGACTATATTTCTCTAAAGATGGATAAGCCGAATCAGGGTTTGCTCGAGGCATTTGAACGAGCCGTCAAGCACCGCGCACTTGCCGCATACAGGGACAATGACGGCAAGGTCGTGGTCGAGTGGCGTACCAAGAATGGCGCGGCCCGCCTGGAGGAGCTGAACACAAGTGGCGTCCGTGACCTGCAAAAGCTCGACAAGTGAATGTGGCAAATGACGAGTGACGGGAGTAAGCTGACGTCAGAAAGCTAAAGTCACAGGGTACCCAGCGACCCAACAGGTCGATTGGATCATTGGGGCGAGTCCAGGTGTCTTTTGACTAGAATTGAATGGTCAACATGAAATTGCTCTTGCTCGACGCGAATGCGCTTATTCATCGGGCGTATCACGCGATCCCTCCGAATCTTACGAGTCCAACCGGAGAGCCGACGAACGCGACCTATGGCTTTGCTTCCACTTTGATCAAGGTGCTGGCCGATGAAAGACCGGACTATGTCGCGGCCGCGTTCGACATCGGCCCGAGCTTTCGACGCGAGCAATTCTCAGAGTACAAGGCGACCCGGCCCCGGCTGGGCGATGATCTCGGCTTGCAATTGAACCGCTCGCGCGAGGTTGCCGCGGCCTTTGGGATTCCTACATTTGGGCTCGAAGGATTCGAGGCGGACGACCTGCTGGGGACCTTGGCCAAACAAGCGACGGAGCAGGACGTCGAAACGGTGATTGTCACCGGGGACACCGACACTTTTCAACTGATCGGGCAAAAAGTGAAAGTCTTGACCTTTTCGCGCCAATTTGGTGAGATTGTTCGGTACGACGAAAACGCCATTCGCGAGCGTTACCAATTGGAGCCGAACCAGCTCATCGATTTGAAAGCGCTCAAGGGAGACCCCTCCGACAATATACCGGGCATCCCGGGAGTAGGAGACAAGACGGCGACCAAGCTGCTGCAGACTTTTGGAAGCGTTGAAGAGATATACGCACACCTTGACTCGCTCGATGGGAAAACTCGCGACAAGCTGGAGGCGGCCAAAGAACAGGCTTTTCTCGACAAAGAGTTGGTTACCATCAGGACGGACGCACCCATCCGGCTCGATCTGGAATCCTGTCGGGCCACGGCGTTCGACCGCGAGCGTGTATTGACGCTATTCCGCGAGCTGGGATTCAAGAGCCTGGTGGACCGACTGCCAAGCGCGGTCACTTTTGAGGCCGCCTCCGGCACGGCTCCTTCTTCTTCCTTGGAGAGCACGCGGGAGGCCGATTTCACGGTCCTGGATGTGAAGGAGTCAGCCGAGGAGTATCAGACCGTCGATACGCTCGCGGCCTTGGACAAGCTTGTCGAAAAACTCAGCGGCGGGCAGCCTTTCGCGATTGACGTGGAAACGACGGACATGGACGCGATGAGGGCCGAGTTGGTGGGGATATCGATCGGCGTGGGAGGTCGGGAGGCTTTTTACATCCCCGTGGCGGGAGCGACAGCGCCCGAGGCTGGGACGGTCCCCGAAGACAAGGAGAACCTGGAGGTGACTCCTCGCACAGATCGCGAGGTCCAGGGACCGGCTCGGCCGGCGAAAAACGCACGTGGAAGGCGCTCCGGCAAGAGCGAGGCGAATGAGCAACTGGCTTTCGATACGGCGGCAGAAGGCGGTGCGAAGGCTGCGGCTGACTCAATGGCGCGCAGAACCGGGACGACGGCCGAGACGGGGATTGCCGCTCCGCCGCAATCGCCGGTCAAGTCCGCGGGCCTGGCGAAGGAGGACGTTCTTGCACGACTGGGGCCGATACTGCAAAATGAACACATCCAGAAACACGCGCATAACGCCAAATACGACCTGACGGTGCTCGCGCAAGCAGGAGTAGAGCCACGCGGCCTGATTTTCGACACCATGGTCGCTGCCCACTTACTAGAGCCGAACGGACAATCGGTGGGACTCAAGAGCCTGGTGTGGAGCAAATTTGGCGTCGAGATGAAGGCAATCGAGACCCTGATCGGCAAAGGCAAGAACCAGATTTCGATGGCTCAAGTCGATGTGGCGCAAGCCGCACGCTACGCCTGCGCAGATGCCGACTATACCGAGCGCCTCGTCGAGCTCTACAAGCCGCAGCTAGAAGAGCGGGGCCTAGACAAGCTGTTCGAAGAGGTCGAAATTCCGCTCATTCCCGTGTTAGTGGACATGGAGCGGACGGGGGTTCTACTCGACTTGGAGTTCTTGGACAAGATGTCCGGCGAGCTTACCCTGAGGCTGAAGGAGCTTGAGAAGGAAATACCGCCCGAGGCTGGGACGGTCCCCGAAGACAAGGAGAACCTGGAGGTGACTCCTCGCACAGATCGCGAGGTCCAGGGACCGGCTCGGCCGGCGAAAAACGCACGTGGAAGGCGCTCCGGCAAGAGCGA
>JAMDCU010000032.1 GCA_023489485.1 Chloroflexota bacterium
TGACATTGTCAAACGAAATGTAATAGTTGACGCCGGCTGAATTAAGGATCAGGCGGTCGTAGGCAATCACGGGAACGCCCTGCGCCTTGGCCTTGTCCGCAAGGGCGGCGGCCGCCGCCGAGTCCACTGGGTCCAGCACCATTACCTTGGCGCCGTTGGTCAGGGCGGCGTCGACCTGATTGGCCTGCGCGGTCGCGTCTTGATTGGCGTTGCTGTAGATTTCCTTGCAGTTGGGACAGAGCGCCTTGAACTTGGCTTCAAAGTCCGGGCGGTCTGCCGTTTCGTAACGAGTGGTTTTGGTCTCCGGCAGCAAGAGCGCGATCGTTCCGCTGGCGGATGCGCCGCTCGTAGCCGCCGTCGTTGCCGCTGTGGTAGGAGCAGTGGTGGCGGCTGTCGTGGGTGCCGCGGTTGCTGCTTTTGTCGCGGCCGTCGTGGCCGCTGTGGTTGCGGCTACCGTGGCGATCGTCGGCGGAGCGGCAGCCGTCGGGGCTGCTGTTGTGGGGAGAGCGGAAGTGGGAGCTGGGGTAGCAACCGGCGCACATGCGGCGAGTGCAAAGAGTACCAAGAGAATCAACACAAGGACGCTGGGCCGGCGAATCTTGTCAGACATTTTCTTACTCCTCCATAGAACCTGTCCGGAAGAAAAGGCGCTAGAGAAGATGCCCGTGCTTCCTCGGAGACGCGGTGGACAGGATTAACGCGCTGAGAATGCACGCACCTTTGCAGTGGAACAAAGTCTCAGGCAGTTCCTCCTTTCCCGTGCTGTTGACTGCAAAGACAGCACGAAAAGCAGGACGACCGCGCATGGCCGTCCCGACGCTAATTTCCAACAATCGGTATGCGGTTGGGGCCAGACGGGACAAGAATCGAAGGAGAATTCCTCAATATCATTATATAGCATAATTGGATCTTGTTTCAAGGGGGGTGCGGCAGATGGGTGAGCGTCACAATTTTGGTTGCCGACTCGGCGGACATTCCAGAGACCGCGTGTCCTTGGCAGGGTGTCAGCGGTGCCGACTTGGCATTGCCAAAGGCAATGCTGACGGGCACCCCCTGCAGATTCTAGATCCTGTCCCACCCATATTTGGACAGGTCCATCCGGCCGTCTCGACGAAAGTGAACCCCCTCCTCCTTCAGTCGGATTCGTTGTTCCTGATAGCCCGCGGTCGGGCGAAGGCTGATCCGCCCTTGTGAATTAACCACTCGGTGCCAGGGAACATCGTCCGGGCAAGCGCGCATAGCCCAGCCGACCGTCCGCGCCCCGTGCGGCATGCCCAGCGCCCGCGCAATTTGCCCATAGGTCACCACACGCCCTCGCGGCACCTGCCGCACCAACCTGTATACCTGCACAAACAGTGTGTTCCCTTCGGGCCGCTCTTTGCGTGTCCGAGTTCCTTTACTCAACACATAGCCCCACTGCCGCTCACGCTTGATGTTTCAGGTTCCAGGTATAAAACTCAAAGGACGCTCATCGCGTTCTACGTTTTGCGTTTGACGCCTCACGTCCCAGGTTTCGCGTTTCCGTCCTCTGCCAACCGCTTTTCTCTGCTGGGCAGCTGCAAGCTCGGCACCACATCCAAATCCAAACCGCTCTTTTCGCCTTGCCGGATGTGCCACCAAGCCGCGGCCGCGATCATCGCACCATTGTCGATGCACAACTTGGGCGGGGGAACAAGCACCGGCAAATCGGCCTCTGCAACCATCCTCTCTCGCAAGCGCGCGTTCGCCGCGACCCCGCCCGCGAGGAGAATCTGCTTGGCACCAAAGTCCCTAGCCGCCTGCTCGGTTTTTTCAATGAGCACGTCCGTTATCGCCGCCTGGAAGCTCGCGGCGATGTCGGCCACCGGCAATGGTCCTTGGCGCTTCAAATCCTCTACGGTGTGAAGCACGGCCGTCTTTAGCCCGCTGAATGAAAAGTTATAGCTGCCGCGCAGCCAGGCCCGCGGCAGCTTGACCGCCGCTGGATTGCCCGCTACCGCGGCTTGTTGGATCGCCGGGCCGCCCGGATAGCCTAGCCCCACGAGCCGCGCAACCTTGTCAAACGCCTCGCCCGCCGCATCGTCGAGTGTCCGTCCGATCAATTCGTAATCATTGTGACCGCGCATCAAGACCAGCTCGGAATGTCCACCGGAGACGATAAGCGCAATGAGAGGAAATGGGTTTTCGGGCAGAGCGCTCGCGGTCGCCTCCAGCCAGTTCGCATAAATGTGACCTTCGAGGTGATTAATGCCGATGAGTGGCAAATCGTTCGCATAGGCAATGGCTTTCGCAGTGTTCACGCCGACCAGCAGCGAGCCCGCAAGCCCGGGCCCATTTGTCACCGCAACGGCCGTCAGATCTTGGAACTTTAACCCCGCGTCTCTCAGCGCTTGCTCGATGACAGGCACGATCTTGAGCACATGCTCACGGGATGCCATCTCTGGGAACACGCCGCCATACTGGGCGTGCAGAGCGATTTGCGATGCGACCACATTGGATAAAATGAGGCGGCCATCTTGAACCACAGAGGCCGCTGTCTCGTCACATGAAGTTTCAATTCCTAGAATGAGTGCCACTTGATCCTTCTTACGTCTTGCGACCCTCGCACTTATTGAGGGATGGTCGCAAGATACGCTTCATTTCCGTTGACGAAGTATAGTTTGCGATTCGTTTCATCCACCGTCACGGTTTTCAGATTATCGAAGAGTCCCCGGTCGGGCCGACGAGGGCGAAATTGGCGGCCCAGCTTGCCTGTAGCTTTGTCAAGCTGCAAAATCCTCTGGTTGCCCGAATCGACCACGTAGAGCCCAACCTGGGAAGATGATGTGAAAAGCGCCGTGGGCTTGAGCATACTGACGTCCAGGTCACGCGGGGTAAAGTCGACGAGATTTCCATTTGTCAAGCGCCAGATCGTCCCATCCGGACGCAAAACCCACACGTCTCCATCGACGGCAAAATCGACGGCATTCGAAAGGTTCACATTCATGCCGGGCATCATAAAGGGGACACCCACCGCCCACAATCCATCGGTCCCGGCCGTGTACTTTAGGATTTGATTGCGCGAGGGATCGAGCAGGTACAGGTTGCCCAGATAGCTCGTCACGAGACTCCCCGCAGCCCATTGCGAGCCATCGCTCGCCGCTCGGGCAGTCCATTGGCCTCGCTTTGGCTCAAAGAGCCAAAAAGTGCCGTTCCGTTCCAGCACCAACAGGCGCCCCGTGTCAATCCAGGCCATGTCGATCAATTCACCTACGGTCCGGTCGCTCACATTGTCCCCGGTTTTCAGTATCACGCCATCGCCCGAGATGGGAGTCGCGGCGGATCCGGCATCGTTCATAGTATAGCGGTAGACGCGTCCGAGGCCGCGGTCCAGAACAAAAAGGTCGGGCCAATGGGAAACTAGGCGGGACGGATTTGCTTTGGGGTCGGAAAAGGTGCCAAACTTGGCCACATACGGCAGTATGGCCGTGTTCGCCAAACTGTCGAGTAGGTCCTGCACCTGGTAATATGCGTCCCGCACGCCGCCGTCATTGGGGGTGAGACTGCGGGCCTGCCGGATGAGAGTGAGCGCATCGTTGAACTGCTTGCGGGCGGCGTTCTTGTCGGAACTGGCCAGCTTCGTGCCCATTTCCATGGCTGTATTTGCCTGTTTCAGCCACTGGGTTATCTGTGCTTCCTGGCCGCGCTGTGCTTCCACCCGATAGTTCACCCACGCGGCGCCCGACACGCCAAGGAGGAGAAGAGGGAAAAGCAGCGCGGCTAGACGCCAGATCTTGGACCGGTCAATCCACCGGCTAGGTTCGGCAGCCTTGCTCTCTTCAGGGTCGGGGAGGAACGCGCTGGCCGAAAAGCTCAGTAGGTGCACTCCTCCGCGGACAAAACTCGTCATGACGCGGCTCGACCATGCAATGCTGCGCGTCCAGTCAATCCGTTCCCGCTCTTGGAGCGCAGATTGCGTCCGGCTGACGGCGGGCGGAACATTTTTCAGAGCTGTCGTGTCGCGAAGCCGGTGGACCTCGGGAGAGACCGGGAAGGGAGCGGCATCCGATACCTGGGCCGCTCTTTGGCCGACGGCGCCCGCTGCTCTCTCTTCGTTTAGCTCTTCAGTGTCCTCTTGAATCTCCGCGGGCTCTGTCGGCGTCACCCCGGCATAGGTCGGCTCGCCAGAGGTCGGCTCTGCCCATATAACTTGGCCGAACTCCGGTTCGCGGGATGGGAGTTCGTCTGGCTCGCTTTCTGCGCCCCGAGACTCGCCGGCGAGCCGGACGGCAATGATGGACAAGTCCGTGGAGCCCGCCACCTCTTCGAGCCTCTCGATAATCTCGTCGGGGTGATGCTCGGCAAGGGTGTCGAGGAGTTCCTCCTCCGTCAGCAGGTGAGCCAGGGTTCGGGAAGAGAACAACAGAATATCCCCGGGCTCGAGACTCACGTGAAACACATCAGGCACGTAATCGCTGCGGTCCCCAAGCGGAACCGTACCGGGAGTTGGGTAATCCTGCACCGTGTCGACCGGTTCAAACCAGGGCGAGGCTCCCGG
>JAMDCU010000123.1 GCA_023489485.1 Chloroflexota bacterium
TAAGCAAAGGGGAGGGCGAAGATCGTGTGTTCGAACTTGACCAGGTTCAGTCCAAGCATCGCGTTACGGACGAGCACATTTTGCGTGAGGCGACTTTTCACTTTCAGGTTCCACCACCCTCGCCAAGGCCCCGGGCCAACGGCTTGCTTTTTGGGGATCCACTCACACCCATAGTATACCATAAACACAAGGCACCCCCGTCTTCGTCGACGGGGGCTGATTTTCGTCTCTGGTCACTCGAGGCTCTGGGCCCTTTGTTTTGCTGTAAGATAGCACCGAGTTAGGAAATGATCAAATGCGTCTCACCGACCAGTGGCGGCCTGTACCTGCGCGGCGAGTTATTCCGTCTCGGCATTCAGAGCGTGTCGGATGAACCCCTCGACTTGCCCAACGCTTCCGATAGGCTATAATTCTCTCGATGTCTACTGCCCTCCTTCCCCTCAAGGACATGGTCCTCGACCCCGATCGTAATTTCAATCTCACTGAAAAGGGTTCGCGCGAAGATGAAAACACTCGCCGTTCGGTCTGCCCTATTCGCCATTCTGCTCTGTCTGCTTTATTTCGGGACGGGATCAGAGCGTCCGCGCGCGGCGCAGGCGAATGGTACGATTCTCGACCGGCCCAGCCTGCCATTGCTCGCCCCGAACCTGGGTCCGGATGGCACCACCTGCTCTTCACTCGTTGAATTTGATAACCAATGGAACAACGGGTATCGGTTGGTCTGTCAAAATAACCTCTATCTGTTGATGGTGGACTTGACCAATCCAGCGGTCAAAGTCGAGGTCAAAGCACTCACCAGCGGCACCGAGTATGTTAGCAGCCCGTCCTTTGTCGACGGGAATACCATCGCGGCGATCGACGCGGACTATCAATGGTGTTCCTCCGGAGACATTTGCTCTCAAGGTCTGACGATCTCCAACGGCTCGTCGCCGGCCACTTACACGAACCTGGGCCATCTGTGCCGGGACGCGAGCCTACGTCGCGAGATTGGGTTCTCTCAAGATGACCGCGTGGCGGTCGATTGGTGGTATCGCTTCGTCGGCGACAGCGAGGCTCGCAGCTGGTGTGGAACGATCGCGGGAACGGGAGGGGGGCTAGAGCCCTATGCCTATAACCTAGTCGGCGGAGGGCCGCAATTTACCTTCGATGGAGTCTTTCATTGGGACTGCCAATATGGCATGGACGCGGATCATAATTGTTTGGACAACAATGGGGATGTGGGAATCAACGGTGAGCATTTCGGCATAGGGAATTGGTGGAATCGTTACCAGTCTGCCATTGGTTATTCGACGGACGGCACGGTGCTCGTCCTCGCAGAGTCCAATTACCAAACTCACACGATGCAAGAGGTGCACGACCTGATGTCCCAGCGGCTGAGCGCCTATGGGAAGACCCTCAAGAACGCCTTCAAGTTCGACGGCGGCTCGAAAGCCGGTTTCTGGTACTATAACCATACCTATGACAGCACCCCGAATGTGGCCGTTCCGAACGTCGTGCGGATTGAGCGTACGAATTCGACCTGCTATGCGATATCGACGATGATCAACCCCACCGGGGCAGGCACTATGAATGTGAACCCGCCATCTAACTGTGCCCAAGGGAAATATCTGCCCGGGACGAAGGTGCAACTGACGGCTGACGCAAACTCGGGTTACACCATCCGGAGTTGGGGGGGCTGTGATTCTACATTCGCAAATACCTGCACGGTTTCGATGAATGGCAACAGGAGCGTAAGCGCCAACCTGGGGACCACTCTTCCGCTCGCCTTCTCTGTCCACCTGCCCTTTGTTCGAAGATAAGATCCCGAACGACCGTCCTTCCCAAATGGACATCGAGCGCGTTCCTGCGGAAGGAACCTCTCCGCCAACCCTCGCGTCCTCGCGCGCAGACAGACGTCGATTCGTTCGCGGTGCTGATCGATCCCTAATGGGGCCGCGTCTCACCGAAGAACCCCGCCCCGAGTCAACGAAAGTGTTGTCAGAGACTATGCTTTCGAATGTTTCCTCGATCGTACAGCCCCTGTGTAATCGGCCGCATGACAAATCGCGAGGTATTACACGGTATGTTGCATTCGTCCCGGAGGTTTGCGGTGATTGACCTCTCTGAAAACTCGGTGCCCCGAATCGGCAGGTTCACGAGCGGCGGCGCCATGGTCGCCGGGTCTCCACTTCCGCAAAGAGGTCCGGATAAGCCACCGCGAGGAACCACGTCCCAGAGAGCACCAATCGAGATGCCCGTGTTATAGGGCCGGGTCGCTGCTAGTGCGGGCTCGCGCCCGCCTGAGGGCGAGCAAGGCCATTTTGGCAATGCGGCCGTGCCACCAGTGGAAGGCCTTGGCCGAAATTTGCTCCCTCCTATTTATGTGTTACAATCCCGCCGATGATCAAACTAAAACGTAAACGCTGCCGCATCTGCCGTCGCATCAAGCCGCTGACCGAGTTCTACCGGGTCGAGCACCGAAAAGACGGCCATCGTTCCGAATGCAAGCTCTGCTTCCGCGAGATGGTCAAAAGGGCTCAGGCCAAAACAAGGCAGCAAAGGTTGATCAAGCAGCGCGAGTGGTATCGGACGCATCGCGACTATTTTGTGAAATACCGGCGGCGCTACCGCATCGAGCATCGCAAGGAACTCAAGGCCTACCACCAGAAATACTATGCCGAGCACAAGGACTATTTTAGAAAGAAGAAAGAAGAGTACAAGAGGGACCAGAAGAAGCTGGCGCAGAGAAGAGCCTATAACAAAGAGTGGTCGCGGCGGTTCAGGACAACGGCAAGGCTGGTAAAGCAGAAGAAAGAGGCAAAAAAGGCGGCTCGCTGAGGAGCCGCTTTTCGCTTACAAGAAGGTGGCGAAAACCGCTCATGGCTCAACTTACATCGGCCCGTGCGTCAATTGTGAGAGGACAACGAGTCAGAAGAGAACAAGTGTGCAGGATTTTCTTGCGCAAAGCGAGCGGCGATAGTACAATCAATGCATGGTGAAAGGTGCGCCATGGAGAGGTGGCCTATGGAGAAAACCAAGCGCAGGCGGCGCAGGCCAACGACCCTGCGCCGCTCCTTGAATATCTTCAGGAAACAAATGCCTGAACTGGCAGAACGCTACAGCGTCAAAATGTCTTTTCCAGGTCCAGCACCACGGACGATACCCTCAGTTCGAACCACTGCTTAAAGGTTCGATAGCCCCGCTTCTTCGGCCATGCATTTCGGTCGAGGTACCAAGAACCCAATTCCTGCTCAAAGATCTCCGAATAGTGCCTTTTCAAAGCATTCCGTGCTGCGGTCTCGTTCCCGACGTTGCGGACAAGATAGATGAGGAGGGCGGGCAGAGCGAGAAACGCCGGCAGCGTCCTGGGAGGCTACAGCATCTCCACAAGCGCGGCATGCCCCAATAGAAAACACCCATGTCTGAGGCATGGACATGGGTGTTTTCTATGCGCTCTCCAAGGCAAACACGATTTCAGCGCCCTCTAGAACCCATACTCTTTCCAGCGCTGGTCGACGAGCGCTTGAATCTCCGGGCTCATTTCAATCTCGCTCGGCCACACCTGGTGCGGGCCCGGGTCGCGTTCGGTCTTGCGCGTCGCGTCAATGCCGAGCTTGCCGCCGAAATTCTTTTGCAGCGAGGCGTGGTCCAGGTCGTCCGTCGGCCCGCTCACGATCTGCAAGTCACGGAGCGGGTCGTAATTCGCGAGCACTTCAAAGGCGACTTGCGAGAGGTCGTGCACGTCGACGTCCGCATCGACGACGACGATGGTCTTCGCCAGTTGGAGCAGCCCCATTCCCCACAACCCGTACATCACCTTGCGCGGCTGCCCCGCATACCGTTTATGGATGCTCACGATGACCAGGTTATGGAATACGCCGGCCGCCGGCATATTGATATCCGCGATTTCGCTTTGGAACAGGCGAATGAGGGGCAAGAACAGCCGCTCGGTTGCCTTGCCCATCCAATAGTCTTCCATCGGCGGCTTGCCGACGATCGTCGTGGGATAAATCGCATCATGGCGGTGCGTGATCGCAGTGACGTGCATGACGGGGTAGTTATCCGGGAGCGAGTAATAGCCGGTGTGGTCGCCGAACGGCCCTTCGATTCGCCGCTCCCGCGGATCCACATATCCTTCGATGATGATTTCGGCATTCGCTGGCGCTTCGATCGGCTGCGAGACGCCGCGCACCATCTCGACCGGCTTGCCGCGCAGCCAGCCCGCGAGCATCATTTCGTCAATATCCGGCGGCAGGGGCGCTGAGCCGGACCAAATAACCGCCGGATCGCCTCCTAACGACACCGCGACCGGTATCTGCTCGGCGCCAATATCGAGGGCGACGCGCCCATGCTCCGCGCCG
>JAMDCU010000091.1 GCA_023489485.1 Chloroflexota bacterium
CGAGCTGAATGCCGCACTCGTGCAGTTGATGGCGCAGCACCCGACCGGCCTCGTGTTTGACCTGCGCCAGGATCCGGGCGGTTATTTGAACGCGGCCATTGATATCGCCAGCGAATTCATCAAAGGGGGTCAGACTGTCTTGATCGAGCGGGAAAAGGACGGCACGACTCACAAATTTCAGGCGAATCGGGGCGGCGTGGCGACTGACATCCCGATGGTCTTGTTAATCGATAAGGGCTCGGCGAGCGCTTCCGAGATTGTCGCCGGGGCCCTTAAAGACTATAAGCGAGCCACGGTAATCGGCGAAACCTCGTACGGCAAAGGTTCCGTACAGAATGTGCACACGTTGAGTGACAAATCGCAGCTCCGTGTGACGATTGCCCACTTTTTTAGCCCACTGGACCACGAGATCAACGATGTGGGGATCAAGCCGGATATCGAGGTTCCGTTGACGGATGCCGATGTGGCCGCGCAGCGCGACCCGCAGCTCGACAAGGCCGTCGAGGTTCTCAAGGCCCAGACGTCCGGGACAGCGACCAAATGAGCGATATCGGTTGACCGGGCGTTTCAGGATGGCAGAAAACGTCAAAGTAGTCGCAACAAACCCCAAGGCCTACCACGATTATCACATTGAGGAGACCCACGAGGCCGGAGTTGCCTTGACTGGAACGGAAATCAAGTCGGTCCGTGTCGGCAGCGTCAACTTGCGCGACAGCTATGCACAAGTGCGCAATGGAGAGCTCTGGCTGTTTAATGTTCACATTGCTCCTTACGAGCCCGCGAGCCGACAAAACGCAGATCCCTATCGAGACCGCAAGCTCCTCATGCATCGGGGAGAAATCATGCGTCTCATGGGACGTGTGCAGGAAAAGGGCCTTGCCCTGGTCCCACTGAGAATGTATCTCAAGCGCAATCACGCCAAGATCGAAATTGGCCTGGTCCGGGGCAAGAAGCTCTACGACAAGCGCGAGACCATCGCCAAGCGAGACAGCGCGCGAGAGATGGAACGGGCCGTCAAAGAACGTGTGCAGAGTTAGACTCCGGCCTCAGAGTGAGCCCATTGCGTAGGGCTGCTGCAAGATCGATGGACAGGGCCTATGGTCACTGCGAGCTGGTCGCAGACACCGCGAGTGTCTAGCGACCCGCGGGACCATTGCGGGGCGGGCGCAATCTCGGCCTCGGGTGAGATTGCTTCGCTCCCTACGGTCGCACGCAATGACGAGTTGCCCCCGATCTGAACCGCACCCATGGGGAATCCTGGGTTGAACCGAGAGGCCAAGCGTGCTATAATAGAGCTCGCCAATCCGAAATCGCCAGTATCTGCAGTTTTCATGGGGATGATCGGCTTCGACGGGGAGGGCAGGCTCAGAGTTGCAAGCAGCGGCGCCTGGCCGCGTAAAAAACGGGCACCATGTAAGTGCGAACACTCGCACCAACCTCGCGGCTCTTCCGGTTGCGGCGTAAGCCACGAACGGATCCGTCGTAAGGTCCGCAGCCTAGCGCTGCGGCGTCCACATACGTTCTCCCCCAAAGGACGTGTGCTGGGCGAAACCAAGTTGGGGTGCGGCGGCTGCCACGCCGGTAACAGTCGCCCAAGAGGCGCAAGCCAACACGGCTGTGCATTCCCAATCCTGTCAGACGGATCAGGGAATGCGAGACTCAAAGACTGACTAAGCTTGTAGTGACTCTGGGACGAACTCTTCGGACGCGGGTTCAATTCCCGCCATCTCCACTCGGCCTGAGCCATGATGACCATCATGGCTCAGGCTTTTTTGTCTCTGATAGATCCTAAAGTATAATGGCGTCGTTTGAACGACGCCAATATCATGTAAGGAGTCAACTATGGAGCGAGCGAACATCGGCGTTATCGGCGGCAGTGGCGTGTATCAAATGGAGGGCTTGACGGATGTCAAAGAGGTCAAGGTCAAGACTCCCTTCGGAGATCCCAGCGATGTGATCATGGTGGGAAACTTGGGTAACCAGCGGGTTGCCTTTCTCCCACGTCACGCCCGCGGGCACCGGATCATGCCGAGCGAATTGCCCGTAAAGGCGAACATCTATGCCTTAAAGGCTCTTGGGGTTGAGCGGATCATCTCGATCAGCGCCTGCGGGAGCTTGCGCGAAGACATCCCTCCTCTCGACATTGTCGTGCCTGACCAGCTTTTTGACAGAACCAAATCCCGGGCATCCACCTTCTTTGGAAATGGGCTGGTCGTCCACATCTCCTTCGCCGAACCGTTCTGCCCAGAGTTGAGTGGCATCCTGTATAGTGCCGCGCAAAAAGCCGGCGCCCGAGTGCATGATCGAGGATCCCTGGTCGTGATCGAGGGTCCGCAATTCTCGACCAAGGCCGAATCAGAGGTCTACCGACAGTGGAAGATGGACATTATCGGCATGACCGCGCTTCCCGAGGCGAAGCTGGCGCGCGAAGCCGAGATGTGCTACGCCACTATCGCCATGGTGACCGACTACGACGTGTGGCATCCGTCCCACGATTCGGTCACAGTGGATATGATCGTCCAAAACCTTTTAAAGAACGCAGAGATGAGCAAACGAATCGTCAGGTACGCCGTCGGCGAGATTCCACCTGAGCGGGAGCACTGCCCCTGCCCAACTGCGCTCAAGGATGCCATAATAACCTCGCGGGACATGGTTCCCTCCGGCGCACAGAGGCAACTTGCGCTACTGCTGGACAAGTACCTCCCCCAGGAGCAAAAAACAAAGCGCCCACGCACAAAGCGCAAATCATTCGTATAGCAAGCTCGGCTGTTTCGTGTATTGAATTTACGGGGTGTCGTTGTGTAATAACGTGACTATGCGAACTCGCCTGTGGACGGGTGTTGATACCCGTTCCCCCATCCGGCTCAGATGGGATGGCTACTTGGAGAATTACTGAGATTTGCTGGGCTTTAGGCGTCGCGTAATCTATGAATTCCACCAGATTCGCATGCCCTTTTGACCCAAATCTGACCTTTGCAGATTATCATTTTCCATGTCTGACATGTTGGCGAGCCGGACGTATGGAGGGTCTTTTTGCGAAAGAACAGCCCTCAAGAATGGCTTTCCATTCGAGAGGCAAGCGAAATGCTGGGCGTCCATGTTGGAACAGTCCGCGAGTGGGCCGACGCCGGACTTGTTCCAAGCTACAGGACACCTGGCGGCCACCGGCGCTTTAGCTCTCTGGATCTCTACACCTTCCTCAAACAGCGGCAACAGAAATCTTCGACCGGAGCCGCGCCTAGTGCCGCCACAGAGGCACTCGGCCTCGTACGCCAGGAACTGCACAATTTTCCCCTGGCTCAATCCGACTGGTTTCAGCACCTCGAAGAGGACTCTGCCAAGCAGCAGCACAACCGCCAAAAGGAATTCGGACAGCACCTATTGTCATGCGTTGTGTCATTTGTAGAGGATCCGACTCGTCGTCAAGCCCTGCTGGACGAAGGCAAGACTGTCGCTCGCGAATATGGCCGCAACTTGGCACAGGCGGGCCTCTCGGCGGGAAATGCTGCGCGGGCGACGATTCACTTTCGCCAACTAATCCTAAAGACTATACTGGACGTAAAGCTTGGCTCTCGCACTGGCGACGAAGAGGATGCTAGGCTGTTTCAGCGGTCAAGCTTGTTCATCGATGAGATCCTGCTTGCCATACTGGATGCGTATCCGTAGGGCCCACGGCAGAGCCGAACGTCCTTGTCTTTGCTGCCGCTTGTCCCTTGACGTCCCTGCTTGACAAGCCTAGAATTCGCATGCTTTGCAGGAGTTGAGTGTTTTTCCTCGCGATCACGGACGAATTGTTGCTGGGATTACGGCCGGCATTCGAGTCATGGGCTTGCCCATCTGCCCTAAATCACTCAGGTTGGGCCCGGTGGGCGTGGCCAAAGGATAAACGAAAACCTGTTCCCGGAGTGTCCTGTGAATTCCTTCATCCTGACGGTGGGATTGAATCACACCACGGCGCCGATTCCCGTGCGCGAGAAGATCGCTTCGGCGTCGTGCTTGCGCGAAGACGCCCTCGGCCAACTGCAGTCCCGACTAGCGACGGGCCGATTCTCAGAGAGTCTCGTCCTCTCGACCTGTAATCGAACCGAAATCTATGCCTTGACAAGTGACTGTGCAGAAGGCCATCAGATCCTGCGTTCCATCTTCTCCGGGCAGGAGACTTTTTCCACTCCCCCGAACGACTATCTTTACGACTATTCTGATCGTGATGCAGTCGCTCATCTCTTCACCGTTTCCACCGGCCTCGACTCGATGGTTGTCGGCGAGTTTGAGATCCTGGGTCAGGTCCGGGATGCCTATCTCGGCGCCGCGCGCAACAAAACGA
>JAMDCU010000019.1 GCA_023489485.1 Chloroflexota bacterium
ACGTATATCCTCGACGGGGTCAATGTGTCCGACCTCTCCGACGACGAGCTCGCGGGCATCCGCAACAAAAAGATCGGATTTGTTTTTCAGACCTTTAACCTGCTCTCCCGCACGCCCGCCGTCGACCAGGTCGAACTGCCGATGGTCTACGCCGGGGCTCCCGACCGGCACGCCCGCGCTTTGGCGGCCCTGGAATCGGTGGGACTGAAAGATCGCGTCCACCATCGTCCGAACGAACTCTCCGGCGGCCAACAGCAGCGGGTGGCGATTGCGCGGGCCCTCGTGAACAACCCAAGCATCATCCTCGCCGATGAGCCGACGGGGAACCTCGACAGCAAGTCCGGCATCGAGATCATGAACATTTTCAAGTCGCTCAACCGCGACCAGGGTCTGACGATCGTCCTCGTCACTCACGACCCGACCATCGCGGCGCAGGCTCAGCGCGTTATCCATGTACGAGATGGAAGGATAGTCGATTAATTTCGCAATTTGCTGGCTTTTTGGCTGCAGGGTTGGGCAGTGGATCAGCTGACTATGAAACTGGAAACTGGTAAACGGGGTCTCACATGAACATCACGGAAAGCCTGCGCATTGCGATGCGCAGTCTCGGCGCGAACAAGATGCGCTCCGGTCTCACCATGCTCGGGATCATCATCGGGGTCATGGCGGTGATCGCCATGCTATCGATTGGACGGGGCGCCCAGGCCGCGATCACGAATCAGATCACGAGCATCGGGACGAACCTGCTCTACATCCGTCCTGGGGCGACTCAGCAAGGAGGGGTCAGGACCGCCGAGGGCTCGGCGGCTACTCTGACCTTGGATGATGCTACGGCACTGGTAGGCTTGCCCGATGTGGTCGCCGTGGCCCCTGAGGTGGACAGCTTCGGGCAGGTTGTCTATATGGGCAATAATGACAACGGCAGGGTCATGGGCGTAACTCCTGCCTATCTGGACGCGATGAACGTGACCCTAGCGGATGGTAACTTTGTGACTGATGCCAACGTGACCGGCCGTTCGGCGGTCGTCGTCCTCGGATCCCAGATCGCCAGTGACCTCTTTGACGGCGCCGAGCCTGTGGGTCAATCAGTGCGCATCAACAACCAGCCGTTTCACGTCATTGGCGTGATGGCCTCCAAGGGCGGTACCGGCTTTATGAACGTGGACACACAGATGTACGTGCCGCTCACCACCGCACTGAGCCGACTGAGCCGCGGCGGCCAGTTCCGGGGAGGCAATACTGTTTCGACGATCAATGTGAAGATCACGGATCCCAGCGTCCAGAACGATGTTGTTCAGAGCATGAGCGACGTCTTGGACCAGCGCCACCACGTCACGCAGGACGACTTTACGATTCAGAGCCAGCAGGATATCCTCAATACGGCCAACCAGGTGACGGGGATTCTCACGATCTTCCTCGGAGGGGTTGCGGCTGTCTCGCTCATCGTGGGCGGGATCGGCATCATGAACATCATGCTCGTTTCCGTGACCGAGCGCACGCGTGAGATCGGCATCCGCAAGGCCGTGGGCGCGCGCAAGCGCGATATCATGGCTCAATTCCTGACGGAGGCGACGATTCTCAGCGTGACAGGCGGAGTCATCGGGATTATCTGCGGAGCTTTGGTCGCCCGCTTGATTTCCGGCGTCCAATTGGGCAGCTCTACTCTAAGCACAGTCGTGGACGTCGATTCTGTTCTCCTCGCCGTTCTCTTCTCCGTGGGAGTAGGGTTGTTCTTTGGAAGCTATCCAGCAAATCGCGCGGCCGGACTGCACCCGATCGACGCTTTGAGGTACGAGTGAACCAAGGGATGAAGGAGGAAAGGTTGGGAACGTTGGATTCAGCGCCAGCTTCGCTGGCGCTGAAGGCGGAGGCAAGTAGCCAGATGGAGACTGCATTTATGGAGGAGAGCGTAGTATGAAAAGAGTGGTTATCGTCGGGAGTATTTTAGCTGTGGTGTTGCTGCTGGTTGCGGGCGTTGCCGCGACCGTGGTGCTGGCGCAAGGACCGACGCCAACGCCGAACGGAAAGAACAACCGCGCGAACTTGTTCCAGCTGTACCTTCAGTCGCTGGCTTCGAAACTAGGGATAAGTGTATCCACCCTTCAAAGCGACATCACGGCTGCTGAGAAGGACGCACTGACGCAGGCTGTTAACCAGGGGTTGATCAGTCAAGCACAGGCAAACAAGCTGCAGCAGCGTCTCAACGCGAATCCAAATCAGGGTTTGGCACCTCGATTCGTGCCCGGCCCGCGTCCTCAGATGCGACCAGGCTTTAGGGCCGGAGCGGGATTCGGAGCAAGACTGGGATTCGTCGGGCCTAGTGTGCTCGAAGCGGTGGCGAACACGCTCAAGATGAATCCTGCAGACGTGACGAGCGCACTGCGCAGCGGTAAGACGCTCACCGATCTGGCCAAGCAGCAAAACGTGAATCCCTCTGACTTGCAGACAGCCATCGTCAACGCATACAAGAGCGATCTCGACCGGGCGGTCAAGGATGGACTGATGACGCAGGCCCAGGCGGATGCCATCATGGCGCATCTCAGTCCGAGCAAGATTAACCTCAACCATCCGTTCTTTGGATGGGGGGGAAGGAACAGGGACAGGAAACGCCCCACTCCCAAGGCGACGCCAGTGCTTTAGGATTAGCGTTCAAGGTTTCAGGTTGCTAGGTTGCAGACTTGATAGCAAATTGCTTTGTAGCGATGAACCTGGAGCCTGAAACCTTGAACCCTTCATCGAGGACACGGGAGTGCGAGCTCGTTGGAAGTCACTTTTTCTAAGAGCATTGATCGCCAGTGCGATTGCGTGGATCCTGGGAACCGTACCGTTACCCGAAGTTGCACCGGGCACATTGGTCGCGTATGTACAGGTGCCCATTGCGATTTTCCTGTTGATCTGCTACTTGGGCAAGCTGCTGATCGACACCTTCTTTTACAATCGGTACCAACCTTGAGGAGGGAAAAGGCGTGAGAACAGTCGTCATTGCCGTCTTGGTCGTGATCGTCGTGGTGATCGTGGGGGTCGGAGCCTTCTTGGCAGGCTCCTCCTACGGCCAGGCCCAAGCACAGAACGTACGCTCCCAGTTCTTCGCCTCCCGGCAAAATGCGAACGGGGGCCAGTTCGGGCAGCCGGGCCAGGCAGGTCAACGAGGTCAGGGTAACTTTGCCGGTGGGCGGCCGGTGGCTGCCGGTACGGTCAAGAGCGTTCAGGGAGATACAATTGAAGTAACGGAACAGAACGGCAATACCGTTACCGTCACAGTGAATGGTCAGACGAGTATCGAAAAGACCGTCAATGGAACCAAAGCGGATCTGACGCCTGGTACACGTGTCACCGTGATGGGGAGCCAAAATGGCAGTAATGACACGGCGACCTTGATCCAAGTCCGCGGCGGCCCATAGACCTTTCGCGAGGCTAGCGACGAGATACGGGATGCTCCGCGCCACGGACACTCGCGGGGCGGAGGACAGGTTAGCAGGTTTTCGAAGAGACGGGGCAAGCGGGTGTGAACCGGCCGGCGGCCCCGTTTTGGCGTATTTGTCACAATCCATAAAAAATTGACACCAGGGTTCATCTCTGTTATACTCGGCTCACTTTGTGCATCTCCAAGGAAGGAGGTGACCCTGCTCAACCGGACCATCGCCCCATTCGTTTCTCAAGATTTCAAGACGCCTGTTTGAACTGGAGGAGAAGTAAGATGAAACGGAACCTGCTAATTGGCGCGGTGGTTTTGTTTGCGCTTGCCATTGCCGCCTGCGCCCCGGCCGCGACGCCTGCCCCTACATCAGCGCCCCCCACGGCTGCGCCCCAAGCGACAATCGCAGCCACCAAAGCACCAACCACCGCACCCACGACTGCTCCAACGGCAGCCGCCACCAAAGCGCCTACAGCGGCAACGGCGGCTGTGCCGAACCTCAATGGTCGAGCCCTCAAAGTCGGTAGCGACACCACCTACCCGCCGTTCGAGTTTGTCGACAAGAAGACGAACCAGATCGTAGGTTACGACGTGGATATGGTGAACGACGCCTGCAAGCTCTTGAACTGCAAGGCCACCTTCGTCACCACGGGCTTTGACACCATTTTTGTGGCTCTTTCTCAGAAGCAGTTCGACCTGGTTGCGTCTGGCACGACCATCAACGATGAGCGCAAAAAGACGGTCGATTTCAGCGATCCATACCTCCACTATGAAGAGGTACTCCTGGTCCGCGCAGACGAGTCCCGCATCAGCGGGGCAGCTGATCTCAAGACCGGCAAGTACATCGTGGGCGTGCAGACAGGAACGAGCAACGAAGAAACGGCCAAGACGCTCGTGCCAGATGAGCAAAAGCAGCTCAAGCGCTTTGACGATTTTTCCCAAGCTATTGCCGCCCTCATCGGCAAGGATGTGGACGTGGTCGAAATCGACAAGCCTGCCGCAGACGGATTTATGGCCCAGAACCCGGGCAAGCTGAAAGTCGTCGGCAAGGGTATCGTCGGGAATGACCTCGGGATAGCATTCCAGAAAGGGGACAAGACGCTTGAGGACGCATTTAACGCTGCGCTCAAGGTGCTCCAGTCCAACGGCACGATGGACAGTATCTACAAGAAGTGGTTCGTGGATTACAAACCGTAGCGGAGAATAAAAGGGTGGGGACCCACGCGGGATCCCCACCCTACTTTGAAATCCGGGAACCTCAATGACGAGTCAGGTCGAGCGGCAGAGTACGGCAATCAAGGGGGGACGGCTTCTCCCGCTCCCCAGGAATATTCCCTGGTGGATCGTCATCCTCGCCATTTGCGGATTACTGATCCTTTACTTTATCACCACATCCACTTCCTATCAAGAGACCTTTACGTTCCTCGCTAGTGGTGTCATCCGCACCCTCCAGCTCACCGTCGTCGGCTATTTGTTTGCTTTGGTCTTTGGGCTCATCGGTGGTTTGGGTCGAATCTCGAAAAACACTGTCATCAATACCGTTGCAACGCTCTACGTTGAGGTAATCCGAGGCGTTCCCCTGCTCGTCGTCCTGATCTACATCGCCTTCGTGTTAGCTCCCGCTGCGTCCAGTCTCGTCTCCCAAATTGCTACGGCACTCAACGCGCCCTTTCTGGACAACATGGCCTTTGTCTTCAGGGACGACTTTATGCGGGGAGTATTAGGACTCTCCATCGGCTACGGGGCTTATCTTTCAGAAGTCTATCGTGCCGGGATCGAATCGATTTCGCGGGGACAGATGGAAGCGGCACGGAGTCTCGGGATGAGCTACGGGCAGTCGCTGCGATACGTCGTTCTGCCACAGGCAGTCCGCGTGATTCTACCACCCCTGGGCAATGATTTTATTGCGATGCTCAAGGACTCGTCCTTGGTCTCGGCCATTGGAGCGGTGCCGCTGGAGGCCGAACTGACTCTGCGCGGACGGATGTACTCGGCGACAACCTACAAGGCCTTCGAGACCTGGAATTCGGTGGCGCTGCTGTATTTGATGATGAGCCTGGGGCTTTCCGTTATCGTGCGGTACGTCGAAAGGCGCTGGTCGGTCCCCAAATAGTGCTATAATGCCCAAGCCTATTATTCAGATTGAGGACGTTCACAAGCACTTTGGCAAAGTGTATGCCTTGCGCGGGGTCAGCATTTCTGTGGACCGCGGCGAAGTGCTGGTCGTCATCGGCCCCAGCGGTTCGGGTAAATCCACACTCCTGCGCTGTATTAACGGGCTGGAGCATGTGGATTCGGGCAACGTCGTCGTGGACGAGATACCGGTCACTCGCTCGACGACAAACATTAACGCCGTGCGGGCCGAGGTCGGGATCGTTTTTCAACAATTCAACCTCTTCCCCCACCTCACCGTTCTGCAAAACATTACACTGGCCCAGAGGATCGTCCGGAAGCGCAATCAGGCGGAAAGCGAGCGGATCGGCCGAGATCTTTTGGGCAAAGTGGGCATCCCGGACAAAGCCAACTCTTTCCCAACGCAGCTATCCGGCGGCCAGCAGCAGCGCGTCGCCATCGCCCGCGCCCTCGCCATGAATCCCAGAATCATGCTCTTCGACGAACCGACGAGCGCACTCGACCCGGAGATGATCAAAGAGGTCCTGGATGCGATGCTCTTGCTTGCCAAAGAGGGCATGACGATGGTGGTGGTGTCCCATGAAATGGGTTTTGCGCGGGCGGCGGCAAACCGCATCGTCTTTATGGACGAGGGGACGATCATCGAAGACACCTCACCCGAGGTACTGTTTACAAACCCGCGCGAAGAGCGGACTAAATTGTTCTTGAGCAAGATACTGCACTAGGGCTTGGAGGAGTTATGGCGCTGTTGGAGGCCGGTCGGGTGTCAAAACGCTTTGGCGGTCTGGTCGCCGTCGACAAGGTTGATTTTGTTATCGAACAGGGGATGATCGCGAGTCTGATCGGTCCCAACGGGGCCGGCAAGACGACCTTTTTCAACTGCATTACCGGTTTCTATCGCCCTGAAGAGGGGACTATAGTCTTTGACGGCACCTCGATCGTCGGCGTGCGCCCCGATCTCATCACAGGCCTTGGTATCGCGCGCACATTCCAAAATATCCGGTTGTTTGCGAATATGACGGCACTAGAGAATGTGATGGTCGGCGAGCACCCGCGCATGAAAGCGAACGTCATCGGGGCAATCTTGAGAGACCGCGGCACAATGGACGAAGAAAGGCGTGTGGCCAAGCGGGGACGCGAGCTGCTCGACTTTGTGGGGCTCCGCCAGCGCGAAGACGAAATGGCGAAGAACCTTGCCTATGGGGACCAGCGCCGTCTCGAAATCGCGCGCGCCCTTGCGACCGAGCCAAAACTGCTGCTCCTTGACGAACCCACCGCCGGCATGAATCCCGGCGAGACCGCCGCGATGGTGAATTTTATTCGGCGGCTCCGCGACGAACTAAAACTGACCATTCTGCTGATCGAGCATCAAATGAAAGTCGTCATGACGATTTCTGACCGGGTCAGCGTTCTCGATTTTGGCGTCAAGATTTGCGAGGGGACACCGGAAGAGGTTCAAAAGAACCCGCGTGTCCGGGAAGCGTACCTGGGCAAAGAATACGGCAAGATGGCGGCCGAAGCCTCACCGGCGGCGTAACGAGGTCCTCACATGGCAATGCTCGAAGTGAACGATATTCACAGCTATTACGGCAACATCCACGCGCTGAAAGGAATCTCCCTTACCGTGGACAAGGGGGAGATTGTCACCTTGATCGGCGCGAACGGGGCGGGCAAGACGACGACGCTCAAGACGATCTCAGGCGTGATGCATCCGCGTCAAGGCTCGATCATCCTGGACGGAGCGCACATTGAACATGCCCCGGCTCACGAAATTGTCATGAAGGGGGTTGGCCAGTCGCCGGAAGGGCGCAAGATTTTTGCCGGGCTCACCGTCCTGGAGAATTTGGAAATGGGCGCCTATTCTCGTAATGACGCGCAAGGCATCAAGCGCGATCTCGATTTCGTGCTCGGCTTGTTCCCTCGTCTGGCTGAGCGGCGCTCGCAGCGCGGCGGCACGCTCTCCGGGGGCGAACAGCAGATGCTGGCGATGGGCCGCGCGCTGATGGGCCACCCGCGTGTTCTTATGCTTGACGAACCTTCGATGGGACTTGCGCCGGTGCTGGTCGAGGCGATTTTCGACACCATCCAAAAGCTGAACCAGGAGGGAACCACCATTCTCCTCGTCGAGCAGAACGCGGCCAAGGCGCTGCAGGTGGCAAGCCGCGGCTATGTGATCCAAACGGGGCAGATTGTGCTGCAGGACAGCGCGGATAAACTGCGCCGTAACGAAACGGTGCGCAAGTCGTATCTCGGCGAGGAATAGAGTCCTGGGGACTAGGCCCAAATGGCATGCGAGGGAGCGAAGCAATCTTGCTCTTTGGACGACGGATGAGATTGCGCCCGCCCGAATCCGGCCTCGCAATCACACACAAAGGCGACCCTGCAACAGCCCTGACCCGAAGATGAGTCGTTTTGACACTTGAGGGGATGGCACATATAATCTTGTGCAACCCGACAGGCCGCGCGGCCAATGCGGCCTCATATCCCCATCCTCCTTTTCAAGCTCTCCTCTAATGAAACTAGTTGCATGCGTCGTCTCAACGCCGAGACGGACCAACCTTAAGGAGGTGATGCCCGCTTCTGTAGTTGGTTTGCTCTACTACCGCAGGTAGACATGTACCGGGGTGCATTAGCGGTTTAGCGAATGGCTCGGAATGGCAATCCATGAGCTGCTTTCCCACACGCACCACGGAAAACCGTGATTCTGCTTCATCCCTAGGAGGAGAAGTAAGATGAAAGCTAGACTTGGGCTCGTCCTTTTGCTCGTCGCCGCCGTTGCCCTCCTTGTATTTGCAGCCGCATGCTCGCCAGCTCCCGCCGCGCAACCGACCTCTGCCCCATCGGGCGGGCAGCCCGCGGCGACCACAGCACCTGCTGCCAGCGCCAAATTCACCTGCACCGACAAACTCGGCTGCGTCGATATCGGCCCGACCGATCCCGTTCACATCGCGTACGAGTTCGTGACCTCGGGTGACAACTCGACTCTGGGTCTCGATACCAAGTACGGCGCCGAGTTGGCAGTCGACGATGCGGGCGGCAAAGTTCTCGGCCACACTATCAAGTTCGACGGCCAGGATGAAGGGTGCAGCGCCGAAGGTGGGCAGGCGGCAGCCACCAAGATCGCCGCGGACAAGACCGTCGTCGCGGTGATCGGCACCGACTGCTCCAGCGCTGCGGCTGCCTCGATTCCGATCCTCATGCAGCAGCAAGGGCTGAGCATGATCTCCCCCGCGAACACCTCCCCTGCCCTGACCGACCCGGCCCAGCACGTGGCGGGCTATTTCCGCACGGCCCACAACGACAAGGTCCAGGGCGCGGTCGCGGCGCAGTTCGTCTCCACTCAGCTCAAGTTCAAGACGGCGGCCACGATCCATGATGGCAGCATCTACGCTCAGGGTCTCGTCAGCGTCTTCGTGGACAACTTCCAGAAAGCCGGCGGCAAGGTCACGAACCAGGAAGCCGTGAACGTGGGCGACAAGGACATGAAGCCGGTCCTCACCCGCATCGCGGCGAACAAGCCCCAGCTGATCTACTTCCCCATCTTTGTGGCGGAAGGCGGCTTTATCGCGTCGCAGGTCCGCGATGTTCCCGGCCTGGAACACACTGTCCTGATGGGCGCCGACGGCATCTTCTCGCCTGATTTTATCAAGGCGGGCGGCAAGAACGTCCTCGGCTTTTTCTGGTCCAGCCCGAACTTTGCCGCTTTCGGTAGCGGCTACGATGCACTCGTCGCCAAGTACAAGAAAAAGTACAACGTCCCGGGCGTGCTCGCTCCGTTCCATGCGCATGCCTATGACGCGATGAACATGGTCCTCGCGGCCTTGCAGAAACCAGGTGTGGTCGTCAAGGATGCGGACGGCACTCTGCACGTTCAGAAGCAAGCGTTGCGCGATGCGATCGCGGCGACGAAGGATTTCAAAGGGATCACGGGCAACCTGACCTGCGATCCGAACGGCGACTGCGCCGACCCGAAGATCGCTGTCTACCAGGAGACGGCAGACGATCTTGCGAAGGGGCAAACGCCGAGCAAACCGGTCTGGGCGCCCGGCGGGCCTGATTACACACCCACGTTGCTCCCGTAAGTCAATGAATGAAACCGATGAGCCGGATCGGACCGACCGGTCCGGCTCATCCCTAAAGGTGGAATGCCCCTGAAAATTGGTGGCAAGTTGATCAGCCTGACGGATGTGGCCATGTTCATCATTGGGGGCCTCATCCTCGCCCTGGTCGTGGTGGGGTCGATTGCGACTCTGCTCCATGGGAAATACACGGCACGCCAATGGATGGATTTGGTCGTCTTTGGAGTGGCGTTGGGGGGCATCTACGCGCTGATTGCCCTTGGCTACACACTCGTTTACGGCATTCTTCGAATGATCAATTTTGCGCACAGCGAAGTCTTTATGAGCGGCCCTTTCACCGCTTACTTTCTCGCGGATGCGTGGGGGCGTTCCGGGTTTCTGGATCAGAACCCGGTGATCGGCCTCCTCGCCATCTTCATTCTGGCAATGGGGATATCCACGATCGTCGCGGTTCTGTTGGAACGGATCGCTTACCGTCCGCTCCGCTTTGCCCCGCGCCTGGTCCCCCTCATCACAGCGATCGGGGCGTCTTTCTTCCTACAGTATTTCTTCCGCGGCCTGTACGGGCCGAATATCAAGGTTTATCCTGATGTTCCGGCTCTCAAGGGCAACATCACCTTCGGGGACTTGAACGTCACCTACGTGCAGATATTGGTGATCGTCGCCTCGTTCTTGATGATGGCTGTGCTGCAATTATTCATTATGAAATCCAAGACGGGCAAGGCCATGCGGGCGGTCTCGGAAGACAAGCAGACGGCCGCGCTGATGGGCATTGACGTCGATCGAATTATCGTCATTACTTTTGTTCTGGGCGGTGCGCTTGCGGGTGCCGCCGGCGTACTTTACGCTTTGATGTTCAAACAAGTGAGCTTTACCATGGGTTTTATTCCGGGCATCAAGGCATTTACGGCCGCCGTGCTGGGAGGGATCGGCAATGTTCCAGGCGCCATGCTGGGCGGCCTCTTCCTAGGGGTCGCCGAGTCGGTCGGCCCGAATCTCTTTTTGGACGGGCTCGGCATTCCCGCGCCCTATCAGCTCAAGGACGCGATTGCATTCACGCTCCTTGTCCTCGTTTTGATCTTCCGTCCTTCGGGTATTCTCGGCGAATCGTTGGCTGAGAAGAGAGCATGAGGTAATGGGCCTATGACGGCTATATCCGAGACCAAACCTTTGGCGACCCCTACCGCCGTTCCAGCGTGGTTCAAGCAAGCGCTAAAGATGGGCCTTATCGGCGGCATTATTGCCGTGCTCATTGCTCTGGAAGGCATGGTCCAGGCCTTTAACACACGCGACATTGTTAGCGGCGTGGTCTCCATGGGGATCATTATCATTTTCATCACCTACTTTGCTACCGCCTATGTGGCCGCCGCCAAGAGCGGAGTTGCATCGCCCGCCGTTGGCCTGATCATCGGCGCTCTCGCGGGATTCATCGCCGCGCTCTCGCTGGTGGTTTTGATTGCCGTGGGCCAGGTGATCAATATCGGCGGGATGATCATCAGCGCCACTCCCGAGCTCTACGATCTATTAACCTTTAAGCAGGGACTGACCACCGGCAGCTTGACCATCCTCCTTTCTGGACTAGGTATCGGCCTTGCCGCTGCGATTATCTACTTGCTTCCAAAGGCTATTCGCCAGGCACTCCTTTATGGGTTGGTGGCAGTCCTATTGTTTGGGCTGCTCCAAGACCTCGTCAGGGTCACCCTTTCGGATTTCGACGCCTTGACCCCTATCGTGAAATTCCTCTACACGTCCAATGGCTTGTCGAACGAAGGCACAATTGCCGTTTTTGTCATCTTCGTCCTGGGTTCGTACCTCCAGTCCACACGCGGGGCCCTCGTCCAAAGCCGCGTTGCGGCCCTACCTTCGCCGGCCCGTATGACACTCAAATGGACGGGCGTCGTTCTAGGAGTCGTCCTTCTCTTTCTCATGCCGGTCCTTTTGGGCCTTTACCTGACTGATGTGATCGACACGGTCGGGATCTACTTGCTGATGGGCCTGGGGCTGAACATCGTGGTCGGGTTCGCCGGGCTACTCGACCTCGGCTATGTCGCCTTTTGGGCGCTCGGCGCCTATACGGTCGGCATTCTGACTTCGCCTCAGCACGCCACAGGCATTATTCACAACTGGTGGTTGGCGGCTCCCTTTGCCATCGTCGTGGCGCTCTTCGCCGGCGTAGTTCTGGGTATTCCCGTACTGAGAATGCGCGGTGATTACCTTGCCATCGTGACTCTGGGATTTGGCGAGATCATTCGCTTGCTGGCGATCTCGGACTTTTTAAAGCCGTGGGAAGGGGGAGCCCAAGGGATTCAACGCATCCCGACACCCGCCATCGGTCCGTTTCAGTTTGTCACCACCCAATTGAACTTGCCTATATTGGGACAGACTCCGTTCCAGCCGCAGCAGATGTATTATTATGTCATTATTGGAGGTTGCCTCCTGGGGATTTTCGTCGCCAGTCGCGTCAAGATCTCTCGGCTGGGCCGCGCCTGGATGGCTATCCGCGAGGACGAAGACGTGGCGCAAGCGATGGGGATTAATCTGGTCGTGACGAAACTGCTCGCTTTTGGATTGGGCGCAGCGTTCGGCGGTCTGAGCGGTGCGATTCTCGCGAGCAAGATCCAGTCTGTGTATCCACAGTCGTTTGGCTTTCTCATCTCGGCAAACGTTCTCTCCCTCATCATCCTGGGCGGAATGGGGAGTATCCCTGGAGTTATCGTTGGAGCACTCGCGCTGGTTGGCTTGCCCGAGCTGCTACGCGAGGTCGGCGATTACCGTTATTTATTTTATGGAGCTGTCCTCGTCGTCATGATGCTCGTCCGCCCTGAGGGTCTGTTGCCCGAAGCACGACGGAGGATGGAGTTGGAAGAGCCGCGGGCTGAAGAAGTGTCGGCCTCGACGCAAGAGCCTGTTAGGGCAACAACGACCGAGCCTTAGTGTCACAAAGCGCAAGCCATGCCCATGGACATTGACCGGTAAGGAGAGGCGGAGTGCTCACCTGCGAAAGAGAGCGCTTCGCCTCTGTAGTGTGGAGGTATTCTCGTGAGTCAAGTATTGAACTATACGATCGTAGAGGACGCACTTCCCGCCGTTATCATCACAATGAACCGGCCCGAACAGCGCAACGCCCTCTCGACTGGGTTGATGCAGGAGATGACCGAGCAGTTAGAGCGGCAGAGCGCGCGCCTTGAATGCCGAGTCATCATCATCCGCGGGGCGGGGCCTGCTTTTTCTGCGGGTCACGACCTCAAAGAGATGCTGAACCGCACGATTGAAGAAGAACGGGAGATCTTTAACGTCTGTACCCGCATGATGCAGACGATTCAGCGCGTCCCCCAACCGGTGATCGCATCGGTTCACGGTATCGCCACGGCCGCAGGTTGTCAGCTCGTGGCGACTTGCGACCTTGCGGTCGCTTCGGAAAAGGCACAGTTTGCGACGCCAGGCGTCAAGATTGGTCTCTTTTGCTCAACTCCCCAGGTGGCAGTGAGCCGAACGATTGGTCGGAAGCGGGCGATGGAGATGCTCCTGACTGGCAGGCCGATCGACGCTCGCACTGCTGCCGAATGGGGGCTGGTGAATCGTGTCGTTCCGGCCGAGCGGCTAGAGGCAGAGGTGATGGAGCTGGCGCAGCAGATTGCGAGCCACAGTCCACTGACGCTCAAGATTGGCAAACAATCGTTCTATGAGCAGATCGACAGAGACCAGGAGACTGCCTACGAACTCATGTCGGAAACGATGGCCAAGAGTGCAATGACGTGCGATGCGCAGGAAGGAATGTCGGCGTTCCTGGCCAAGCGTCCGGCACAATGGCGGGGGAAATAGTCCATTCGCCCCGTCGCAATGGCGGGGGAAATTGGGGAGATTGAGATATGCGGGTTCTGTCTCGTTCAGACGTTCAGCGTGCTCTTCCGATGAAGCAGGCGATTGGCATTGTCCGCGATGCCTTCGCCCAGCTCTCTACAAACCAAGCCACGGTTCCCCTGCGCGTACCGATTTCCGTCGAGAAATACGACGGGGTCACGCTGTTCATGCCCGCGTATTTGAATGCAAGCGATGCGCTGGCCGTCAAAATCGTTTCCGTCTATAACCAGAACCCTGCTCGGGGTCTGCCCCTGATCCATGCGCTCGTCGTCGTGATCGATGCGGCCACAGGCAAGCCTCTCGCGACCATGGAAGGCGGCTATCTGACCGCGCTGCGCACGGGGGCCGCGAGCGGGGCGGCGACCGAATTGCTCGCGCGTCCGGATGCCCATGTTGCGGCGATCTTTGGCGCAGGCGTGCAGGGGCATACCCAGCTCCTTGCCGTCGCCGCCGTACGCCAGCTACAGAAGGTAGTTGTATTCGACGCCGCACGCGAGAGAGCAGAGAGCTTTGTCCAAGAGATGCGCGGCCAGCCCGGAGTACCGGCGGATCTCGGGGTTGCGGCGACGCCTGCAGAGGCGGTGAAACAAGCCGACATCATCTGCACGGCGACGACGTCCACACGGCCCATATTCAGCGGTGCCGACGTCAAGCCTGGAACCCACATCAACGCGATTGGGGCCTATACTCCTCAAATGCAAGAGATTGACGAGGTGACGATGCGAGCCTGCAAGATCGTCATCGATTCCCGGAGCGGGGCGCTGGTCGAAGCGGGAGATTTGATCATCGCCCTCCAGAAGGGTGCGATCAAAGAATCGGATATCTACGCCGAAATAGGGGAGATTGCGGCGGGGAAAAAGCCGGGCCGCGAAAAGCCGGACGAGATTACACTCTTCAAATCGGTCGGGAACGCCGTACAGGATGCCTCGGTCGCACGTGCGATTTACGATGCGGCCCAGCGGGAAAAGCTGGGCGTCGAAATTGAAATCTAGCAGCCCAAATCAGCGCGGCTTCCACCAAAAGAGGAGGGTGATGGCGCCCAAGGTGATGAGGCTGAACTCGACAAATACGAACTTGGATAGACGTCCCCAAAGATATTGCTGAGTCACGCCTGTGAGCGCGTAGAAAAAGACCAAGAGGAGTCCCCCCCCGGTAAAGGCGGTCGCATTCCAATAATTCAGCGCCCAGACGAATTCCGCGATGGAGAGGGCGACGGCTGCGGCGAATAGCCAGGTGCGGCCCAGGTCCGCCTCGCTGCCGCGAAAGAGCTCGAGGGCCAGTAGCCCGGCCGCAATGCCGATCGCCGGCGCAGAGTAAAGGCTGCGCACTTTCCAACTGTAGATGGTGGCGAAAAGGACGAGTGCGGCGAGATAGACGGCAAGATTAATACCCAGCCGAGCCGTGCTGTACCAGCGGTCATTCAAGTCGATCGTGATGTATTCGCCGAGGACCACCAAGACGAGTAAAGCTCCTGCTACGACCACTCCGATCAAGCCATAGACACGTACCTCGCTCAGGGCAAGGACCAGGGTCGCGGCGACGACAATCATGGATGGCAGAATCCAGAGGATAAAAATATACTGCACCTCGCCCAGATGGACACGGGGATGCGTGCGTGCGATCGAGTCCACTCCGGCCGCGGTCAGGCCAGCGAGCAAGAGAGCCAGAAACCAAGTGCCCGAGACGGTGATATTGGCGTCTGAACCAAGAAAGGAAAAGTCAATTCGTCGGGAGGGCAGGTCGAGGATGGAAGAAAGGGTCAGGCCGACCAGAACGAAGCTGACCAGCAGGCTCAAGCGATCGAGCGACGCCAGAGCGCTCTTGACCTGAGAAGGTGGTTCGTCAAGGATGGGGCTCGTCATATGAATGGCATCATAATCGGCGTTACGCGTTTTGTCAAACCAGGGGCCCATCATGGCTCGCGCAAGACATCTTGACCTTTCGGGAGCATTATGCCGATCATCCTCTTTGCCCTTGTCGGGCTGCTTGCAGGCATTCTCGTCAACCGGGCGGCCGATACCTTTCCCAGCCGGCAGCCGGAACTAGCCCTGCGGGCGCCTCAGTGTCAGTACTGCGGCACGCCGCGGCCATGGATCGACCAGATTGCGCTCGTGAGCTTTATTCTCTTACGCGGGCGCTGCCTCAAGTGCCAGGCCCCGATTTCCATGCGCGCGCCTCTGGTAGAATTGACGAGCGCGGCGGCGTTTGCGTTTCTGGGCATGCGCTTTGGCACGAGTATCTTTCTCGTCCTAGCCCTCATTTATACCACGGTGCTCTTGCTGGTCCTGGTCACCGACTTGGAGCACCGGCTGATCCTCAATATTGTGATTCTCCCGGCGACGCTCCTCGCGATCCTCGCCAGCCCCCTTTCCCCCTTGGGCACGGTGCGCTCTCTGCTCGGCGGAGCCCTCGCGTACCTGATCGTCTATCTCATCTATGTTTTTGCCCGCGTCTTTGCCCAACTCCGTCACCATGCGATCAAGGTACCGTTCGGCTTTGGCGACGTCAAGCTCGCGGGCTTTGTCGGTTTGCTCACAGGCTTTCCAGATGTTTTCACAGCCATCCTTTATGCTATCCTGCTGGGCGGGCTCGGCGCTGCCCTTTTCCTGATCTATCAAGCCGTCGTCAAGCACCGTTTGGCGCTGGGTGCTGCCATTCCTTACGGTCCGTTTTTCTGCATTGCGGGATGGCTCCTGATGGTATGGAAATAACTCTGCCCTTTGCTCGACCTATATTGTGTGGTAAAATAGTTGAACGAATTTTTGTTCTGAGAGTGAATCGTGGCAACCAGTGAGAAAAGTGTGGCGACCAACACGCCAATTTATTGCGTCAACCATCCTAACACAGAGACGCTCTTGCACTGTAACCGATGCGGGAGACCGGTGTGCCTCAAGTGCGTCGAGCGAACCCCGGTCGGCTATCGGTGCAAAGACTGTCTCAACGTTCAGCAAGCGGGCTTTTATACCGCGACCCCATTGGACTATGTCCTCGCGACGATCGCGGGGTTGGCGATTTCTGCGATTGGCGGGGCAGTTGCCGTCGCCATTGGTTTTTTCCTTTTTGAGATCTTTTATGCACCGTTTGCGGGTGGAATCATCGCCGAGGTCATTCGATATGCGACCTCAAAACACCGCGGCCGCTATCTTTGGCTCCTCGCGTGCGCGACCGTCCTTGTCGGAGGCGTCGGCGGGGCAGGATTGTTGCCCCTCTTTCTCGCGGGGGCGCAAAGCCCGAGCTTGCTCACGCTTCTGCTAGTCCTCCCCGCGATTGCCATGCGATCCGTGTTGAATCTCGGCTTTCTGATCTATATCGTCTTGGCCGTGAGCACGGTTTACGCCCGTCTGCGCTAGACCAGAGGATGGTATGCTCGCAGAGATTGACATTGTCAATTTCGCAATCATCGACCACCTGCACGTCAAATTCCATCGGGGTTTCAATGTTCTGACCGGCGAAACCGGTGCTGGCAAATCCATCATCATCGACGCCGTCGGCACCCTTCTCGGCGGGCGCGCACAGAGCGAGTTCGTGCGCGCAGGCGCCGAGCGGACGCGCGTCGAAGGTGTTTTTTCCCTCGAGCCAGCCGCCCGAGAAAGCATCTGCCCCGTCCTCGACGAAATGGGCATCGACCACGCCGACGACTCGTTGATCGTCACGCGTGAAATCAATCGCGAGGGGCGCAACACGTGCCGTTTGAACGGCCGTCCCGTGACTCTGCACGTCCTGCAGCGCATCGGAGAGCATCTGATCGACATCCACGGCCAAAGCGAACATCTCTCGCTCTTGCGTGTGCGGGAACATGTCGATTTCCTTGACCGGTATGGAAACTTGTGGGAAACGCGGGCGCACGTCGCAGAAAAGGTCAAAGCCCTGCGGGCTGTCCGGAGCGAACTGCAGAGTCTGATGATGGACGAACGCGAGCGGGCGCGCCGGGTGGACCGGCTGACGTATATCGTCGAGGAGATCTCTCAGGCGAACCTCAAGGTGGACGAGGAAGAGACACTGAAACAAGAGCGCGAGCTTCTCGGCAATGCCGAGCTGCGGGCGAATCTTGCCGATCATGCCTACCGCGCCCTCTATGGCGCCGGGGAAGACGAAAAAGGAGCCATCGACCTTTTCGCAGAAGCACTGCAGGCGATCACCGGATTGGAGCGCTACGACGCCTCGGTCAAGGATCTGCGGGAGCAGGCAGACAGCGCAGCGGCCCAGGCGGATGATCTCGCGCGCGCATTGCGCCAGTATCGAGACGCGGTCGATCACAATCCCGATCGCCTCCAAGAGATCGACGAACGACTCGACCTGATCTTCCGGCTCAAGCGCAAGTACGGGGAGAGCATCGAAGAGATACTGGCGTTTGGAGAAAATGCTGCTGCGGAACTGGCCGGCATCTCGCACGGCGAACAGCGCACCGAGGAATTGCACGCCCAAGAGGCCGCTTTGCTCCAGGCGATTGCGTCGCTTGGGGGAGAGTTGTCGCTGGCACGGCGCGAGGCAGGGGAACGTCTTGGCATTGAAATTGAAGCCCAGCTTCAGGACCTGGGGATGGCCAAAGCCAAATTCGGGGTCGGGCTTGAACGCGCGGAGGACGCGGAAGGCGTCGAGGTCGACGGCACCCGCGTGGCCTTTGACACCACCGGGATCGACCGCGTCGAGTTCCTGGTCTCGCCAAACCCGGGCGAGCCACTCAAGCCTTTGGCGAAGATCGCTTCCGGGGGCGAGACTTCACGGCTGATGCTCGCGATGAAATCCGTCTTGTCGCGCGCGGACAATGTACCCACTTTGATCTTTGACGAGATCGATCAGGGCATCGGCGGCCGAACGGGCGGCATTGTCGGACACAAATTGTGGGCACTTACTCCGACCGCAGCAAGAGCCGACGGGGTGCCGCAACATCAGGTGATCTGCGTTACTCATCTGCCTCAGATTGCGGCGTTCGGAGATATCCACCTGAACATCCGCAAGGACATTGTGGGCGAGCGTACGGTGACCCTCCTCCACGAACTCAAAGGGTCTGAGCGAGTCGAAGAACTGGCCCAGATGCTCGGCACTGCCACGGCGCTCACGCGCAAGAGCGCCGAGGAGATGCTGCGGGAGACCAAAGCGGAGAAGCAAAAGCCGGTTCGCGGATCCCGCGATCAGTAGGGGGATGGCAAGTAGCAAAAGGGAACGAGTGGGAAGTAGAACTGGGACAATGCACGCGGGAGTTGCAAATAGCTGAGCTCAATCAAGGGGGATTGGCATTCATTTGGGTTAGCCATAGGCCTTGGCATTCGCATCGCCCTCAAGCCGCTATTGCCTGATGGCGATATGTGCACGCGGCCTCGCTATTCGGCAAATGGATTCTGGATGGCGCTTGGCGCGCCCTGGCTCTTTGTCACGCTGCAGCTTTCCGAGCGAGAAGCTCGCCCCGTCCTCGAACAAGCACCGGAGTGAGCGATCGGAAACACATTATGTAGCCGGTCAGAAACAGCCTGCTCGGCCTCTCGTTATAAATGGCAAATCCGACACCTATCTGGCTGAGGAGGCTTATGGACAAGAAGCTAATCGGCGAATATCTCGTAGAGGATCACCTTATTAATGCGAATCAGCTCGAAGAGGCACTAGAGCTGCAAGCAGTCACGCTCCAGGGCGGGACATCCCCCCTTCTCGGCACCGTCTTGGTGCAGATGGGAGTCGTCAAGGAGCAGGATGTCACCTTCGCATTGGAAAAACAGGAACGAGATGAGATGAGGGCATAAAACGCTCCTGGGATTTTTTAGGTAATGGCTCGCCAACCTGACAGTGGGCGAGCCATTGTGTTTTTCTCACTGGCCTTTCAACTCGGCGCTCCGCGAGCGCGTGAGCAAGTCCAGAGCCTTCACTCCACCCGCGTCACGATCACGCTCGCAGCGCCGGATTGTGTGAGGGCGCTCGCCACCCGTTCCCGCGCTTGCTCTTCGACGAGCGCGATGATATTGCCTCCACGGCCGCCGCCTGACAGTTTGGCCCCGTTAGCACCTGCCCGCCGGGCTGCTTCAATCAAACGCTCTATCTCCGGAGAGGATACCCCCATCTCGCGCAAAAGCTCTTGGTTCCGGTTCATTAGCTGTCCCAGGTCGGCCGGCGACCGGCCTTCGATCCGATTTCTAGCCTCACGGACAATTTCCCCAACCTGATCGAACATTATCTCGTAGCGAGTCTTGTCCGCTTCCCATAACCGTCGCACGTCGCCAACGGTGATCAGGGTTGGACTGGGGATGCCGGTATCTGCAATCGCGAGGTGAAAAGGAGCGGCCGTTCGAAAGCGCTCGAATGGCTTGCCTCTGACGTAGTAGATGGGCTCGGCAAAGGCGACGACGGTATTATCGACACCGCTCGGGGTCCCGTGATGCAACTTCTCCACCTCGAACGCAAGGGCGGATGCCTGCTCTCGAGAAAGGTCCCGGCCATAGTATCGGGCAATCGCCCGTGCAGTCGCGACGGAAACCGCCGCGCCGCTCCCCAGTCCGCGTGCGACGGGGATCGTCGAGCGGACGCGGACGCTCAGGCCTCTCGGCTCGATGCCAAGCGCGGCACAGGTCAAGCGGATAATCGCCGCGATCGGGTCGGTCGGAGGGACATCGGCCATGTCGTATTCGCGGCCGATATCCGCGGCGTCGATTCTGACTTGCGTCCCTCGCCACTCTTCCACGGAGACTTGTGTTTCGACCTGGAAGACGGGAACAGCGATCGCGGGG
>JAMDCU010000125.1 GCA_023489485.1 Chloroflexota bacterium
CTTTGCGATCCTCGAATACGATGGAACTGACTTTGAGGGATTCCAGATCCAGAGGCGCGGGCGCACGGTGCAGGGTGAGCTGGAACGTGTTCTCGAACGAGTTACGGGGGAGCGCGTCCGGATCGTGGGTGGAGGCAGGACAGACAGCGGAGTACATGCCCTTGGTCAGGGCGCTCATTTCGATACCACGTGGAAACATCCACTCGACGCCTTGCAGCGTGCTCTGAATGCCGAACTGCCGCGTGATCTCGCAGTTCGCTCGATTATCGAGGTAGACGCAAGATTCTCGGCACGACGAAGCGCCAAGAGCCGACTCTACCGCTACACGATTCTGAACCGGCCTGTTCGGTCTCCGCTCTTGAGCCGGTACACACTGCTCGTCCCCGAGACGCTGGACGCGGCGGCGATGAATCGAGCGGCACACGTCCTTGTTGGGGTTCACGATTTCCGGTCGTTCGGAACAGCCCCGCGGGGGACGAACACGGTCCGGCAGACGTACTCAGCCAGGGTGGAACGAAGCGATGAGGACCGCATCCTGATCAGCTTGGAAGCGAATGCGTTCTTATACCGAATGGTGCGGCGGATCGTGGGGACGCTCCTCTGGGTGGGTAAAGGCGAGATGAGCCTCGAGGGATTCCAGGAGGTCATTGCAGGAAAGCGACGCGCAGGAGATGCGGCCGGCCCACAGGGACTGGCACTCGTCGCCATCAAATACGATCTGACCACGGAACCAGGGACAATTATCGGAGTGAAGAATGAAGACATTTAACACCAAACCCGCCGATATTCAACGGGAATGGTACGTGGTGGATGCGCAGGGCAAGACGCTTGGCCGGCTTGCCTCCGGAATTGCGCGCGTCCTCAAGGGTAAGCACAAGCCGATCTATACACCTCATCTAGACACTGGCGATTTTGTGGTCGTCGTGAATGCGGGCAAGGTCCGGGTGACGGGGAAAAAGCTGGACGTCAAGTACTATTATCGGCACTCGGGCTATCCTGGCGGGATGAAGAAAACGGTCTTGCGCGACCAATTGGAAAAACACCCCGATCGGGTCCTCAAGGCAGCGGTCTGGGGGATGCTTCCGCACGGGCGGTTGGGACGAGTTATGTTCAAGAAGCTCAAGGTCTATAAGGAACCGGAACATCCCCATCTGGCACAGCAGCCGAGGAAATTGGAGGTTTGATTCATGGCGACGGGCAAATATTACGAAGGTATCGGTCGGCGTAAGGCGGCGATCGCACGGGTGCGGCTTTTTGCTGGCAGTGGTGCATTCATGATCAACGAGAGGCCGCTGGTGGAGTATTTTCCGGTGACCTCGCATGCGAACCGGGTGATCAGTCCTCTCCGCGTGACGCAGAATGAAGACCGGTTTGCCGTTTCCGCGCAGGTCAAAGGCGGCGGGCCGGTCGGCCAGTCTGGAGCCGTCGCGCTTGGCGTGGCGCGGGCGCTGCTTGCGGCGGACGAAAGCTTCAAGGGCGCGCTCCGCAAGGCAGGCCTCTTGACACGCGATGCGCGAGTCAAAGAGCGCAAAAAGCCCGGGCTGAAGCGGGCACGCAAGGCCAAGCAGTACACGAAGCGATAAGACGTGGTCTTGTCAAATAGAAGTGAACGGGCGGGGATTCCTCCTCGCCCGTTGCCGTTATTTCGAGCTGCCTGCGCTATGAAGTCAGCGTGTTCGCCTGGCTGGGCACAGACTCCTTTTGACTAATTGCCAAGAGGAGGCGAAGGCCCCTATGTTCCGCCGAAGGCGTATAGAATTCCGACCGCAACCGCGGCCCATAAAACAATGGAAGCGAAGAGAGGGCGGTCCCGCAACACCATCTCTTCAGGGCTCCCGCCTTCCCCCTTGACATGAACGAGGTAGAGAAGCCGGAAAATAATGTACAGCGCGAAAGGGATTGTCAGCATCATCGTATGATTCTTGGGCAGGTTCTCTGCCGTAAAGGTGTAGAGGGAGTAGGCCATCACGAATGATGCCGTCGTCACGGCGATCATTTCGTCCAGCACCTCGGCGGTGTATTCTTTCAGGATCAGTCGGTGGTTGGTCGCGTCACCTTCCAGGAGGACCAGCTCGTGGCGGCGCTTGCTGAAACCGACAAAGAGCGCCAGAAGCATCGTGCAAACGAGAATCCAGGCGGATGGGGGAACGTGGATGGCGAGAGCCCCGGCCAACACCCGTAGGACAAAACCGGCGCCGAGAGTGAACACGTCGACGATTACGATATTCTTGAGCACGAACGAGTAAACAACCATCAAGATGAAATAGCAGACCGCCATGAGCCCGAACCACACGTCGAGCAGAAACGACAACGGGATCGCCACCGCCAGCAGAACAATGACGGCGACGATTACGACGCGGACCTTTAGGGCGCCCGAGGCAATCGGCCGAAACCGCTTGGTGGGGTGAAAGCGGTCCTTGTCGATATCGACTAGATCATTGATCAGATAGATTGTCCCCGATAGAGCGCAAAAAAGTGCAAAAGCTGCCGTGGAGAGAGCAATGAACGTGTACATCTCTCTGGAAAACGGCTTCCAGTACTGACGAAGCGTGAAAAGAAAGGGGATGTAAACCAGAAGATTCTTGGTCCATTGGCGGGGGCGCATCGACTTGAGTAGGTTGAGAAGCAACATCTCCTCCATGCCGTTTCATCATATTCCTGAATCGCAATAAAGTCAAACAGACTTGACTTTTTGCCGCGTTACGCTTATCTTTTATCCGTGGTCAAGAAGCGGCTGGACCTTTTGCTCGTCGAACGAGGACTCGCCGAAACGCGTCAACGGGCGCAAGCACTCATCTTGGCCGGGGAGGTCCAGGTCAACGGCGGGGTGGTGAGCAAGGCCGGAACCCCCGTCCCTGAAGATGCGGCCATCGGCGTCCGCGCTCCGCTCAAGTATGTGGGCCGCGGCGGGTTGAAACTGGAAGGCGCACTGGACAAGTTTCGCGTCCAGGTGCAAGGCAAGGTCTGTGCTGACATCGGTGCGTCCACCGGCGGGTTCACTGACTGCTTGCTCCAGCGCGGCGCTTTACGAGTCTATGCCATTGACGTGGGTTACGGCCAACTCGCATGGAAACTGAGGAGCGACCCGCGGGTCATTGTAATGGATCGGATCAATATCCGGCATTTGAAGCGACTAGACGAGCCGATTGAACTGGCGACCGTGGATGTTTCGTTTATTTCGCTGACGTTGGTACTCCCGGAAGTGAAGCGACTCCTCTCGGCGCACGGCGAGGCCATCGCCCTCATCAAACCGCAATTTGAAGCAGGACGCGAGCAGGTGCCTCGCGGAGGCATCGTGCGGGATCCGCAGGTGCATCGGTCCGTGATCAAAAAGGTGGCCGATCACGCCATGGATGAGGGTTGGCGGGTGCTGGGCATTGCACAATCCCCGCTTCGGGGCGCGGATGGAAACAACGAGTACTTTATTCAGTTGAGCGTTCATCCAGCCGCACAGAACGTCGATTTGTCGTCTGTGTTCGACAGACTTGATTAGAGGACATAGTGGAACTAACCTGGCCTATCGTCCAGACGCTCCAACCCCGTTTCGCTCGCGTGCCGCGTCATATCGGCATCATGATGGATGGGAACGGCCGTTGGGCGAACCAGCGGCAGCTGCCCCGCCTCGAAGGTCATCGCCAGGGGACGCAGAATGTTCGGCCTGTGCTCGACGCTTGCAGCAAGTTCGGGATTCGGGTCGTGACGCTGTATGTTTTTTCAACCGAGAACTGGGGCCGGCCGCGAGAAGAGATCGACGGGTTCTTTGAGCTGCTCGCGCAAGTCATCGACCGGGAGACGGAGAATTTCCGAGCGCGCGGCGTACGATTGATCCACAGCGGCTCCTTGGAGGGTGTGCCGCGCGTCCTCGCCGACAAGGTCGCGCGCGCCGTCCGCCTCACCCAGCATAACGACAGGTATATTCTAAACATCGCGTTCAACTACGGCGGGCGGATGGAAATCCTCCGGGCAGTCAGGGAGATTCTCGCACAGGGAATCGAATCGGCGGCAGTTTCCGAAGAGTTGTTCAACTGCTTTTTGTACACGGATGGCCTCGGCGATATCGATCTGGTCGTTCGCACCGGCGGAGATGAACGTCTGTCCAATTTTTTCCCCTGGCAGGCGGCAAAAGCCGTGTTCGTTTCCACGCCGACGTT
>JAMDCU010000039.1 GCA_023489485.1 Chloroflexota bacterium
TGCCATCGACGATTCTGCGGTCGAATGCGAAGCAGACGCCCGCGAACCAAACGACGGCCTGCATCAACAGACCTGCCTGGACATGGACGGAATCGGCCTGTCCGGTTTGGCCGGCCGGCCCGGGTTTTTGCTCGATGACGAGGCCATAAACCTGGTCCAGATAGTACTTGTTCCGTAACAATTCCCACACCGGGCCGAGGGCGCGGCTGAGTGGGTCGGGCTGCCCAGCCACTAGGGGCTTGCGGCCGTATATCACCCAGCTCAGACCTAGCCCGGCGAGCGCCACGACGACGGCAATCAGGGCCGCCGGCACATTAAATCCGGACACCTCAAAACCCAACCCTTCGCTCACAAACGTCTGGAAGGGGCTGCCAAAGAAGGGTGCTCCGATGAAACCGATGAAGGTTGCGAAGAACGCGAGGATAGCCAGGGGAACCCACATGACCGGTGGAGATTCGTGGGCGTGTTCGTACGCGTGAGGATCGCGCGCCTCGCCAAAGAACGAAAGGAAAATCTGTCGGCCCGTGTAGAGGGCGGTAAAGAAAGCCGCGATAGTGCCGCAGATATAGACAAAAGTCATCAGCGACTCGCCGCTGAGCATGCCGTTAAAGGCATCGGCGAGAATCTCGTCCTTGCTCCAGAACCCGGCAAACGGGGGAATGCCCATCAGGGCAAGACCGCCGATAATGAACACCGTGGTCGTAATGGGCATCTTGTTCTTTAACCCGCCCATCTTGAACATGTCGTTCGTGTGCACGGCATGAATCACGGAACCGGCGGTGAGGAACAAGAGCGCCTTGAAAAAGGCATGGGTGATGAGGTGGAAGGTGCCGGCCGCAAAAGCGCCGATGCCCAAGCCTGCGACCATGTAGCCAAGCTGGGAAATGGTCGAATAGGCCAAGACGCGCTTGATATCGTCCTGGGCAAGACCGATGGTGGAAGCAAAAAGGGCGGTAAAGATTCCGACGATGGCGACGATGACCATCGCGGGCGTCCCGGCGACCGACTGGAAAATCGGGTAGGTGCGGGCGATCAGGTAAACACCTGCGGCAACCATCGTCGCCGCATGGATGAGGGCGCTCACAGGGGTCGGGCCTTCCATCGCATCAGGCAGCCAGATATGGAGGGGGAATTGGGCCGACTTGCCGATGGTGCCCGCGAGGATCAACAGGCCAATGACCGTCGCGGAGGGCAACCCGATCAGCGTCATGTCGTTCGCCAAAAACTTTAATGTTTCAGGCTTGAAGATGGTCTGGAAATCGAGGGAGCCCGTGCGGAAGTAGAGCCAGATCATGCCGGTAAAAAAGATCGTATCGCCGACGCGCGTCGTTAGGAACGCTTTCTTGGCTGCTTGGGCAGCTCGCACGGTTTGGGCGTCGTCGATATGCTTCTCACCCGGCATGCGGACAGACCAAAAGCCGATGAGGAGGTATGAGCACAGCCCCATGATTTCCCAAAAGACAAAGAGCTCCAAAAGGTTCGAGGAGATGACCAGACCCAACATGCCGGTGGCGAAGAGGGAGATGTAGGCGAAAAAGCGGCTATAGCGCGGGTCACCGTGCATGTACCCTTGGGAGTAGACAAAGATCATCAAACAGACGGTGGTGACCATAAAGAGCGTCATCGCCGCCAGCGGATCGATCATCCAGCCCATCGTAAAGACATCTTTGCCGGTCGGAAACCAAGGGATGTGTGCAAAGAAGGGGTCTTTGGCCAACTCGGGTCCGACGGAGAGTGCTTGGAAGAGGACACCGTACGCAACGACCCCGGCGAGAAGGATGCCGGCAATCGCTGTCCAGGCGCTCAGCCGATGGTTCCGGTTGAAGAACAACGCGATCAGGGCAAACGCAGTAATTGGAAAAACAATGACGAGGAATGCGAGATTGAACATTGACATTGGCGCCTCAAAGGCAATGAGCCAATTCCTCCATTGGCCAAAGAGCCAACCGTGCATACCGGCACCTTGGCTCGGGGGTCCATTGGCTCATGCTGGTTTTACCATTTCATGATATCTACGTCTTCGACATTCACTGTGTCGCGAGAGCGATAGATGGCGATGATCAAAGCCAGGCCGATGGCGGCTTCGGCGGCTGCCAACGTGATAACAAACAAGGCAAAGATCTGTCCTGCGAGATCCCAGGTGGGTGTGCCGGGTTTGGTATAGCGCCAAAAGGCGACGAGGTTGATATTGACCGCGTTCAGCATCAACTCGATGCCCATGAGAATCGCCACGGCGTTGCGCCGAGCGAGCGCCGCAAACAGCCCGATGCAAAACACAGCGGCCCCGAGCAGTAAAAAGTATGGCAGTGGTATCATTCTGAATGACCTCTTCTTGCGGTCTTTCGTGCAAACGTGCTCACTCGCGTGCGATGACAATGGCCCCTATAAGGGCTGTGAGGAGGAGGATAGAAGCCACCTCAAACGGCAGGACGTAGGTAGTGACCAATTCGGTCCCGATCTTCGGGATCAGATCCGTGCCGGCGAGCGCTTGCGTACCCACCGGCCAATGGGTTGTGACGGCGATGTAGACGAGGGCGACGAAAAGGAGCAACGCGAGCCCACCCGCGGCCAACCATTGGTTGTTCTCAGGCGGCAGGGTCCGCGTCATCAACCCTCGCGTCAGCATGATGGCAAACAGGATGAGGACGGCAATCGCGCCGACATAGATGAGCACCTGAACGGCGGCGATAAATTCCGCTTCGAGAAGCAAATAGATGCCGGCGACTCCCATGAACGCCATCATGAGCGCGAGCGCTGCGTGCATAATATTGCGCACAAAGGCGACGAGCAGCCCGCCGATGATGGTGATAGCGGCCAGCACAAAAAAAGCGACATAGGTCAACACTAGGTCAATGGACATGGGCGATCCTTATCATCGTAGACTAGATGAGGCCGATGGCTTTAAAGATCGGCAGCGCGAGGCCCGTGAGGACGATATTGACCAGCGCCACTGGCACCAACACCTGCCACGCGAACTTCATCAGTTGGTCCATGCGGATACGGGGGAATGTGCCGCGCACCCACATAGCGATGAGAATCAACAAGAGCGTCTTGACAAAGAACCAAATCCACGGGGGTAGGAGGGGACCCTGCCAGCCGCCGAGGAAAAGGGTCGCCGCGATGGCGCAGACGACAAAGAGGTTGAGGTACTCGGCCATGTAAAAGAGGCCCCACTTCATGCCGCTGTACTCTGTGTGGTGGCCGGCGACGATCTCAGACTCGCCTTCGGGCAGGTCGAAAGGAGTGCGGTTCACTTCGGCGATCGCGCTGATCATGTAGACGACGAAGGCAATCGGACCGACCGGGATGGCAAAGAGGAACCAGCGGAACCCCGCCCAACCACCTTGCAGCTTGACAATGTCGACGAGTGAAAGCGATCCGGCCAGGAGCACGATCGCGACGATGGCCAGGACTTGGGGGACCTCGTAACTGATGATCTGCGCAACCGCCCGCATACCGCCTATCAAGGCGAATTTGTTGTTCGAGCCCCACCCGGCCATAAAGATGCCGACCGTGCCCAGCGAACTCAGAGCGATCACATAGAGAACGCCGATGTTCAGGTCGGCGGGAGCCATGCCGCGGCCCCAGGGGATCACGGCGAGAATGAGCGTGATCGGAATCATGGTGACGACAGGGGCGAGGAAATGGACCCAGCGATCCGCGTTCGCCGGGACAATGTCCTCTTTAGTGAGCATCTTGATCATATCGGCGAAAATCTGAAAGATGCCCCAGGGGCCTACTCGGTTGGGGCCCAGGCGGTTTTGAATGCGGGCGACCACCTTGCGCTCAACCCAGGTCAAGCTCAACATGAGAAACGGAGAGATGGCCACGAGGAAGACGACCACGATGAGGCCCATGATGAGCGAGACGATAAAGCTCTCAGCATCGGGACGCAGGTTGGCACCGCGCAGCAGCCCGTGAAAGAAATCGTTCAGGGCGTTGTAGATGTTGGGGAAGAGATTGTTAAGAATGTCCATGTGCCTATTCCAAAAGAAGATAGAGGAGAGAGGAGAGATGAAAGCTGACGTTTCATCTCTCCTCTTTCATCTCTCCGCATTCCTTTAAACCCATTCCAGTTGGCCCTTGCGCCAAGCGTAGGCAAGAGCCATGACGAGAATGACAAGGAAGATGATCATCTCGACGAGGGCGTAGAGGCCGAGCGAGTTGTAAGCGACGGCCCAGGGGTAGAGGAAGACCACCTCGATGTCGAAGACGACGAACATCAGGGCAAAGATGTAGTATTGGATGCGGAATTGGACCCACACTTGTTGGGCTTCGACGGGAAAATCCTCGAATTCGAGGCCGCACTCGTAGGTTTCCATTTTGGAACGGTTGGGTTTGCGAGGACGAAGGAACCGTGCGAGGAGCAAGGGAATCAGAGGGAAAATGATGGCCACGATCGCAAAGAGGCCGATCAATCCGTATCGATCAAGCACTGCACTACTCCTTTGTAGAATGGGTTTCGCTTGATGGCACGAACCTAGCCATTATATCACAGCCGTGGTGATCTAACAAACCCACACCTTCTGAATTATATCCCGATGAAAAGCAGAATGCAAATCGTGTTATAATGAGCCTCGTGAGCAGCGCCTTTAGGGTCGTCGAGAACCCCGAGCCGCGCGCCTGGGAAGAATTCGTCTGCGGGCGCGGCGGTCATCTCCTGCAGTCATGTGCATGGGCGGAACTCAAAGCGCGTGTTGGATGGACTGTTACCCGCATTGCCGTCGAACACGCGGGCACATGGCTGGGCGGCGCACAGATCCTCTTCCGTTCGCTTCCCCTCGGCTTAAAATTGGCCTACGTTCCCCGCGGCCCGATCGTCGATCCTCAGGACCAGGACGGCTTGGCCGCGCTGTTGGAATCGGTTCGCGCTGCGGCGAGATCGCAAGGCGCATTCTTGCTCAAGATCGAGCCGAACTGGCTGGACGATCCAGTTCTGACCGCATGGCTGACCTCGAATCATTGGCGGGTGGGACCGGCCGTTCAGCCCCGCACGACCATACATGTGGACATGACGCGGGATTTGCCCAGTATACTGGCTGAGATGAAGCCGAAATGGCGCTACAATATACGGCTGGCGGAACGGAAAGGGATCATGGTGCGCGAGGGGAGCCCCGCCGATCTCCCTTCATTCTATCGCCTCATGCGGACGACAGGCGCCCGGGACAAGTTTGCCATCCATTCGGAGGACTATTACGGGGTCGCGATTAAAGAGATGGTACCGGGTTTGGCCCGTTTTCTAGTGGCAGAGTACGAAGGAGAGATGCTGGCCGCGATCCTGGTCACGGCCCTGGGGGAAGAAGCGATCTACCTATATGGGGCCTCTGGAAATGCCCATCGTGAACGGATGCCTAACCACGCGCTCCACTGGGCGGCCATCCAATGGGCGAAGGCGCGGGGGTGCGCGCGCTATGACCTATGGGGCATTGCCGATGTCGCGGATGTGGGGACGCAGTATCTGAAGGAAGAGAAATCGCCCGCCGCCGGCTTGGAAAGCAGACCATCTTCGATCGAGGCGAACTCGGACCACTCACCTCTGCCGCATGGCCTCTATCAATTCAAGCGGGGATTCGGGGGTAAGGTCGTGCAGTATATCGGCGGGTTTGACACTGTCTTTTCGCGGGCTCGCTTTGAACTCTATGAACGGGCTCTTGCGGCTCGGCATCGTTTCGGGTGACCGAGCGGGCCGACTTTGCCCGCGCCTAATGTTAGCATGCGTTTGCTCCCTCACCCGGCTCTCTCCCCCCTTCAAAGGGGGGAGGAATAAAGATCGTGAGAGGCCAGGGCGCCGTAGGCGCCCTGGCCTCTCACACTCTAGCTACCGTTTTCTGCCTCGCGGGGATGGACAGTCGGGCTGAAAGCCGTTCGCCTACTTGGACTGTATGATCAGGAGAAGGGGACGCATATCCCGGACGTTGAAGGATTTGAGGGTTACGTGTGTGCTGCCGGCTTGCATTTCGACGAGACCTCTGTCCATCGCAATCGGGATGCTCGCCGTGAGCCAGGCCTTGCCATCCCAACCGGGAACAGTCTCCTGGAGTAATGAGACCATGGCATCGACCTGGGCTGAGTTTTGCTTCGGGTCGTCGAGGAGGGTGGTGGCCAGTGTCACCGAGGAGACTCGTTCCGGCGAACCGACCAGTTCGACGACTTGGACGCGCTGGCGGCACTCGCCCATAATGCGACCCTGGTCGGAAAAGTCGGAGTCTGCAAACTGAAAGCCCATTGATTCCAAATCTGTCTTCATCGTGGTTCCGGTCACTCCGAGATCGGCGGGCGTCTCGGTGACCGCAGAGCTGGTGGGGTTTAGGGAGTCCACGACAGTGTCAAGGGACGTCGTCACAGCTCTTCCGAATGCGCCAAAGACCACGAGGACGCCGGCCGCGAGCAAGGACAGAATAGTCCAGTATGAAGGTTTCAGCGGTACCGCTCCCTTGAGAGTGCGACAGGTGACAGGGGAGAAGAACAACTCATTATGAACGAAGCTCTGATGCAGGATACGACCTTTCCAGCAGTAGCGAGCAGGATCGCGGGAGCCGCTATTTCACAGCGACAGATTCGTGATGAAGCTCGGGTTCGGATTCAGGCTGGGTTCCGTCAAACCCCAGAGCATCGCGGACGAGGTAGAGCGGGCGGCCCTTGACTTCATCGTAGATGCGGCCCAGGTACTCGCCGATCGTGCCGAGGGTGATGAGTTGAACACCGCCGAGAAAGAGGACGGTGACGAGAGTCGTGGCCTGCCCGTAGAACGGCGCCGAGCCCATAAAAAGGCGAGCGTAGATCACGAGGAGCGCGCCGACCGCCGAGAGGCCGGCGATGGCAAACCCGAGCCACGTCGCGAACTGAAGAGGTGCGTAGCTAAAGCCCGTGATCGCATCCATCGCGAATTTCAGCATCTTGCGGAACGGATAATGCGTTTCTCCTGCAAAGCGTTCCTCGCGGACGTATTCGACGCCGGTCTGGCGGTAGCCAACCCAACTCGTCATGCCGCGGATAAAGCGATGGCGCTCTTTCATCAGCTTCATCGCTTCGACTACCTTGCGGTCCATGAGCCGAAAATCGCCGGTGTCGAGCGGTATGTCTACGTCGGTAATTCTATAGATGATTCGATAAAAGAGCTTGGCCGTGAACTCTTTGAACCAGGACTCACCCTTGCGGGCCTTGCGGACCGCGTAGACGACCTCATAACCCTGCTTCCATAGTTCAATCATCTGCAGAATCACTTCGGGCGGGTCTTGCAGGTCGGCGTCGATGATGACGACCGCATCTCCCCGACCATAGTCCAGGCCCGCCGTAACAGCGATTTGATGCCCAAAGTTACGAGTAAAGTTGATTACCTTGACTCGTGGGTCTTGCTCCCGCAGCTCGCGCATGACGAGCGCCGTACGGTCGTGGCTGCCGTCGTCTACCAAGACCAGCTCCCAGGGCTCATCCGTCTGGTCCATGACCTCGCAGACACGCCGGTACAGTTCGGGCAAGCCAGCTTCCTCGTTAAAGCACGGGGCGACGATGGAATATCTAGGTCTTTGCTCCACGTCCTATCTCCAGCTAAACTCATCCAAGACGAATCTCCAAAGCATCAAGCCCATTCATCCTTCTTACATAGTATACCGCGAATTGGTTCAATGACAAGGCTCTAGCAATTGGCGTTTTTCGCCTCTATCTCGTGTGACCGCGTCGGCAATCGTGAACAGTTCCATCTTCTCTTGGATGGCTGCTGGTTATTGGCAAAATCGGTTACCGACCGTGATGCCGCTGTATTGTTCGATTCCAGCTTTGAATGCAAGATCTATTGCGTCAGAAGAGCGGATTGGATGTTGCCGATCACCTGGGGCCAGACATCGGCTTGGGGGTCTATGGGCTCAAAATGGCCGGAGCGCGGAAGCGGGACGAGAACGGCACTATCCCCAGCGGCGAGAGCCGCCGCATGATACTCGGCGCTCATTTGAAACGGAACAAGGTCGTCCCCGGTCCCATGGATTATGATCTGTCGTACGCGGAGGGGGAGCAGTTCAATCGGCGAGGCGGCCGCGAACCGCGCAGGCATCTGCTCCGGGGTCCCGCCGACGAGCTGTGCGATGATGTCCGAATCAGGCATGATCTCCAAAGCGCGGCGCAGATCAGTGACGGGTGAGATCGCAACGACCGCGCGCAAGGAAAACGGGAGGGGAGCGTAGAAAGGATGATCGGCCGGTAGGTTTTGATGACCGGCGGCGCAGAGAGCGAGGTGCCCGCCGGACGAATGGCCGATCACAATGACGTGGCCGAGATCAAGCAGATAAGTTGAAGAGAGTGCAGTCAGATGGGCGATGGCGGCGCTCACATCGAGGAAGGTGCCGGGCCAGCCGCCGCCGGCATTGCCAACGCGACGGTATTCGATATTGAGAGTGGCAATTCCTGTCGCCGTGAGAGACTGGCTCAACTTATCCATATAGTCCAGGCCGTACATCGCGTGCCACATGCCGCCATGGATGACGATCGCGACGGGGTGCGGGCCAGGGGTTGGGGGAAGGCGGAGGCGGCCGAATTGATTTGGGTCAGGGCCGTAAGAGAGGCGAGCGGAAGAGTTGGCAAGTTTCATAGTGGCAAGGTTTAGGCGAACCAGACCTTCCCCAGCAGCAGGTCTTTGAGCCAGTTAGGCTCAGAGAAGGGAGATAAGGGACCGGCGCGCGCTATCAGGGTTCGATGGTGACTGATGAGATGTTGGCCTCGCCGAGCACTTGATTTGTCGCTGCATCGCGCAGTCCGACAAAAATCTGATAATCCCCAGGGGCCAGGTCGTGCGGCAAGGGCAGGTCGTGCCAGTCGAGCAGGACTTCGCCCGTGTTCCAGAGCGTGGTCGGATAGGTGTTTTCGGCCGGACGCGAGACCTGCTCGGCGGTGGTCTGACCGCGGCCATCGCGCAGCTGCACAAAAGCCTCGTAATCGCCTTGAGGCTTGCCGCGCGCCCGCCAGTAAATCCCGACGTGCAGTGTGTCCCCGCGCGAGATCACTTGCGGCAGCGGCTTGAAACCGAGAAGACGCATTTCGTGCATGTCCACGTAAAGCGGATTCTCGATGATGAGCTCGCTCGCCAGGAACGAGTTCTTGTTTTTCTCGATGTGGAGAGAAGTCAGCGGAATGTCAGTCTGGACTGCGCCGAGCGGCAAGAGGTACTTGTCGGTCGCCTTATCGTAGAGACTGTAGACGATGGAATAATCGCCTCCCGGGATCGTCGGAGGGAGGTAGAAGGTTTGGTCATCGTTCACGACCTCGCCGGGCTGCCAATGATCCGTCGGGGAATAGCCGCGACAAGGCTTGCTATTGTCTTCGGCCCAGAGATGCCCCTCTGCGTCCAAAAGTTGTGCCTGTATGTTGTAACTCGTCTGAACGCTCCGGTCGGTTCGCCACGCCGTAAAGACGTTGATTCCCCTCCCACCGGTGACAGTGCCGGTCAGGGGAAGCGTATACCCCCATAAAGAGATGCCATTCTCAAATGATACGTTGAGTACGTGGTCGGGCGGTTGGAGAGGGGAACGCGCTTTGAGAATCACGCCATCCTGTTCAGCCACCGTGTGGAAGAAGGGGAGCGCGAGATCCTCTTCCCAGACCGAGCGATTGTAGCCGAACCAGGGCTGGGTCATATCGGCGAAGAGATAGTCGGCTGCACCCAGGCAGGGGATGGCGGTCATGATGTAGATGTGTTTTCGTTCCGAGACGCGCGGTGAGAGCTCGGCCTGGACGAGGACGGAGGCATCCGGCGGAATCTTGCTCGCGATCGTCTCGACGACAGCGTCATGTGCGGTGGGGGCAAAGCGGTTCGGATCGAACCCTCTGGCCAGCGGGCCGGGGGCATAGAGATAGTAGTTGGAAAGGGTCGCGGCTAAGAGGAGGACGCCGAGGGCTGCTCGAAATGCCATTTGCCGTTTAGCCGGCAGGCGAGCGTCCGCCCATCGGAGGAGACGGTGGAGGCCGATCACGGTGCCGAGGAGGAGAAAAGGAAAGACGGCGGAATAGTGATGAGAGCCGAGCATGAATTGACTGTCGCGGTCGCTGAGAAGCGTATAGGCAAGCGTGGGCAGAGCGAGCGCGCTCATTTCGGCGCCGATAAATGGCAGGAGGCTGAGCGGGAGGAGGATTTTGAGAATAGTGTCTATTTTCGGCGGGATGGTCATATGTTGCACGGCCAGTGTCGGGTGTGTGAGCAGGTTCCGGATGATCTCGGAGAGACTGGTGCCGAGATAGCTGTACTGGCCACCGCTCGAGTGCGCCGTGTTGAAATAGAAAAAGCTCGAGCCGCCTTGGAAGTAGGGGATGATCCATTGAATGAGCACGACGAACCAGGCGAGACTGAAGAGGGCAAGACCCCCACCCAGCTTCCACTGGCGCCGGAAGAGGATCAGGAAGAGACCAAAGCCCACGGCGATGAGAGGCATGTCTTCTTTGCAGATAAAGAGAAGCACGACCAGCGCAAGGAAAGGAACGTAACGGCGGCGCCATAGAAAAATCGCCGCGAGCAGCAAAAGCGGCATCGCGAGCATGATCTCGTAGAATTGATCGAGGGCAATGAGCTGGAGGCCGGGCGAGAGGAGGTAGGCGAGGGAGACGACGAAGCCGAGCGCCGGGCCTATCTCACGCCGAGCAAACCAGTAGAGAGGAAAGACGGTAAGGCCGACAGCGAGGACCGGCGCAATGGCGAGCGTGCGCGGGTCGGGAAAGACGGCGTAGAGGGGAACGAGTGCAAGCAGGATGACCGAAAAGTGCTGGCCGATGATAACGGGCGAGTCGAGTACAACCGTATCCTGGAAAAGGCGCCCGTGGAGCGAATTCCAGATGGCCTGGTCGAAAAGCGAGAAATCGACACCCCAGAGGCCGTAGGCTTCGTATTTTCGGATATCGAGCACGGCGTAAAGGATGAGGAGCGCGGGGACGACGGTGTAAAAAAGAAAATCAAAGAGCGCCAAGCCCCGTGAGGATGCCCTGCTCCCATCGGACCGAGAGGGAGGGAGTTTACTTGCGGCAATATAGGTGATCGCCGCCGCGACGAGCGCGAGAAGCAGGGTGGTTGCCAGTTCCGGGTAATTGGGCACTGCTCGATTCTATACGTTTCTCGCAGGGAAGCAAATATCGAGTGACGGGTGGCGACAAATGATGGAGCAGAGGGGCAAGGGGCGCTGGGGCACAAACGCGCGCGCATAGACTGTCGATTTGTTTCGCCGCATTGAGAGTGCTACCTTGCAGCGCCGAGTCGTAGCGTCTGATCCCGCCCTCGGAACCACCCGTACTCGCCCACCAATCAGCGATTGCAGCGTCCGTCTCCGGCTACTGGTTGGGTCAGAGAACGAAAGAGCTGCAGATAGCTTTTCTTGGCTCCTTCGTCTTGGGCATGGCGCGCTTGATCTAGTTCTCTCGGAGCGTGCCGACGGATTTCTCTTTGCGAATGATCAGCAAGCATCGTGCCCGCACCCCCTCAGGCTGCCAAGAAAAAACATCTGTCGACCGATGCGGCGCCTCAAGCTGGATACGGCCGCTTAAAACGACAGATCCTTGAGCACATAGTCAATACGCGGTCGCTGCGCATTGGCATGCCCAAACACCTTTTGCCAGTATTGCATCGGGGGTTTCTCCATGTTCCGAGCAACCAATAGGGATGCGCAAAGCGAGGGGACCAATCACACTGGCACTTGGACGATAGCAATTCGCGATTAGGTTTTTTGGTTCGCGAGGTGGACGACGAAGATGCCGGCGAGAACCATGATGCCGCCGACGATTTGCTGCACGGAGAGGGTCTGGCCGAGCAGGGGGATGGCAAGGAGGGCGGTGACGACGGGCTGGCCGAGAAAGGTGGGAGAGACGGTGGTGGCGGGCAGATGGCCAAGGGCATAGTTGATCGCAAGATAGGCGCCCACCTGTGTGAGGATGGCGACGGCGAACACGCAGAGGTACGTGATCGAAGAATACCCGAGGAGGGGCAGGCCAAGTGTGAGACTGATGGCGAGCAGGACAAGCGCGGCCGAGAGGGACGAGACCCACCAAGCCGTAAAAGTGTTCAGTTTGTCGCGGGCGCGGGCGAGCGCGAGAAAGAAAAAGCTGTAAAGAAAGCCGGCGAAGATGGCCATCAGGTCCCCGAAACCGAGCGTCGGGTGAACCAGGAAATCTTGCCCCAGGATTACGGTGATGCCGATCAAGGCGAGTAAAAGGCCTCCCCAGAAGGCAGGACGCAGACGTTCTCTTAGGAATATCATGGCCCCGAGGGCGACCCAAATGACGGACGTGTTGCCGAACAGCGTGGCGTTCGCCGCCGAGGTGACAAGGACCGAGTCATTCCAGAGCCAAAGGTCGAGAGCGAGGAAGAGCCCGCCGATCGCCGCGAGCCACATATGGTGACGGGAAAAAGGGGCGCTCCGTTTTGAGGCCAGTCCGATGGGGATCGCGGAGATGGCGATGGCTATGGCCATCCGATAGAAGCCAAAGACGGCCCCCGGGGCATTAGCCCATTTAATAAAGATGGCCGTAGAGCCCATGACGATCACGCTGGCGATCAGGGCGACCAATGGGAGCAAAATGGATGCGGGACGGGGGACGGCAGGAGCCGTAAGGGCCCGTTCAGTTTTCAGTTCAGTCACCATGCTTCTTTCGTTAGTCGTGTGCAGATGCGACGCTTCGCAATCAAAAACCCCACTGTTGTGGGGCTCTAGTCGTGTCTGAGTGGCGGCGAGTGGATTTGGACCACTGACCAAGGGCTTATGAGTCCCCATCTCTACCAACGCCGCTCTCTGACCACGGGACACAGCCGGAAGCTGTGTCTGTTGGACATATCAAGGCTCGTCCCAATGACGAGTCTTGTGTCCCGGAACGCTTTTTTTGCGTTCACTTTACTCTTTTTTTAGTATATCGGATTCATCGAGTTTGTCAAGGGCGATGATAGAGATCGGTAGATATGTCTTGTGGTCTGCCGCTGAATCGAGGTGATCGCGGCTTGCGACGAGTTGCCGCAAGCAATAGGCAAGGAGATCGACTTCATGATCTTCTCGGAGCTGGTCAAAGGTTTTCCCCCGTATGACTACACATGTGGATAGACAGGAAGGAGACAACGCTATCGACAACGGACAGCCACAACCAGGGGTCTTCCTTTCCGACTGAGTGGTCTCCCCTTGCTCATCACACAATTCCCGCCAAGGCCGAGTGCTGATCGTGCTTTCGCTTAAGCTCATCGGTGAGGAACACCGTATAGTAACTAGCTGTCACGCCGACATCCCCATGGCCCATAAGGCGCGACAACGAAGCCAAATCACCACCCGCCATCAGGAACTTCTTTGCAAAACGATGGCGGAACGAGTGGGGATTATGGCGTCCACTTACGCCGGCCGCTTTCGCGACAGATTCAACCGCCTGGTTGATGCCCGAGACAGTGAACTGTCTGCCGTTGCGGTTCACGAACACATATTCTGTGGACGATTTTCGCACCTTCAGCCACTCCTCTATTGCACGGATCGTTGGTTGGGAAAGAAACGCGTATCTTGTCTTCCTGCCCTTTTCGGTGACGAGGACACGTTCGTTCTGGAAGTCTATATCCTCCAGGCGGACGCCGACCAATCCACCCACTCGACAGCCCGTGTCAGCGAGAAATAGGATGAGAGCGTAATCTCGCTCGGGATACTTGGAGTGATGGGCGCCGTTCACCAGCGCAGAGAGGTCGGCATCTGACAACTCCTTGGGTGCTCCCCTTCGAACAGCATACCTTTTCAGTTTGGCTGCAGGGTTCTGAGATGGGGCCAAGTAGTTGTTTTCAACGAGCCATGAGAAAAAACGCTTGACCGCACGCACGTAACTTTGGACAGTGAATGGCGACAATGCGCCCTTTTGCGGCTTTCTGAAGGGATGGTTCTCAAATAGCGTGCTCTGCGTATGGAGTCCTGCCAAGAACTTTCGTAGATCATCGGGAGAAATCGAATCAAGTTCTCGGTTATCGAGCGCCAACCCAAGTAGACAAAGCCGTCGGTCGTACCAGCGCTTCGTGTTCTCTGATTTGCCTTCTGCAATAATACTCTGGAGAAACAGTTCAACAGCGTCTGAAATCCTCATTATAATCCCCTGGGCAGTAATATATGTCCGGAATCGTGTCTCTCCCATCTCCACTCATCAAGAGAGTCAAGAGGGTTAGCACATCCTCACTAATCTCGGGGTTCACTGAGAAGGGCATTTCGCGAGCGGGAGCTGGTTGTAGATTGCCCCCGCTCGCTTTGAACTCTGAGCCCGCTATCTTGGCTTCGCCTTCCTTCCTACTAAGGCTTTCTGCTATTCAGTTGTTCGCGTCCTGCTCCATCTTGTCGCTCTGCGCAAGGAGGAGGACAGCGGAGATAAGCCGCTACCTCTCGGCAGAGGTTAGTCCTTTAGTGAAGGACATCGTCATCTATAACTTGATTGTCCTTGGTTCTTCTTGTGATAGTGCGTCTGCCTTGGGAGTTGTTGCTTTCACGAGAGTTGCTTTTCAAACTGACTACTACGAGGCCTCTCGTGATCACCACTGGAGATTTGGCCTAGAGCGGGCAGATTTCTCCTCTCGGATCCCCGGGCACCGCGCACCCTTGCGCGCTTGCACCATTGACAGGAACAGTGCAACTGTGCAAGAGCGCGTTGAGTCTCCGTCGCTTCATTATGATGAAGGCGTCGCCTCTTCTGGCGGCAACCGGTACCAACCGTCTCCCCGCTTTTCGCAGCCAACTCCGATCTTCGGTGCAAGTTTTCTGAAAGCATGCCAAGATAGGCCGCGTCCCTCTATCTCCTTTCGCAACTCTGTTGAGCGAACGGGCCCTTTTGCCAGTAGAGTTGGCATTAAATCTCTTAGTTCATCCACCATAGGTCTAGGCTGTTGTCGAGGGGGTGGTGCCGGAAAGAACGCAACGCCGCTATCGCCAATCTCGAATCCAATCGCGTCAGGGCGCTTGCACAGATTGGCCTTTTTAACAAAGAACTGCCTCACGTCGGGCTGTGATGGATTGGGAGTCTGGATGAACCAAACAGACCTCCCTAATTGGGCAATTGCTGTAGAACCACGCAATCGGTCGAGAGGAACCGATTCGTATGGATCGGTATTAATGGGTTTGCGGAAATGATGAAGGATCAAGATTGGCTTACCGGTATCCCGAGACAATTTGGCTAGCCACTTTGTGATCGTTATTATATCGCTTGCGTTTTCATCTCCCGGATATGCACCGCGGAGAGAGTCTAGTACGAGGAGCCGAACATCCGGGAGATGCATGAGGTACTCGATGTATTTCTTGTCGCTGCTTGAATCCAGTTGGATATCATCAAAACCTTCAGCGGAGGCAACCAGTATCTTATCCATTGGCAAGCCCCACGCCTGCGCCCGGTCAAGATTCATTGCCTGGCCAGCCTCGGCCTCAGCCCAGACCACTCGACCAGCTTCACCATCGAACTTCTGTCCATCAGGCCACGGCCAGCCGCTCGTGAAACAACCTGCGATGCGTAGTGCTAAGGCGGATTTTCCCTCTCCGGGCGAACTCGCCAGAATCGTAACAAGTGCATTAGGCAACCAGCCTTTCCATGCCCAGCTTACCTTGGGCATGACTTTTGCCATGTCCGCCCAAGTCCGGACATTTGGGTAAATCCCTTTTAGCGTGGGTGCGGGAGTTTGCTCGTTTGCTTTCTCAGCGGGAACTGCCAAGGGAAGACCGCCATCCGGGACGGGAAGTGATGACTTCTCTGCCTGCGTCGTAACCAGCCATTCAAGCTCGGGTGTCTGTGCCAAGCAGCTTTCATCTTGCTCATGGGAGGGCGGAAGATCGATGCTGTTCTGTAAAGATAACATGTTCAGGGTACCTCCTAAATCCTTTCGCAGTTTGATATGTTTCGTTCTTTTCGTGCGGTCCAAGAGCTATTCGTTCTGACGGTAGAGCTGACTATCATTTAAAGCATTTCACACCTCCGTGATGCAAAGTTTCAGTCAAAAGCCATTTCTACATGCGCAACCAAGGAACTGTAGCACTTGCCGAGGTGAGAATGAAGGTCATCCCAGGTCGGTGCTTGGCCAGATCCGCAGCGAGAGATGCCGCATTCAGTCTGACAATCGGCTTTTAGGCAGCACTTGCGTCCTAGTGCCCATTACGCTGTTTCCGCGGCCGGAGGGCCTGCGAAGTGAGCTGAGATATGAAGAATGGATGAGCTGGGCAGTTGGCTGCGGCACGCACCTACCGATGTCTGAGGCTTTCATTTACTGCTTTGGCCCGGGGTTTCCAGGATTTCCGGGGCCGCAGGGCTAGCGGGGAGTGACAATGTTCTCAAGTTTCACTCCTCTATCTATAGCATACACCCCAGGTTTACAATTTACGGGGGCTTGACGGCTGAGGCCCTCTGTGCTTGCCACGTGGCGCTTAAGAAACGGCAGCGGAACTTGAAGCACCTTCGGAGCAGGAGACCAGGCCAGAATAGAGATCGTCGCAAGCCCGAGTCAGGAACAGGTTCAAGGGGACCAATATCCAGGTTGCCGCGAAAATGGGAAACCCGAGGGCTCGGCTGACGATCGGCATTGAGAGCTGCCCCGCGGGGCAATAGCGTATCGTTCTGCGCCCTATGTCCAGGAAAGATTCCTGGAATGAAAGTAAGGGCATGATTTGTGGACGCGCGGAATCAATTGATCTTCAACGTTGTGTTCGTCGTAGGGCAGCGGACGAGGGCAAAACAGGAGCAGAGGCAAAAAGTCCGGCCACAGGGTTGTTGCTCGAAACGATGCCCGAGCAAGTTGCTCGCGAAGGCCAGCGAAGAGCAGACCCATGCAGGATCGGATGAAATGGTCGCTACATGGTTAACATTGTGTGCCCGCCTACAAACATTATGACACGGCAGAAACCAAGCTGTTTCTTAAGAAGGCGCGCGCAGAATCTTGAATCTTCCCTAGAGTAACCTGCTATCCGGGGGCACTGCCGAAACCCCGATCCACTGTGCTCATTGGGGCAAGTGACCAGGGGGACAAATAGTGCGAAGCGCGTCAATGTTGCAGAGGATATTCATGCGCAAATGGGAAGAGCCGCGGCGGCAGCGGGGGCTCTCCCGCTTCACGCGAGAGTTTCGCCGCAAGTCATTGGCGGGCTGCTCATCGGCCTTGCACTAGCAGACAGGAGTGACTTCCGAGGTGATTTTCGAAGTCTGCCAGGCACCCGCTTTCGGTTTGGATAGGGAGCCGACTCCGGGTAAAGAGCGTACGCGGTGACCCGAAACGGATTGCGGACAGCCGAAGGGGAGTTGCGGATTCGGAGGCGGACAAGGATGCGGCATAGCTATGTGCGGACGCTCTGTAAGGTCGCCCGAAATGTCTAGTCCAACTTTAGACGGGACGATTCTACCGGGCGCATGGATAAGCGACGCTCTGCGAACGTCGAGAGGCAGGGTGTTGCAGAATCCGCCACTCGGGTTTGCGTCGGAATCCGAGACAGACGTGTTAGTGCCAGCCCAACAAGATCCTCGCAAAACGGGGACCCAAACACCGATAGGGTATGCTACCCAAGACCAGGTGAGCGCCTGGACGAGCATGCTCATCCAGGCGGTCTTCTATGTATCGGCTTGAATGCGTGTATTTATGCGGACACCAAAAATGGTCGCTCGCGTCGTGTTGCCCAGATAAGGGAACCTCGAAGTTGGCGTTGCTCGGGACTCGAAGGGCTTCGCATTGACAGCGTCCGCTTTTGGCGCTCCGCGCATGTTAGTGCTTCCCATAGATTGGCAATTGGGCTAATAGGAGGCTCCGCTTGTTCTCCACAAAGATTGCGTCCCCACAACCTGTCAGACCCAATCCGAGTATTCCGCCCTCTCTGCCCTCAGGGAGTCGGGAAACGGACTTTTCGTTCCCATTGCTGAAAACTTATTTTGGAAAGGCGTCCAACATCACCATATGGAATTGCCCTTCCTGCAAGTGTGAAATAAGCCAATGCAACCAACACGCAACCCGTTTCACAATGCCTTACGTCAATGTAGATAATGTCCGCGAAGATCTCCTGACAGGAAGAAGCTGGTTCATTCCGACTTCGAGGATGCTTTGGGCAATATTCCTATGGGTTTTCTGCCATCGCCGCACCAAGGAGTTCTCAGCAGCGGCGCCAAAGCTACGCGATGCAGGCATTTGGTCCCTCCGCGCATGCCCGGTGGGTCGACGTTTTTAGATTCTTCGAGTTGCTGACCGAGGAGGAAAAGATCTGTACGGTCTGCGAGTCTCGTACGGCGCCGTTCTTGACGCTCTACGTAAGTGTGATAGACTATTGCTAGAAAATCCTGAAAATCGGGCTCTTGCCATAGCGTGTTGCGCGCGTCGAGGTCGATTGGTGTGCCAACGTGTGACTGGCCATATCTGTCGATCGATATCAGAATCGCGTGGAGAGAACGCTGTGCAGCGTCGAGCTTTATCGCCTACTGCCCCCTTGATCCGATTGCACCTGTTGGGCGGCCTCAAGATTTCGAGAGAGTCGCATCCCATCGAATTACCGACCCGCAAAATGGAGTCCCTCCTCGCCTTCCTCGTTCTGCATCCCGAATCGCACAGCCGTGAGAGATTGGCCGCGCTCTTGTGGGGCGATGTCCCCAATGTCCAAGCTCGTACGTCGCTTCGTACAGCCCTGGGTGTTCTCCGGAAGCACCTCGGATCCGAATTTCTCCTCGCCAGCCGCGATACGGTTCAAGTCAATTCAGCCTACCCGCGGTGGGTCGATGCTTTGGAGTTCAGAGAGGCCGTCCAGCTCTCTTCCGGAGCGATACTTTCCGACCTCCTGCAAGCGCTTTCACTCTATCGCGGCAATCTTCTGCCGGATTTCTACGACGACTGGGTTTACCAGGAGCGAGACCAGTATCGAGCTCTTTACGTGCAAGCCGCTCTCAGGGCGGCCCAGGAACTGCGTTCGCGCGCCGAGTACGAACGCGCAATCGATTGGGCACACAAGGTTCTCGACGTCGAGCCGGCTAACGAAAATGCCTATCAACACCTGATGGTTTGCTACCTGGCACTGGGGAATCGGGATGCCGCGCTCAAGGAATACGCCGAATGTTGCCGTGCTCTGTCCCGGGAATTGGATGCCCCGCCGCAGCCCGAGACGGTCGCGCTCTACGAACAGATTAAACGGAGCCATGCGCCGGGCCTCCTGCCCGAAGCCTTTTTGACGAACTTGCGGGTGCCGCTCACCAGCTTTGTTGGGCGCGAACAAGAGACCGGCGAGATCGAGGGGTTGTTGAGGAGCCGAGGGGCTCGTCTCTTGACCTTGATAGGGGCTGGCGGCTGCGGCAAGACCCGCCTCGCGACCCAAGTCGCCCTAGCTCTGTTGGATCACTTTAAGGAGGGGGTCTGGTTTGTGGAGCTAGCGGAACTCACGGACGGGAACCTCGTGCCTCGTGCGGTCGCCAAGGTGCTGGGTGTGCGTGAATCTCGCACAAAACCCGCCGCCGCGATCCTCAAGAGGGTTCTAGCCTCAAAGCAGATATTGTTAGTTCTCGACAACTGTGAGCATGTAAGCTCCGCTTGCGCGCGCCTGGTCCAGGACCTTCTGAACGCATGTCCGAACCTGCAAGTATTAACAACTAGCCGCGAACCCCTTGGCATTGCCGGAGAACAAGCTTGGCGAGTACCGACTCTGAATTTTCCGACGGCTAAGGATCTACTGGGCCACGGGAACGATCTAGTTCGTCATCTAGCGGACTACGACGCCGTACATCTCTTTGTCGAACGGGCGCGCGCGGTCAAGCAGGACTTTGTCCTCGCCGAGAATAATATTGCCCCGGTGGTACAAATCTGCCAGAGGCTCGACGGCATCCCGCTCGCCATCGAGCTCGCGAGTGCGCGGGTAGGGACACTCGGCGTGGACGAAGTCGCCAAGCGCTTGGAAGAATCGTTTGGCCTTCTCGACGGCGCGCATCATGGGATCGTGGAGCGTCATCAGACTCTACAGGCCCTCATCGGCTGG
>JAMDCU010000146.1 GCA_023489485.1 Chloroflexota bacterium
GTAGAAACCGCGCAAGCAACGGAGAGGGAACGCGTTCCCGCGGCTCCCGGCACTCGCCCCGACCTCACGCCAAACCAGAATTTTTATCGTATCGATATCGATACCATCCCGCCCATCATTGAAGGAGGATCGTGGAAACTAGCCGTCACAGGCCTTTTTGAGCGTCCGCGCGACCTGACCCTTTCCGATCTCTTGGCTTACCCCCCTATAACCCAGCCGGTCACCCAGGCCTGCATCTCAAATCCGGTCGGAGGAGACTTGATCGGCACGACCAACTATACCGGGGCGCGCCTCCGCGACGTGGTCCAGGACTTGGGGATGCGCCCGCAGGCGGATGCACTGTATATTCAGAGTGCAGACGGCTTTTACGAGACCGTCGTCATGCAAGATATCATGGATCCTCGCACGCTCCTCGTTTATGGCATGAATGGCGTTACGCTCCCGATCGAACACGGGTTCCCGCTCCGCATCACTATTCCCAATCGCTACGGTATGAAACAGCCCAAGTGGATGACGTCCATGCAAGCCATTGACCACAACGCTTCAGGATACTGGGTCGACCGCGGCTGGAGCCCGACGGCCTATCCGCAAATTCTCTCCATGATCGATACCGTCGCCACCAGTCACGTCGAGAACGGCCGTGTGCCGGTGGGTGGGATCGCCTGGGCCGGAGACCGCGGCATCAAAAAGGTAGAAGTCCAGGTAGATAAAGGACCGTGGGCGGCGGCCACCCTGCGCACGCCGCCGCTGGGCCCGCTCACGTGGGTCCAGTGGCGTTACGACTGGCCCCTTGTGCGCGGCAACCACACTTTCACCGTCCGGGCAACCGATGGGACGGGGGCTCTTCAAATTGAGACGCCGCAGGATACGTTTCCCAACGGCGCCACGGGTTACAACTCTGTTGGAGTAACGATCTAGAGTGCGTGCCGCTGGTTCTCAATTCTCAACATCAAGTGGGGCGCCCCTTTTCGGTTATCTGCATACCTGGTGAAGGCTTTCCGAGCGGGCATGCAGATAACCGAAAGACTTGCCGGACCGTGATTTCCAACGCTTTAGGGCAGCATGCCTGCCAAACCGGGAGCACCCCCGATCAAGTACGTTAGCACAATCAGGAGGACGCCCAGACCGGTGGTGAGGGCCAACCCAATCTTGGGGCGGTCCATCTCCTGCAGATCTCGCATCGCCCAGTGTGGGATTGATTTTCGCGTGACGTTGAGCCATGCCCCGTAGGTGGAACGATCTCGCTCGGCCTCTCGGAGCAGGTCCCGGCAGTGCGCCTGCTGCGCGCGAACATCTCTTTCGCTAATCATGTGAACCTCCTTACGAATTCGAGGCGTTGGCTTTGAGTGGCTTGGTACCTGTGCTTAGCTACCTCTTACTTCCTAGTTCGACTGCAGGATACCATGCCGCCGTTAGCGAATCGTTACTTTTCGCGTCATTCCGAAAGGGATAAAAAAAGGAGGGGCGATGAATTTCGCCTCTCCTGTTCGTCCGGGTCGTGTCTGGGTCTATCTATCTACACCAGCCAAGGCATAACGGACTGCTTCCTGCAAGCTCATCGCCCGCCCGCGTGACTGCGCAGCCTCAAATGGGGCTGGATCCATCTGCCCTTGTGCTGAAGCAATGATCCGGTCGTACTCGGCACGATTCATTGGTTCCACCCGGGCTCCCAGTTGCTCCAGTAGGGCTTCTGCCGCCCCGAACAAATGCGCTGCGCGCTCTGGCTCGCCCTCAGCAGCGGCCAGGCCCGCCAGCCCGTAGAGGACATCCGCAATGCTCCGTTTGCCTCCGATTTCGTCGAGCAGCGCAATGCTCTGCCCGAACAACGTCCTGGCTTTTGGGTACTCGTTTTGATGCAAGGCTACATAGCCGAGATTATCGAGCTGGAGAGCAGCTACGTGTTTGTCGCGCAGGTGGACCTCAATCGCCAGTGCCTCTTCAAAAAGCGGGCGCGCGGCTGCATAGTCAGCTTGGTAGTAGGCGACCAGTCCCAGACCGGCCAGTAGCTTTGCGATACTGCGTTTGTCGTCGACTTTGCGAAACGCGGCTAGACCGGGTTCGAAAAGGGCGCGGGCACCGTCGTAGTCGTCTTCATTCAGTCTCAACAGTGCGAGGTTGAGGAAACCATCTCCAATGCCCCACGGGTTATTTGAATCTCGCGACAAGGCCAAGCCCTCCGTAAAGAAACCGCGTGCCTTTTCGCAATCTCCTTTGTACTGTTCCACAACCCCCAGGCCATAGTGCGCCTCGGCCATTTCCTCGCTTCGCTCTGCAGTTCTGCTAATCTCCAGACTGTTTTCAAAACATCTTGTGGCCGTGCCAAAGTCACCCTGGTGAAAGGCAAGGTACCCCGCGCCCAGAAGAGCCTTGGCCCGTGCGCAACCGAAGGGGCCGACGGGCAGGGACAAGATTCGGTCCAATCGTTCACGTCCGTCCGTCCACCGTGCGCGTGCCGTCCAAAAGTACCAGAGCGCACCTCCGAACCGGAGGCACGTCTCCGCGTCAGAATTCGAGAGTGACCACTCGATCGCGGCTGAGATGTTCTCGTACTCTGCATCTAGCCGGTCCAGCCAGGTAAGTTGGTCCGTGCTCCGTAGGTGGCCCTCGGCCTCTTCAGAGAGGTGGAGGAAAAAGGAGCAATGGCTGCTGCGCAGCGACGCCGCCTGACCGGATTGGACAAGTCTGTCTAAAGCATATTGGCGGAGCGTTTCGAGCATTCGATAGCGTACTTCTCCATCCCGCTCTTCTACGGCGACTAGCGATTTGTCAATGAGGCGAGAGAGGAGGTCCAGCGGAGTCGCCGACACGGCACCGTCCTGCATGGTGCAGATGGCTTCCATCGCATCGAGACTAAAGCCGCCAACAAAGACGGACAACTGCTGGAAAAAGATCTGTTCTGCTTCGGGCAGCAGGTCGTAGCTCCAATCGATTGCGGCGCTCAAGGTTTTGTGCCGTGGGAGCGCCGTGCGACTGCCGCCGGTCAGCAAGTGAAAGCGGTCGTCAAGGCGAGCGGCGATCTGATCGGGTGATAGTGCTTTCAAGCGGGCGGCCGCCAATTCAATGGCAAGGGGGATGCCATCGAGCGCCTGGCAGATTTGTTGGATGGCGCCGGCGTTCTTATCGGTCAGCGAGAAAGTCGGCAGCGTCATAGCGGCTCGGTCCGCAAATAGCCGTATGCTGTCGTACTGCAAGAGACTGGAAATGGGTCCCGAGCCCAACGGACCGATATCTTGCATTGACGGAACGGAAAGCGACGGAACGCGCCATGCCATCTCGCCTGCGATGCCAAGCACTTCGCGGCTGGTTGCCAAGATGTGGATACTCGGAGCGGAGGAGAGCAGCGACTCGATAAGCGGCGTACATGCGTCAATCAAGTGCTCGCAATTGTCCAGAAGAAGGACCATCGTCTTGTCGTGCAGGTAATCGACGATCGCATCCAAAAGCGAACGGTCCCGACTTTCCTGGATGTGAAGTGTTGAAATGATGGCCTGGGGGACCTGAGCGGAGTCTCGCAGTGACGCCAAGTCAACCCACCATACCCCATCTGCAAAGGCCCCGACGAGATCGTCGCTCGCGGCAAGCGCGAGGCGGGTCTTGCCAATCCCGCCAGCTCCCGTGAGTGTGAGCAGCCGTTTCTCGGTAATCAGTCTCTTGATCTCGGCCTGCTCTTGCTCTCGGCCGACAAAACGGGTTAGCGGAATCGGGAGATTGTTGGTAACCTGAAGAGGGATTGCAGAAGCAGGTTCTGTAACGAGCGCGGGCTTGGAGCTGAGGAGGGCCTTGTAGACCTGCTGGGTCTCGTCGCTCGGCGAGACCCCCAGTTCGCGGTCAAGAACGGTAACGCAGGTCTGGTAGATGCGTGCCACGCCGGCTCGGTCGCCGCTCCGTGCATGCAAACGCATCAACTGCTGGTAGGTGGCTTCGTGCAAGGGATCTTGTTGCAGCAGGCGTTGAGCGTGGCGAATTGCCGCGGCATAGTCTCGCCTGTCTTCCAGCAGGTGGACGAGTTTTTCGAGCGCGGCGATGAATATCTGGCGGAGGTGCTCGCGCGGTGCGGTGATCCAATCGTCATAACAACTGGGCAAGAGGTCGCCCCTGTATAGCGTGACAGCCTGCTCCAAGGCAGTCTGTGCGCGCGTCTCATCTTGGCCGCGCACCGCGCGTTCCGCCTCGGCAAAGGTCTTTTCCAATTCGTCCACGTCGAGCGTAAAGGGGGAGTCTGCGCACCATTGGATGGTAGCGGCGTCACTATCGCAAAAGGAATCAAAGTCGGGGAGCGCGTGGCGGAGATCAAAGAGCAACTGGCGGAAATTGTTGCGGGCATTGATCTCGCTCGAGTCAGGCCAAAAGAGAAAGGCCAAGTGCTGTCTGGACTGAGCCGCCTCGCGGTGCAAGAGGAGAAAAGCAAGGAGCGCCTGGAGGCGCGGGGAACTGATGCTTGTGATCGGCTTGTTGCCGCAAGTGAGCCTGAGATCCCCCAGCAATTGAATTTGCAGCGGAAATTTGGGCGCCATGGTCACTTCCGAGTGGGATGGCCCCTTTTGCATTTGTTCTCTATCCGGAACCTATGCCCTGCGGGTCCTTTGGATGGAGCGTTGTGATCTTGGCGGTCAATGCCGGCCAGCGACCTAGCCGGTCGGGGCGAGAGTTGAGCTTTTGCCAGCGCCACTTGTCAGACTTGTCCCTGTAACAAGTAAAGATGTACAGCTTCGGCTTGCCCCTGGGTACGCGCTTGACACTCATGACAGTCTGCGTAGCAAGTTTTTCTGCCCTCTTCGCTGTCTCGGCACAAAGCTGAATGGTGATGGTCAGTGGGGGCTCAAAGTTGAAGAGCTCCCTCTTACTGCCCACAGGTCGCACCACGAGGTCGATGACCGTTTCGAGGACATGAATCCCTTTGCCCTCCGAAGGTGGCTCGCGGAGCCGGCCGGCAGTCACCTGCACATCCACTCTCTTTCCATTCACCATCTGAGGTGGCGCAATCACTTGTACGTGATGCCGTACATTCTTACTGACAGGGAAGTCGAACACGTGAAAGCGGGGGCTTTTCTCAGGCATGCCATGCTCCTTTCGTTGGGGGATAAAGTGGGGCTGAACAGGCCCATCTGTTTCAGCCCGCTTCCGGTGGTATCTAGACGGCCGGCAAGCCAAAAAGCAAAGAGGCAGAGAAATGTCTCTGCCTCTCTTACGGGTCGAAAATGGCGCATGCAGCACACGACAGTATACGACTGGTGCCGTCTACCGCACGTGGATTCTTCTTATCATGATCTTGCCGCGGGGAGCAATTGCGTGCCACTGCAACGCGTCCTTTCGTCGGCCCCGCTGCCTGACCGATGAGCCCTTACCTTCGGAACATTACTTTGCTTGAATTTCCGTTTCCTCTGACGACATCTATTATATTACGGGAAAATGGCATGTCAAGGTCGGCCTCGGCGATAACCGGGGGGCACCGAGCACACAGTTCATTTCTCCAAGCTATGGTCACCCGGCTGCACCTTGTGAGCCACCAATGCCGCTTGCACTCGGTTCCGAACATGCAGCTTTTGCAGAATATTCGTCATGTAATGCTTGACCGTCTTTTCGCTCAAGTAAAGCTGCTGCCCAATTTCCTTGTTGCTGTGTCCCGCGGCAACTAGTTCCAGGATTTGTCGCTCTCTTTCAGTCAGATCCTGAAGCGGACTTGCCCCGCGCTCCCCGGCAGGCTTGCCCGGCATAACTGCCAGCAGGCTCGCGGCGAGCGCGGGCGTCACATATGCCTCGCCGGCGTGGACTGCACGCAGGACCCGCACCAGTTCGCGTGCTGCGACTCCTTTGACGATGTAACCGCGCGCGCCCGCTTGGAGCGCGGCGACCACGTCGTCCTCTTCTTCCGACGCGGTGAGCATGACAATCTTGGTCACCGGGCACGCGGCCGCAATCTTCGGGACCGCGCTCAGGCCTCCGCCTGGAATGCTGATGTCCAACAGCAGGATGTCCGGCAAGAGTTCCGTCCCCAACCGGAAGGCCTCTTCGGCCGTTTCCCCCTGCCCTACCACCTCGATATCCGGTTCGGCACGCAGCGTCCCGACGACACCCTCGCGAAAGAGCGGATGGTCGTCCACGATTACAACCTGCAATGATTCTGTCATACTCTTGCCAATTTCATGCCGTCATGTCCCAAACTTGAATAGGGACAAGCGCGGAAACGCGGGTCCCCTGACCGGGCCGGCTCTCTATGTGAAACGTGCCCCCGAGGCTCTCGACGCGCTCACGCATTCCAACCAGGCCCAGGTGCTCGCCCCATTCTGATTCCTGTATCCCGTTGAGCCCAGGGCCTGCATCGGAGACCTGGACCTCGAGCTGGCCATCCAGACTCCCCACCGTCACATGTTGGCCCGCTCCTCCAGCATGCTGAAAAGCATTGGTCAGCGCCTCTTGCACCAGGCGGTACAGAGTGATCTTGACCGACAAGGGAGCTTGCTCGGGCAGATCCCTAGTCGTCAGGGTTACTTTGGTGTTCGTCCGCCGCTCGTGCGAGCGAACGACCCGCGCGACCGTCTCGGCGACCGTTAGATTCTGTAATTGCGGCAAGCCCATCCCGGCGGAAATGGCGCGCACTTCCTGCAGCGCATGATTGAGAGATTGTGAAACTGCGGCGAGATCAGGCCCATCCTGGTCGCTGCCGCTCCCATTCACTTGGATCATCTCCGCGTGGGCCATCACCTTGTCTAATTGGAGAACGGCGAGGCTCATGTCTTGGACGGGTCCGTCGTGCAGGTCCGCGCTGATGCGTCGCAGGAACCGTTCGTTCAATGCAGCCGTCCGCGCGGCCGCGCGCCGGACCCGCTCGTGCAATTCGGCATTCTGCGTAAGCAGATCGCTCAGTCGATTGACCTGACGCCCCAACTCCTTCTGCTGCGCGGCAATGGTGTTGCTCGCGCGCTGCACAAAGACGGCGAGCAGCAAGTACATGACGACCGTTACTCCGCCAAAGAGCAGCCAGCTTTGCCGTTGAGCGCTATCGATATCGCCCTGTAGGGCATCGACCGTTTGGTAAAACTCGGCCACGCCGATCACGCGATCGGTGCCCTGGAGGCGAACGGGACTGTAGACTTCCAGCAGGCGCGTATGGCTTTGCCTTTCGACGACATTCTCTTCGTCTTGCAGATCGCTGATGCGCGCGGCCACCCAACCGCGAGTCGCGCGGGCCAAGCCGCCCTGGACGGGGAACACATGCCCGACGTTCGCGGGATTATTACTGTAAAGGACACGCCCTTGTGTGTTCCAGATCTTGAAGGAAACTATCTGTTTGGCAAAATCGGTTTGGTGCACCAACTTGTCGAGGGTGGCGATGTGCTCCGGCGTGAGAGAGTCGCTCGTCGCGAGTTCCTGCATTTGAGGAGCAATAAAGCTGTCTACGTACAGGGCTGTCGTCGCCGATGTGCGATCTACTACTCCCGCCTCTATTTGCTGGCCAACCCACCAGGCTACCCCCAGCATGCCCGAGGCGACAATGATCAAGCTGGCCAGCATGAAACGCTGGGCCAGACTGAGACGGTTGAAGAGAGAAACAATCTTTCCGACCACCCGATCACCTCAAAGTCAGACCTGCTTTGGCGGTTATTATAGCATTTGTCGCCCTCCCCGTCATCAGACTATGGTCGCATCCTTTCCGGGACGGAAGTGAGCGCCGGGGTTTGGACCTTGGCCCGTTCCCGTCTCCCCGATTTGCTGGTATAGTGGTTACAGATCAGAAGGAGGAAACAAATGAATACTCGTCATTTCAATATCGGTTACGTTCTCGTCTCGCTGCTCCTCGGCATAGTCTTACTGGCTGCTTGTGCTCCAGCCGCTTCGACGGCTACCTTTCCGCCGACGACAAGCGCCCCGGTCCAAGCCCCCACCAGTGCCCCTGTGGACACGCCCACGACGGCGGTGACAAATGCTCCAACGACTGCCTCCGCCGGCGGACCATCCACCGCTCCCACAAAGGCTCCGGCCGCGTCAGGCTCTGTGGCGCTCCAAGTCTCACAGAACGCTACTCTGGGAAGCATTTTGACCGATGGGCAAGGGCGCACCCTGTATCTGTTCCTTAAAGATACGAAGAAGACGAGCAATTGCTACAATGGTTGCGCCTCAACCTGGCCCCCATTGATATCCCAGGGCAAGCCGACTCTGAGCAACGGCGTGAATGCTGACCTCGTCGGTATCACGCAGCGCACAGATGGCAGCAGCCAGGTTACGTATAACGGCTGGCCGCTTTATTACTATGCTCCGGATCAACAACCTGGGGATACCAGAGGCCAGGGGGTTGGAAGCGTTTGGTATGTGATCACGCCAACGGGCGATGCCTTTAAAGGCAAAGCAGCCCCTGCAGCTCCGGCTGCAGCGCCGACTCAAGCGTCAAATCCCTACCACTATTGACGGTGCATCTCTAAATGTTCTCAAATTCGTGGTGCGATGTCAGTGTCATCGCACCACGAACTGAGGACAAGGCAAAGACGCGGTACCAAAGTGCCGTGTCTTGGGGGCTGCGGTCCGGCATCTGCACGAGAGGACAGCTCGCCAACCAGTGGTCAAAACGATCCACGAGTTGTGGCAACTTTCGGTGCAGATTTCGCCGCGCTTGTTCGATCACGAAGGTGCGAGCACGAGCAAGTCCTCATGGCCGGCGTGGGCTCCTTTACGAGGGGCTTATTTCCATAACGCTTCTCCCAAACCCCAGGCCACGAGCTGCAAGGCTGCTCCCCCCAGGGTTACCTATGTGTAACTTGCCTTCAAACTTTACGTTTTACAAAGTAGAGAGAAAAAGGAGGTTTGCAATGGGTATTCTTTCCTGGATCATAGTCGGGTTGATCGCCGGCTGGCTCGCCGGCATGGTGATGAAAGGGGGCGGCTATGGCATCGTTGGCGATCTCATCGTGGGCATCGTCGGTGGCCTGATTGGTGGGTTTATCGCCGCAGCAGTTTTCGGTGTTGACGCCATGAGCGGCATCAATATCGAGAGCGTCATCGTCGCCTTCATCGGTGCCGTCATCCTGATCGCGATCCTGCGAGCAGTGGCTCCGGGCCGCGCACGGGTATGAGTGGAAAACCTGCAGGACAAGTCTGAAGTTGGTTACGAGAACGGCAGCTGCGCCCTGAGAATGGGGCGCAGTTTTTTTGCAGTTTCCGGTTCTTAATGTAAACATCCCTCTTGGCGCCCCTTTGCGAGAGGAATGGCAGTGAGGCAAGCAGGGCCGTCTCAATAAAACAGAAACCGCAAGCGATGGGTGGTTGACAAAGGGGCGCAAGTCGATAAACTACAATGCGTACCAGAGGACGGCATCTGAACGTTGGAGGCACCCAGGCTCTCGCAGGACAAAGCTTGGGTTTTTGTTTGCGGTGTCAGGTTGTAGAGAATCGGCGCGGATGAGAGGAAGCTAATTGCTTTGAAAGCTAAAGTGATTTTTAACCCGGCAGCCGGTAACCCGGCCGAATCCGCCTTGCAGCTCGTCGAGTTGCTGCGCGATCTGCAGGCCCAACAGATCGAGTCCGAGGTGATGCTGGTGCAGCCGGAGATGAATTTGAGCGCCATCGCACGTCGCGCCGTGCGCGGAGGCGCAAAATGGGTCATCGTCTCCGGAGGCGACGGGACCATCGAAAACGTCGCACTCGGGCTTGTCGGCAGCCATGCAACCTTGGGCATTATTCCGACGGGCACGCGCAACAACCTCGCGGCGAGTCTCGGCATTCCGACGGACAGTATCGCCGCTGCCGTCGGGCTGCTGCGAATGGGGCGCCGGCTCCAAGTGGACGTAGGGGAGATGCGCCAGGGCCGCGTGAGTCGTTTGTTTCTCGAGGCCGGCGCCATCGGTCTGGCTTCGGCCCTCTACCCTTCCGCCGACGATATTCAACATGGGGATATCGGCAAGATCGGCGAATTCATTGCCACCTTTCTTTCGCACACGCCGTCCGAGATCCGCTTGCGTCTGGACGGTTCGCGGCGCGAAATCGTCACGAACGCACACCTTGTGCTCATCGCGAACATGCCGTACATGGGCGCCAACTTTCAGATCGCACCGGATATTGGATTTGACGATCATCGCCTCGACGTCTTTGTCTATTCCAACTTGAGCAAGCTCGATCTGATCGGGCAAGCGATACAATTGACGACGGGCACGTCTGATGCGCGCATCCAACGGTATCGCGCGCGCACCGTCGAGATTGTAACGAACCCACCCATGCCGGTGATGGCCGATGGCGTTTCCCTGGGAGAGGGTCCGGTAACGACGACCGTCAGGCCGCGCGGCTTGGCCGTGATGGCGGGCGCTGCCCAACCGGCACCTTCGCTTGACTCCGCGGCCGTCGGGGCGCCGGCCGAGCCAGATGCATAATCTGTTTTCGCCGGGATCTCTTGCCTGGTTCTCAGCATTCCCCGGGTCAAAATCCATTTCCGCGCATGCAGCCAAAGTGGCCCGGCGGCGGCCATCGACATGCCGCTTTTTCTTCAGCAATTTCACGGACGCCTGGAACCGATTCACCCTGGTACCGCCCGCTAGGGCAGGTTTCATGATCCGCAGCTCGTGGGCATACACGGCATGGATGGCCCGGAGCGCGGCCCGGCTGTCATCGCGCGGCCACGCGAGCCGCGTACGGACATGCGTCCAGTTCTTCCGTTCGACATGCGCATTGTCATCCTTTTTGTAAGGGCGACCCCGGGTGAACTGGAGGCAGTGCGTCTGACAGTAGGTCAGCAGATGGTCGTTGACACTTGCGCTGCACCTGCGGTTCGTGCGGGTGCAAGGGTGAACTCATCCCGGTTGTCGGAATCAATCCCGCACAGCCCAAAGGGCAGGCGCTCGACCAGTTCCTCCAAAGCGGCCAGCACGCCCCGCTGCCCTTTGCCCAAGACCGCGGTGGTCTCCACCCGACCGCTGTAAATATCGGTCAAATTGAGCGAATAAAAGAATTGGCCGTCGGCGGAGAAGCCGCTAGAGGATCGAGGTCGCTGCGGTGACTATGACTGGTACGCGCACGCCTCGCCCGACCCATTTGAACAGCCCCGGTGCAGCACCTGCCGTTGGACGCGCTTGGGAGCGTCTGCGGCAGGTGCTTTATGCTTCGCTGACGCTTGTCCCGCTGGCGGGCACAGCTATGGCGCCGCGTCACCGCCTAGGTTATCTCCAGGATGACCGTGGGGCGTCGATTGATCTCATCATCACAGGGGGATGGCGACGCGTATGGCAACGATCCAGATCGAACCCGCGGGTGAGGGCAAGCTATGGGTGACCCTCTCGCGTTTTGACGAGGAAGACCTGGTGCGGCTTTAAAAGATTCCAGGGTCCTGGTGGAATCCGGAGCGCAAGCAATGGTCATTGCCGGATACGCCGGCTTGCGGCGGGTGTTGGGAATCCACCCCAATGGGTATCCTTCCCAGCATAGGGCTGGGAAACCACTAGCTCCCAGACATTCCGCATAATCGAGAGTTAGCCCGCTCGGTCACCTTCATCCAGCACATCAACGTCGGACCGGAAGCCACCGCTTTCGTCGCCGGAACAGAGGGCGCCTGGATCTATGCCGCTGTTCAGCCGCTCGAGAACGATATAGTTTTTCAAAAGCATTATCCCAACAGTTTCCGGGAAACCCCACTGCTCGACTACCTGCATAAGGTGGGGATCACCCGGCTTGTCATCGCCGGCATGATGACCCACATGTGCGTCGAGGCGACGACGCGTGCGGCCTTTGATCTCGGCTTTGAATGTCTCGTGGCCGAGGACGCGTGCGCGACCCGTGCATTGGCGTTTGGCGGCGTCGTCGTTCCCGCCGACCATGTGCAGCGCGCGTTTCTCGCCGGGCTGAATGGGACCTATGCGGAGGTGCTGCCGGTCGACGAGGTTATCAGTCGGCTTGAGGGAAAAAGCCGGTAAAGTACTTGCAAAAAACCTTGCAAAGGATTACTGTCCTTCGCAAGGTTTTTTCGCCCGTCCAACTGCCGAGGGAGTCTGGCGGCAGTTACTGTCCTTTAGTTTTGTCCTGCGGTGGCTCTTCGGTGGCCTCTCGCACGCTCGCCCCGAATTCCTTGAATGTCTGCTTCAACGATCGCACAAGCTGTGGAATTCGCATCGGTGCAAACAGTAAGATCGCGACGAGGATAATGATGAGCCAATGTAAGGGCTGCAAACCGAACATCTGGAACCTCCTCTCATCCCATTGTACTGTCCAGAGAGGGAAAAAGCAATTTCGGGTGGCGGGGTGGGGAAGGAGTTGCCCGTCAAGCCCATGGTGATCGAGACCCGTCAACATCAGGTCGCGTGTCCCCGGTGGCACCCGCGAGAGCGTATGAGATGGTCTGCGCCAAGTCGAGCGCCTGCCCCTCTGCCCGCGCGGCTGCGAATGCGGATGGGGAGAGGTCTGCCCGGGCTTCCCTAAGCATTCGAGCATATTCGGCGAGATCGCTGTGGGGTAAAGCTACCCCGGTGGAATGAAACAAAACATCGACAGCGGTGAACAACTTGACCGCGTCATGAGCTTGCCCCTTGTCACAGGTGACGACGGCCATGCCGGCCAGGGAATAGACGATCCCCTCCATGTTCTCAAGCTCCCGAAAAATAGAGAGACTTGCCCGGAAGAGCGCTCTGGCTCGATCTAGGTCGCCCTGGTGTCGAACCACCCACGCGAGATTACGCAGAACGATTCCGGTGCTCTCTTTCTGCCCATTTTCTTTAAAGAGCGCCAGGCTCTCGTCCAAGTACTGCGCGGCGCGAGCATAGTCCTGCTGGTAGCGAGCCATTTGGCCCATATCGTTCAAGAATCCGGCTACCCCGCCGGAATCTCTTAATTCGCGTCGCAGTTTTAAACCCTCATCGTAGAGCAGAGCAGCGCGCTCGTAATTGCCCCCCATGGCCTCTAGGCTGCCTAGGTTGTCAAGAATACCTGAGATAAGCCACGGGTCTCCGACCTCTCGACTCTGCGCCAAACTCTCCTCAAAGAGCGACTTGGCGGTTCTCAGGTCCCCCCGGGAGCGTGCTGCGCTTCCAGAAAGTTCCAACGCAAGGCTAGTCAACCAGTTGTCTCCCAACTGCCGGGCCAGACTCAGAGCCTCTGTCAGATCCGCGGAGGTCCTCGGCCAGCTGTACTCGTACCTTGCCTGATAGTCGCCCAAGAACATGAGAGCCGTCGCGATGATCTGTTGGTCGCCCAGGCGCCGGGCAATTTCCAAAGCCTCTTGGCACAACGGAATGTTCGAGGACAGATCTCCGTGAAAGTCGGCCAGGCAGACGGCCATGACCAGGGCCTTTGCTCGGGCGCGCCCGGCTGCAAGCTTATTACCGGAGCTGTGCTCGACCGCCAACGCCAGCCATCGTCGTCCCTCTTTCATATGGCCGCGGACCAGCCAGAACTGCCACAGCGCTCCGGCAAGACGCACCCCCTTTTCCACAAGGTCCTCGCCGTTTTCGTTGCCGTGCCGAAGCGACCAGCCCAATGCCCCTCGCAGGTTGTCCGCTTCGACGTCTAACCGGGCGAGCCACCTAGATTGTTCGGCGGTCTGCAGTTTGGGCTCGGCCTGCTCGGCCATCCTCATGTAAAAATCCAGGTGCTGGCCCCGCAGGCGCTCGGTCTCCCCCTTCTCTGCTGATTTCTCCGCCGCATAGTGCCGCACGGTTTCAAGCAAATAGCCGCGCGTCACCTGCTGCATCTGTTCGACTTCGACCAGTGACTTGTCATGGAGCGAGGAAAGTAGATCGAGGATTTCATTCTGTGCGAGAGCATGATCTGCGCACACCTCCTCCGCCGCGTCCGGAGTGAACCCGCCTGCAAAAACGGATAACCGGCATAAAAGGATTTGCTCCTTCTCTGATAAGAGCTGGTAGCTCCAGTCCATCGCGCTGCGCAGCGTCTGGTGATGGGGCACGTCGGTCCGACTGCCCCCGGTGAGTAAGGCGAAAGAATCATCCAGCCGATCTGCGATTTGTTGCACGGATAACACCTTGGTCCTGGCGGCAGCGAGCTCAATCGCGAGGGGAATGCCATCCAGGCGCCTGCAGACCTGCACGACCGAGCGCGCGTTTTCTCGGGACCAAGTGAAAGTCCGCAGAGCCATGCTCGCGCGCTGCGTGAAAAGAGCCACGCTCTCGTACCGCGACAGGATGTTCAGTGCGTTCTCATCTCCTGTCTCCTCTTTTGATTCCAGCAGCGCGGGGGTTGGGACGGAGAGCGAAGGCACTCTCCATGTCCTCTCACCGGCGACTCGTAGACTCTCTCGACTCGTCGCCAGAATGCACAGGTGCTGAGCTCTCTGAAGCAAAGCCGTCGCAAGGCTGCCCACGGCCGAGACCATGTGCTCACAATTGTCGAGTACGAGCAGCGCTCTCTTGTTGGAGAGGTGGCTCATGAGCGTTTCCACGAGTGAGCGTCCTTGTAACTCGCGTACGCCGAGGACAGATGCCACCTCTTGAGGCACGAGAGTGGGATCGGCCAATGGGGCGAGATCAACCCACCAGACGCCGTCTTGGTAATTGTCCAGCATTTCGTTCGCGACCTGCAAAGCGAGACGGGTCTTGCCAATGCCGCCCGGACCGGTGAGCGTCAAGAGCCGGCCGCCCGCAATCAAGTGACGAACCTCTGCGATCTCCTCCTGCCGCCCAACGAAACTCGTTAGCTGCAAAGGCAAATTGTGTTTGACCGAAAGGGTGGGGGCAGACGCTTGGAGCTGTGTCCACTCCTCGGTGGTCCCGGAGGCTCTAGCCAGACGAACAAAGGCCTCCCGCTCGGCAGCGGGAATGCCCAGAGCCTCCGCGATGACTTGGGCCAGTTGCCGGGAAGGCCGCATTTCCTCTGCTTCAAGTTTCCGAATGGTGACGCGGGCACAGCCCGCTTGGTGGGCGAGTTGGGCCTGGGTCAAATCGAGCTTGCGGCGCTGTTGTCGCATCCATGCGCCGAAGGAAGTTGGTGTGTCTGGCAAGGAGAAGGAGCCGGTCCCCATGGTTGTTTCCGCCTTTTCGTATCCGTTTTGTCTCCCCTCTAGAGAAGGATGTTTGCCAGGCCGCAATGTGAGAACGAAAAGCATGATTGCCGGTGCAGAAGGGAAGAACACATCACTTGAGGGCAATAAGCAAAGCAAACGGGCTCGCCGATGCCGAGGAGGATATGAGGAAAATTCACTAAACCGATTCGCCCACGAGGAGAGTGGGGCTTGTACGCCGTCAAGCTATCTATCTCGCGACCCCCGCCTCGAGCTTGCTTGCGCATATCTTTTCTCAAGCGAAATGAGGCTCGCCGCTTTGCCGAGGGCCGCCGCTCCCGCACCGCTCTGTGCGGGGCCGAGGCGCGCCTGCCCCATAACGCCAGATGCTATCACTTTTGCTTGACGAACGCAAGGGCCCCTGTGCTTGAGTGAAATCCAAGGCGCGACGCTGTGGACGCAGCCGAGCGCCAAAGGAGAGTTGAGCCTCGGCGGAGGAGAGAGCACTAGTCGCGTCAATCTGCTCCTCGTTATCCCTTTTATTATCTCTTTTCCTATCCCTTTTGTCCTTACTTCAAGGGCACTACTGTGCTAGACTGTGCATCAAGAAACACAAACGTTATGAACTGATCCGGGAGGTCAGAAATGATAAGTTGGGGACAAGTCTGCTCAGAACAATACCGGCGCGAGGATATCCAGCGAGATATGAAAAGGCTGCATGTGGCTGACCAGGCAACGAACGGGGATTCACGGCCTGTTCGCAAGATGCCCTTCTATCCTGCGGTGATATCTTTTGCATTCGCTTTGTTTACGCGCATGTCTCTCCACATCACATGGAGCTAGGCCGAGTCCAGCGGCCGCATCGGTGCCCGCGGCAGTGCCGGAGCTTGACCGTCCTCTGAGCGCAAATATTGGTGAAATGTTTGACAAGTATTTTGCAGCTGCTCACGCGCTCTATTCGGTCAGGCCCCCTTATTGTGGCCACGAGACGTCATAGGACTGACCTTGCCGGAGGAAACCAGATGAGTCGACTAACAGGATCAACCTTCGAACCTGCCGAGCCCGTGCCCACGGAAGGAATGAACAACTTGCCACGGGACCGTTCCGACGTAAATGGCAGTGCCGCGACCCGACTGGAGCCTGCAAAACTGGTCCCTGCACACCGTCCCCGGCCCAAGCCCGTCGGTCCTTCCCGGACTATAGTTATTGGACAGGTAGGCATCCTTCTCATTACCCTGGGTCTCATGTTCACGTTCGGCGTCTTCCTCAGCGTGAATTTCAGTGATCCGAGCGAGCCCAATTTCGAGATCGCGCGGCAGATCATTCGGGTTATCGGAACCGGTCTACTCGTCGCGGGGCTCTTTCTCATTGGATTCTTGACCAGCCCGTCCCGCACTGACTAGGCAAGAGACAGTGAACGACTGATCCTTACCGCCTCTATGGCATGGCCCTGTAACCAAGGCCGATCAGAAAGAGACCAGTGAGGTCTAGGACCCCACTGGTCCAAACGGATGGGAGTTGAAAAGTTGATTGCCTCACAGATGGCAGACATTCAGATTGGCGATAGCGACCTGGCCAAACTGCGCCAAGTCCTGCAAGGTGAGCTGGTTTTTCCGGGAGACACCGCCTACGAGCAAGCTCGCCGCGTGTGGAACGGAGCGATTGATCGTCGTCCGGCCGGCATTGTCCGCTGCGCAGATGCGAATGATGTCCAGCGTGCGATCGAATTCGCCCGGCGCCGGGACTGGCCCATCGCGGTCCGAGGCGGCGGGCATAGCACGGCGGGTTTCTCGACCTCCGAAGGCGGCTTGGTCATTGACCTCTCGCCGATGAAAAGCATCCGAGTGGACCCGGAAACCTCCACTGCGCAAGCTCAGGCTGGACTCACCCTGGGTGAACTGATCCAAGAAACCCAGCGATATGGTTTAGCGACGACGACAGGTATCGTCTCGGATACCGGCATTGCCGGGCTCACCTTGGGAGGTGGAATCGGCTGGCTCGCGGCCCAGTACGGCCTGACGTGTGATAACGTGTCGGCGTTCGAAGTGATCACGCCGGATGGCGTGCTGCGGCGCGCCGATCCTGATGAAAACCCCGACCTGTTCTGGGGGTTGCGCGGGGGAGGGGGCAATTTCGGCATCGTGACCAACTTTCATTATCGGTTGCATGATGTTGGGCCGGTTCTTGCCGGAATGGTCATACACCCGATGGCCCAAGCGCGAAAGGCTTTGCGGTTCTACAGGGATTATACGGCCACCGCACCCGATGAATTGACCGCCTATGCCGCTCTGCTCACGACTCCGGAAGGGGAACGCGCGATTGCCTTCATCCTTTGCTATGCGGGCGAGCTGCAAGAAGGCGAACGCATCGTTAAACCCATCCGCCGCTGGGGTCCTCCCGTGGTCGACCTGCTTCGTCCCATGAGCTATCTCGAAGCGATCTCCTTGATCGATGCCGCCAATCCCGCCGGGCGGTACTATGCTGAAAAAGGAAACACGGTCCCGGAATTAAAGGATGAGGTGATCGACATTCTCGTCGAGAACGCGTCGGCGGGGACGAGTCCGTTTTCGGTAACTTTGATTCAGCATCTGCATGGAGTGGCGACCCGCATCGCACCCCATGCGACTGCCTTTCCGGTGCGCAAGGAATGCTATGTGCCCGTGCACATCGCCGCCTGGGAGGACGGGGATGCGGCGAGACACCGCCAGTGGTTGCGCACCTCCACTGACGCGCTGCGGCCTTTCGAGTTAAAGGAGACCTACGTCAATTTTATGAGCGAGGAAGGTAGTGCCCGCGTTCGCAGTGCCTATGGGGCAAACTACGACCGACTGGTTGCCCTCAAGAACAGGTACGATCCGGACAACTTGTTCCATCTCAATCAGAATATCAAACCGAACATCAGCCCGGATGCAGGCTGGTGATACTTACGCTCACCCCAAAGAGGAGAAGAAAAATGAACCGCTTATACGCTGGACTAGTGCTCGCTTCAGCATTCTTGGTCTTGGTGCTCGCCGCTTGTGCTCCCTCGAACGCGTCTACCGGAGCGCCCGCCCAGGCTCCGACTCTGGCGCCCGCCGCGACGCAAGCATCCAGTGCGAGCCCGCAATCCTTTACCGTCCTGGTAGGGGGACATGATAACGCGAATGCGGCCGACATCGAGGCCTACTTTCCTTCGACGATTCGCGTTCATGTCGGCGACACGGTCGTTTGGAAATTGAATACCAGCGAGCTCCACACCGTCACCTTTCTCGCCGGAGAACAAGCCCCGGCTCTCCTTCAACCTGTGCCCAAGGCCCCTCCGGGCGCGATGATGTTCAACCCCCAGGTCGCGTTCCCGCAGATGCCCAAGGATGGGCAATACGACGGCTCGAGCTTTGCCAATTCCGGCGTGATGAGTCGGGACCCGGGGCAGGCTCAAGAGTTCAAGCTCACGTTCACCAAGGCGGGGAGCTACCCGTATACCTGCATCGTGCACGGAGAAGAAAAGATGAACGGCACGGTGGTCGTGGAAGATGCCAGCGTGGCGATTCCGTCGCAAGCGGCGGACGATGCGGAGGGCAAGAAGGAACTGGCCGCGCTCAAGGCCCAAGTCCCGGCGGCCGTCCAAGCTGCTCAAGCGCAGATCAAGCCAGACCAGAAGAATCCGGATGGGACGACGACCCATTTCGTCGTGACCGGATACTCGCAGGGACCCATTGACCTCGAGGACTATTACCCGAACAAGCTCACGGCCCGTCCCGGGGATACGGTCACGTGGGTTCTGGGGCAAGGAGATATCGCTCCGCACACCATTACTTTCCTGAACGGAGCGACCGAACCGGCGATGATTTCCCCCCAGCCGCAGCCGAACGGGCCGCCGCTCTTGCTCGTCAACCCCGCGGTGGGCGCGCCCCAGAATGCGGACCAGCCGCTGACGAACAAGGGGGTCTACAGCTCGGGGATCATCGACCCGCACGCCCCGGGCGCCCACAGCTTCTCTCTCAAGATCGGCAACACTCCGGGGGACCTGGCGTATCATTGTATTCTGCATGACGATTCGGGCATGAAAGGAACGATCACCATAGCGCAATAAGGACAACGGATGTAAATGCAAACAGCCGCCGCGAACCTCGCGGCGGCTGTTTCGTGTTCAGGATTCCCTCGGGAGCGAGCCAGGATCCCTTGGGGTACCACGGCTTGCGCTACAGTCCCTGACTCACCGTTTCCCCGATCTGCGATTGATCGAGAGCAAGGGGCTTTCCCTCTATCCCACTATCAAGTTGCATGGACCTGAGGAGCACAGAGTTCAGGTGGACCGAGGAAATGGAAAGCCGAGTACTCCGGTTGCCCGTGTTGGCCGGTACCGCAGCGGCCGCTAGGTAAACAGGGGGAGGCGTCCATCTGCATGGTGAACTAGGCTCCCTTCACCTGACGGGTGGTGATATTCACTCAATCGTTCTCTGCTCCTTACTTGGCCGGTTCAGGTGATACGACCGCACCCAGTTGCTGCAGCAGATCCAAGTTATCGGCTCCCCCCAGTGTTCGGCAATTTTGCCGTTTTCGAGACGCGTGGTCTCGATGGCGGCGACGGTCACCGATTTACCGGTTGGCTGCAGGCCTTGAAATGCGCCATTGTGCGTCCCCCGCATTGTCGCTCGGATCGCCACACGGTCGCCTTCGGCGGTCATATCGTCAATCGTGAACTTTAAATCAGGGAAAGCCGCTCGCAGTCCGGCCAGTCGCTTGCTCTGTTGGTCGGCCGTGAGCGGCGCGCCAGTCGCCGAGAGATAACGCTTGTAGCTGGGAGAGACAAATTGTCCTACCGCACTGAACTGGCCCGCATTCAGGACTTGCTCATAGTACTGGCGAACGAGAGCCTTGTTGGCGTCGGTGGATGCTGCAGGC